>NZ_KV798500.1:0-391625 GCF_001809695.1 Corynebacterium sp. HMSC063A05 | reverse complement strand
GGGGGGGGGGGCACCCTTCTCCCCCGCAGCACAGCGAACCCTAAGTGCACCAACAAAGCCCAGAGCGAGGAATGCGGTGGCGGCGAAGAGCGACCACTGCGCGGCGTTGGCCATGCCTTCGCTTAAGGCCCGCACCGCTGCCCCAGGAGCACGGTGCTTTGCGTTGCGGAGGCTTGCCCGGAGTCATCGACGGGAATATCCCGCAGCACCGTGCCTGTCAGCTGCGCGGAGGCGAACCAGAGGTCCAAACCCAGGAAGGCACTCAAACCACCCGGTCCTAAAAACTAGCCCGGCCCAGATGCTGGTTAATTTCGATCCTGTATAAAATCACCGATTCTCCGTGCGATGGATTCGAGCGTCCCATTTCCAGACGGCGAAATGTTCTCCATTCTTCCTTTGCCTTCGCTAGGTGAGGCTAAATCTAACCTAACGGTATCAGCTGCGAAAACCCGTTGATTGATGAGGCCTACTGCTTTTTAATTGCATGTTCGATCGCCAATTCAATTCGAGTCCAATTTATGAGTTTTATCGCTTGAGGCTGTACCCATTCTTCGACGCAGGCTGGGAATTCCAGCGTGGTGCAGCGACGGTCTGTTAATAGACCATCTTTGGCTTCGTGTAGTAGGTGCTTGACGGTATTATGCGCTTGCTTGAGTAACTCTAGCTTTTTAGCAGCATCAGGTAGCTCAGTGGCAAAGAGCTGTTCTTCCAAATCCGGAGGCCAAAGTGACTGGGAGTTGTTCTCGAAATCATCGAAGTATGTAAATGGATCGAATCCGATCCATTGTGAAACCTCATCAATGAATGAAGTGATTGCCACCTGAATCGGAATTTGAACCCCTTTAAGTGCTTCATTCGTGAGTTTTTAATAAGTCTTTGGGGTGGGGGATTTCGCTAGTTCGTTGAGTGCGGTGGGGGCACTGGACATCAAGGTGCTGGTAGCACCTTCAAGCGAGGATCCGTCTCGTGTGATGACGTCTGGATATGTGGGGTAATTGCCATGGAACAACCACTTCTGGATGTTCCCTTCGGAACTGTTCCGATCGGCTCCGGACGGTAGTGGGCGCTTTTCCATTCCCAAGGATTCCCACGGTGTGACGATTGCCTGAATTGGTACTTGGTAGGCAACGGACAGCTGAACGAGTTCCTCAATGGTGATTGCTCTATCGTCGTTCTCGATTTTTTCGAGGATGCTGACAGCGAGTCGAGAGGTCCGAGCCGTGCAATGGCTCAATCTTGGGGCAGACCTCGAATTTCTCGAAGACGTCGAAGCTTGATGCGGACGACAAAGGAGCTCGAAACTTGGGAGTCGTGACGGCCGGTTCGTTGTGCACGATCTGCGGCATAGTGCGGCTTGTAACTGGCTCGGAAGGGAAGTGCCGGTAAATACCGTCCGATATTGGCCTGGACATGCAAATCTTGAAACTACTGCGATTCACGCCACTTATTCGGGGATGGGAATCGACCTGGCAGCATACGAACGGATGAATAGGTGACAAACGGGTGACAGGATGCGCATAGAAAAACAGGCTGGCAATCCACACTTCTGAAAAGTGCAAATCACCAACCTGTTCTAAATGGTCGGGGTAGCGGGATTTGAACCCACGGCCTCTTCGTCCCGAACGAAGCGCGCTACCAAGCTGCGCCATACCCCGAGGCCACAGACACAAGCTAGAGCATAGCTCCAGCGCTGTGCTTGCGAGGACTTACTTTAGCCCGACGCTGAGTCAGAATGCAAAACGCCTGCTTAACAGGCTGCGGGGCCAAGTCGCGGTCTCTGTCGCACCCGACGAACTACGGACTACGGACTACGAACTACGAACCGGACCCGTACGAACTACGAACTACGAACTGGAAACTACGAATCCCGCTCCACAATCTCAATCAAGGTCGCGGATGGGCGGCAGAACAGGCGCACCGGGGCGTAGGGGGAAGTGCCAAGGCCATTGGAGACGTGCAGCCACGTCTTCTCGGTCCAGCGCGACAATCCCGAGGCCCGCGAGCGGTCGATACCGCAGTTGGTCACAATGGCCTTCCCTCCGGGCAGGCACACCTGGCCACCGTGGGTATGACCAGAAAGCACCAGGTCGTAGCCATCGTCCGCAAAAGCATCCAACACGTGGGGCTCCGGCGAGTGCGACAGGCCGATAGCGATGTCGGCATCCGCATTCGGGGCACCGGCGATCTGCGAATAATCCTCCAACTCGTGATGAGGGTCATCCACACCGGACAGTGCCACCTTCACTCCGCCCGCGACAAACTCCAGTCGGGCATGGGTGGCATCCTGCCAGCCGTGCTCGATAAACGCAGCGCGCATGCCGCGCCACGGTAGTTCGACACGTGAGGGCTTGCGCTTCTTGCCCGTCAGGTACTTCAGCGGATTTACGGGCCGCGGCGCGAAGTAGTCATTGGTGCCAAACACGAAGGCACCCGGACGGTTCAGTAGGGGGCCGAGCGCTGCGAGGACACTGGGAACGGCCTTGTCGCTGCCCAGGTTGTCGCCGGTATTAATCACCAGGTCAGGGTTCAGAGCATCGAGGCTGGCAACCCACTTCTGCTTCAACTTCTGGTCGGGGAGCATGTGGAAGTCGGAGACATGCAGAATCCGGAAAGACTCGCCCTCGCGCTTTCCCGCCCGGGCGAGTGTGCCGGGTGTCAGCACGGGAACTTGAACGCGGTGGAGTTTAAATGCGCGCAATTCGATTTGGTTCGCGTAGATGAACGTCGTCAAGCCGAGCGTGGCGATAGCTGCGGCAGACCGCAGAATTCGGTTGGAAAAAGCGCGCGATGTCATGACAGAGACACTATCAACTACAGCGGTAATCTAGGGCGTATGAGTGAACTGAAGAACACAATTGTCTCCGATATGACCGCCGCAATGAAGGCCCGCGACAAGGAAACCGTTGCGGCGCTGCGCATGCTGAAGGCCGCCATCCAGACCGAGGAGGTCTCCGGCTCCAAGCACGAGCTCACCGATGAAGAAGTGCTGCGTGTGATTGAGCGGGAGGTCAAGAAGCGTCGCGAGTCCGCTGAGATGTACGCCGAGAACGGCCGCCAGGAACTTGCCGACGCCGAGCTCGCCGAAGCAGAGGTTTTCGCCCGTTACCAGCCGGAACAGCTTGACGACGACGCTGTGAAGAACCTCGTCGCAGAATCCGTGGCCGAGGTTGCTGGCGATGACGCGCCGAGCATGAAGATTATGGGGCAGGTTATGAAGGTGGCAAAGGAAAAGGCCGCTGGCCAGGTCGATGGCAAGCGGCTCTCCGAGGCCGTTAAGGCTGCCCTGCAGGGCTAGCGCGACCTCTCGGGGTTCCTTCAGTGTTTCAGTGCCGCGGTGACTTTTAGCAAGTTGCCGCGGCCATTTTTTTAAACCGGCAGCTTCTAGAACCGTAGCTTCGATAACGGCAGCTTTTAGAACGGCAGCAGCGGAATCAAATCCCGCAAGCTCGGCGCCGGTGGAGTGTTCGGGCGAGGGAACTGCGGTAGTGGATCCGGCCGGGGCGTCGTCGACTCCGGTCGCGGCGACGGCGCTGGTGGCGGGGTCGGACGACGGGTGCCATCGGCCACGCGGATTGTGACGGTGCCCCCCTTAAGAAGTAGTGGCGGCTGATCCAGCCCGACCACGATTCCGCGCGACTCACCCGTGCGGGACACCGTGCGTTCCTCTACCTTGTAGCCAGCCTTCTTAAGGGTCTCCCGAGCCTCGGCCTTCTGCATGCCCACCACATTCGGCATTTGGGTGATAGAGGTGCCCAGGCCGTAGTCCGAATCCAATGGGGGGAGGTTCTTTCCGCCATAGTCCTCGATAACCGGGCCGACTGCACCAAACCATGTCCGCGCGGGCTCACGACCACCAAAGAGGTTGCCGCTTGGGCACTGCCGCAGCGGTGACGTGCACAGCTCCGTGACAGTCGGGGTGTCGTTGTAGGCGTACACCGATCCGGCCAGACCGCCGGTGAAGCCCAGGAATGCCGCGGACTGGTTCGACTCGGTGGTACCGGTCTTAGCCGCGACTGGGCCGTCCCAATTCAGCTCTTTCGCGGCATCCTTCGCAGTGCCATCGGTGGCATCATTGCTGAGCGCATTAGCGATTGCGTGCGCAACCCCCGGCTCCACCGCCTGCTCGCACGGTGGCACATTCAGCTTGACCGCATTGCCCTTGGAGTCCGTGATCGACTCAATTGGAGAGGGCTCGCACCAGCGGCCATTACTGGCCAGGGTGGCAGCGACATTGGACAGCTCAAGGTTATTCACCGACGTTGGACCCAGCACGAACGAGCCGAGCTTGTGCTCCGAGACATAGTCCGCCACCGAGGACTCACCATCGAAACTGCCCGGCTCCGTGTATGAGCGCATGCCCAGGCGTACTGCCATGTCCATCACGCCATCAACGCCGACCAGCTCCGAAATCTGAATAAAAGGAGTATTCGGTGATCGCGCGAGCGTCTCACGCAGTGACATCGACTGCGGGAAACTGCCTACGTTCTCCACGCAGTACAGGCCCGGCGGGCAGCCCTCTGCGCCACCGGTGCCCAGCCCGGAGGCCTCATAACGACGCGGCACCGGGAAGTGGGTATCAATACCCAGCCCCTTTTCCACCGCCGACGTTGCCGCGAAAATCTTAAAAATCGAGCCCGCGCCATTGCCTACCGGCGTAAATGGCTGCGGCTGCACGGTCTGCATTTGCTCCGCATCGAGGCCGTATACGCGTGACGACGCCATCGCGAGCAACCTCCTGGAGTCATCCCCAGGCTCAAGCAAACTCATAACCTCAGCTGCGCCATCCGCAGTCGGTGACGCCTGCTGACGCAGAGACTCCTGCACGCTGTCCTGCACACGCGGGTCCAGTGTGGTCTTCACATGGAAGCCACCGCGCTTCAGCTTTTCGGCATCAATACCGTGGTTCTCCAGGTAAGAGACCACATAGTCACAGAAGAAACCGCGATCGCCCGCCGCGATGCAACCCTGCGGCAGGCGCTGAGGCTCCGGAAGAATACCGAGATCAGCTGCCTTGGCGTCCTGAGCCTCCTGCGGGCCAATTGCCCCCGTGGATTCCATAGCCGCAAGCACGTCGTTACGCCGTGCATGCGCACCTTCCGGATTTGTATACGGATCGAGCCCGGAAGACTGCTGAACCATGCCCGCGAGCAGAGCGGCCTGCGGAACATTCAGATCGGACGCGGGAATGCCGAAGTAGGTCTGAGCTGCAGCTTCCACGCCGAAAGCGCCATTGCCGAAGGGGACCAAGTTTAAATACTTGGTCAGAATCTCGTCTTTCGTCAGCTCATCTTCCAGATCCAACGCGATGCGAATCTCGCGGATCTTGCGGCCATAATCCGTGGCAGTAGCAGCGCGGCGCTCCGACTCCGACTGCGCGTCCACGAGCAGCGTGTGGTTCTTAATCAACTGCTGCTCAATCGTGGAGGCGCCTTCCTGCACCGACTGAGACATGAAGTTCTTTACCGCCGCACGAGCAGTACCCTTCCAGTCCACACCAGAGTGCTCATAAAAGCGCCTATCCTCCACGCTGACCAGTGCGTCCTTCATAGCTGGCGAGATGCGTTCCGACGGCACATTAACCCGCCTCTGATCATAGAGCCACGCAATTGGCTGATCATTACGATCCGTAATAGTGGTGACCCCTGGTGCGTCCTTAGAAATCACCGACCGCGACGCCGACGCGAATTCATCAGCCGTGCGCGCAACGAGGTAGGCCGAGCCGCCCACAAGAGGAAAGAGGGCGCTGGCCATAATCAACGCTGCCAACACAGTGGCAACGGAGAGCTTGAACAGCGTCGAACCTTTATTCACAGCAATCACACTACAAGGTAGGGCGGATTGAGCCGAAGTAGGTTTTCGAAAATCCACCTAGTGACATGCCCGGGGAGTCCAGTAAAACGCCTGGCGAGCGGGGAGGGGCGCTACGAATGCCTTTACAACACCGCGCAACTCGTCGTGTAGTAGTTTCCGGAAAAAGATTTTCATAGTGACGCAAATCACCCCCGTGCTTTTGTTGGAAAAAGTTGCCCCACCTGCATCGTTATATTTAGAGCTGCGCCACGTCCACCCTCCTAGTGTGACCCAATCGACATTATTTGGGTGGTGTGAATAGACTTACAACAAAATTTCAGCACTATTTAGTTGAAACTATTTCGAAATAACGAAAATCGCAGGCACGAGGAGGCTACAATGACCGCCACGATTCCAGATCGCAACCGCACTGCTACTACGCCAGAATACGAGCTCGGTGTAGAGAGCTTCCGCGATCGCCAGGAGTGGGTCCCGCGCGCTAAGTGTCGCGATATTGACCCGGATAAGTTGTTCGTTCGCGGCGCCGCACAGCGCGAAGCCGCCGTTATCTGCCGCCACTGCCCAGTGGTTCTGCAGTGCCGTGCCGACGCTCTGGATAACCGCGTCGAGTTCGGCGTCTGGGGTGGTCTGACCGAGCGTCAGCGCCGCGCAATGCTGCGCGAGCACCCGGAAATTACTTCGTGGGCCGACTTCTACGCTGAGCAGTACGCAGCTCAGCGCAAGGCAAAGCTGGCTAAGTAAAAACCCAACTTAGACCGAAGTAAAACTGAACCCCCAGCGCGCGAGGCTGGGGGACAGATAAAGTAGCTCCCATGACTACTAAATGGGAATACTTCACCGCACCGCTGCTCATTCACAACACCAAGGCCATCCTGGACAACTTTGGTGAGGACGGCTGGGAACTCGTCACCGTTCTCCCCGGCCCGACCGGCGAAAACCACGTTGGTTACTTCAAGCGCCCAAAGGCTGACTAACTTTATTCGTCCGGCCCTAGTCGCCGTGGAAAGGCTTAATTTAAATGAGCAACTCTGAATCTCGCACTCCTTCCCAGGCCCTCGAGGACCTGGGGCTTACCCTGCCTGCCGTTGCCGCGCCAGTTGCGGCCTACGTACCCGCAACGCGCACGGGCAACCTTGTTTTCACTTCCGGTCAGCTCCCATTCGTTAACGGCGAGCTCACCCACGTCGGCCACGTCGGCGCAGAGGTCACTGCTGAGGGGGCTAAGGAGGCCGCACGCACCTGCGCCCTTAACGCTTTGGCCGCAGTCGATGCCGAGGTTGGTCTCGACAATGTCACCCGCATCGTGAAGGTCGTCGGCTTCGTCAATTCCGCCGCCGGATTCACTGGTCAGCCGGGCGTTATCAACGGAGCCTCGGAGCTCTTCGGCGACGTCTTCGGAGAGCGCGGCCAGCACGCTCGCTCGGCAGTGGGTGTAAATCAGCTTCCGCTGGACGCTCCCGTGGAAGTAGAAATCATCGTTGAAGTAGCTCAGTAGCTGCTGTATTTGCTGCTGCAAGCAGCGAGGATGTTGCGTTCTCCGGGGCGTCGTGAAGCGTGCTTACACCCAAATGAGTCGATTTGGAGGACGTGGCGCGCTCCCCGGATTGCGCAACCACGTAGGATAGAGGACATGGAGCATCCTGCGTATAGCCAACTGCGTCAGATTTCTCAGTCTGTGGGCGTCGTTCTGTGCCCGAATCCCAGCTACTCTTCGCTGGAAGGTACGAACTCCTACGTTATTAAGGCTGAGGGGGATAGCCGCAGCATTGTCATCGATCCGGGTCCGGAGGACGAGGGACACCTGAACGTCCTCCAGCGTTATGCCGGTGACGTCGCGTTGATTCTGCTGACGCACCGTCATGGCGACCATGCTGATGGCGCCGCGCGTTTCCGCCAGCTCACCGGCGCGCCGATTCGAGAGCTGGAGTCTCAGTACTGTGCGGGAGGTCAGGATCCGCTTGTCGACGGCGAACGTATCGTCCTCGACGGAGTGACTCCGCAGATTGAGGTCGTGGCAACCCCTGGTCACACCGCTGATTCTGTCTGCTACTTCATCCATACTGGTGATGGCGAGGACGATGTTGAAGGCATCGTTACCGGTGACACTATCGCTGGCCGCCACACGACTATGATCTCTGAGACCGACGGCGACCTGGGTAAGTACATGGAAACCCTGGAAATGCTGGATACGCGCGGCAAGGGCGTACGTCTGCTGCCCGGTCATGGTGCTGACCTGCCGGACATCACTGTAATGACGCAGAAGTACATTGAGCGTCGTAAGCTGCGCCTGCAGCAGGTGAAGGACGCCGTTGCCAAGCTGGGCGACGAGGCTACGGTCGACCAGATTGTGGATGAGATTTACACCGATGTTGATCCGGTGCTGCGTCATGCTGCTGAGCAGTCGACTCGTGTGACCCTGCGCTACCTGCGCGATCACGGGGAGTAGTTGCTGGGCTTTGGCTTCGGCTGCGGCTTCGGCCGGTTGCTGGGCTGGGGTGGTCTCAGGTTGAGCTTGGGTTGGTCCTAGGTAGAGCTTGGGCTTGGGTTGTCGCTTGAAAAAGGGCGTGTGACCTGCAGTTGTGCAGGTTGCGCGCTTTTTGTTTGGGCGGGGGCGGTTTTGGGGTGGGTTGTCCTCGTCGGGGGTCAGCTCAATCACTTATCGATGAGGTATCCACTTGTCGATGAGCTATAGCGCACGCATAAGTGAACAGCGCATCGACAAGTGATTGATGCGGGGAGAAATCGGTGAATGGTGCATCGATAGGTGCCGGGAATGCGTCGATGAGTGGCAGAAAAGCGGGAAGCATCGACGGGAAGCATCGATAAGTGCGCCAAAATTGGCCATAATTCGGCCGGTGGGGTGGGGCTGGCATGCCAGGCCAGCATGCCAGGCCAAGCGGGGAAGACAACAAAAATCCCGCGAGCCTCATGCGTTTTATGTGCTCCTACGGGAACCGAGGAACCAAAAGCAGAGGCTGCGGGATGTGAGTCGTTTGGGCAGCTCCGCAAACGCCGCAAACGCCACAAGCGCAACTAGCTAGCGTGCGCGTCGAGCCAAACGCTCTGTATCGGAGATGAGCACGGACTTGCCCTCAAGACGGATCCAGCCGCGGTGGGCGAACTCTGCAAGAGCCTTGTTAACGGTCTCTCGGGAGGCGCCGACGAGCTGTGCGATTTCCTCCTGGGTCAGGTCATGGTTCACACGGAGAGCAGAACCCTCCTGAACGCCGAAGCGATTAGCGAGCTGAAGCAGGGACTTAGCCACGCGACCTGGGACGTCGGTGAAGATGAGATCAGCCAGCGAATTGTTGGTGCGACGCAGACGGCGGGCCAGCATGCGCAGCAGCTGGGCCGGAACATCCGGGTGTGACCCGACCCATTCCTGCAGCTGGTCAGCGCTCATGGATGCGGCGGAAACCTCGGTGACACAGACCGCCGAAGAGGTGCGCGGGCCCGGGTCGAAGATGGAGAGCTCACCGAACATGTCGGACGGGCCCATGATGGTCAACAGGTTTTCGCGACCGTCAGCTGAGCGACGAGCCAGCTTCACCTTGCCATCAATAATGATGTAGAGCCGATCGCCCGGCTCACCCTCATTGAAGATGGTGGTTCCACGCGGGAAGCGAACCGTCTCGAGCTCACCGAGCAAGGCCTGCACAGCCTCCTGGTCGACTCCCTGAAATACACCGGCCCGGGAGAGAATCTCCTTGACGTCATCCACGGTAAAATTCTCCTGTCTTGGGCCACTAACCACCGTAAATACAGGCCAGCGGCCACCAAATTAACACTCGACTACAGATTGCAGTGGTCAAACGGGAAGAGAAGCTGCCCCGTCCCACTAGTCCCACTACTTTCGGTCTTTCCCGGTAACGCCGCTGCCAGCTTTCAAGGCAGGTTCATCCCTGGACGAATTTCACGACAAAATCGCCTCTATAGATGCATCCCAAAAACTACGCCGTCACCAAGATGTGATAAACACCACTGTAGCAAAAGAGCCACTGCGTCTGTGGGGAATTCTGGTGAAAAGCCGCTGAACTGTGTATTTCTAAATAGCAATGAGCTAACGGTGTTCTAAGTTGTGGTTGGACGTGACCTTTTCGACTTTTCTGACCGATTGCGCCCGAGCTTCAACTGATTGCATCCGCATCTCTGGTGAACCTAAGGATCCCGTCCGCGAAAGGTATGACGAAAAGGTGCGCACGCGAATTGCAATCCGGGGTAGCCGATACACTACGACCATGGATACGACCGGCAAGGCATCGTCGATAAGCAAGCACCAGATAAGCAAGCACCAGGCGACGAGCAAACTCCAACCCACACACCCGGAGGGATCCCTGACGTCGAAGAAGCGTCGGGCGGTGGGGGCGCATCCGGCGGCGCGGGGGAAAGAGACGCGTCTGGGCATGGTGCGGCGTGCGCGGCGGATTAACCGCACGCTGGCGGTGGCGTACCCGAATGCGCACTGTGAGCTGGACTTTCGTAATCCGTATGAGCTCGCGGTGGCGACGATTCTGTCGGCGCAGTGCACGGATGCGCGGGTGAATATGACTACGCCGGCGCTGTTCGCTAGGTACCCCAGCCCGGCCGAATTGGCGGTTGCGAATCAGGAGGAGGTCGAGGAGCTCGTTCGGCCGACGGGTTTCTATAGGAATAAGGCCGCGAACATCATCGGTTTTGCGCAGGGCGTGATGGAGCAGCACGGCGGCGAGGTCCCGGGCACGTTGGAGGAGCTGGTGAAGCTGCCGGGCGTAGGGCGAAAGACAGCAAATGTGGTGCTGGGGAATGCTTTTGGGGTGCCGGGGTTGACCGTCGATACGCATTTTGGGCGTCTGGTGCGGCGCATGGGCCTCACGGAGCAGGAAGATCCGGTGCGCGTGGAGCACGAGATGATGGAGGTGCTGCCGCGCGCGGAGTGGACGTGGTTTTCGCACCGGCTGATTTTCCACGGGCGCCGGGTGTGCCATTCGCGCCGGGCGGCGTGCGGGGCGTGCTTCTTGGCGGCGGATTGCCCGTCGTATGGCGTCGCGGGTCCGGCGGAGCCGGAGACTGCGGAGAAGTTGATTAAGTCAGACGACAGAGAATGGCTTCTCTACCTGGCCGGTCTTAATGACGGCTACAGTGGGGAGGAACTTTCCGCGCTTGACGACGGGCACAGCGCGCGCAACACCACAGCGACACAGGACTAGTCGAGGAGCACTTTTCGTGAATGAGCAGGGCGGTCGTAGTCACAATGGTGGCCACATTGGGGATCGGCAGGCGGACGTTAACCGTTCGGCATCACTGATTACGCTGCTCATCGCGGGGATTAGCATTGTGGGGCTGGTGGTTTTCGCGATTGTGAATACCACTGGTGGCAATGACGAGGCCGACGGTGGTGGGACTGGAGCTGGTGTGAGTGCCGGTGCGAATGGTGCTGATAATGGTGGCACCGGCAGTGATGATGAGGTGGATAGCGCATCGGCGGCGCCAGCGATGTCGAAGGACGAGATCGCGGCGGTAGCGGGTAGTGGCTCGCTGGCCGGTGTGCGCTTGCCGCTGTTGGCAGAGTCGGGAGACTCAGCGGATCAGAGCAACGAGGTCGGCCAAGCGGAACTGGTAGACATGGGCCAGGTCGTCGAGGGCAAGCCAACCGTGCTTAATGTCTGGGCATGGAACTGTGCGCCGTGTCGCCAAGAGCTGCCGCTTATCGAGCAATGGGGCAAGGACAACCCAGATGTGCAGGTGGTGACGGTGCATGCGGCTCGCGAGGCGGGGCGTGGCCAGGCCCTCCTGCAGGAAATCGGAGTGAATCTACCGACCTACTCGGACACGGTCGATGTGGTCGGACCAGCGTTGAATCTACCGCGAGTTGTGCCCATTACCGTGGTGTTTAAGGCCGATGGCACGGTGGCGACCATTCATCCCGGTGAATTCATCGATGCGCAGCAGATTACTGATCTCGTGCGAGGTGCGTTGAAGTGACTAAGGGACAGTCGTGGAATCGCGACGCAAGCTCGGGGCTGTATCTGCCGAAGTGGTTGACCAATAGTTTGCCGCCGCATCTAGTCAGCGCTGATCATGACGCGGCGGGCCACACCAGCACCAGCCAAGACGCGGCAGGTCACTCGGAGCAACAGGTGGCCGGTCGCTCCGCTTCGTCGTCAAGCGTGAAGCGCGCGTTTGCGAAGTTGCGGCGAGACTCCTCGACGCAGGAGAAACCATTGCGGAACCCTGCGCGGTCGGCGGTGTTGGTGCTGATCAGCGGTGATGCGGAGGCGCACCAACGGCCGGAGGATGCCAGCGTGGTACTTACGCACAGGGCGACAACCCTGCGTAAACATGCAGGCCAGATGGCTTTTCCGGGCGGTCGTGTCGATCCCGAGGACGTGGATGAAATCGATACCGCGCTGCGTGAAGCCGAGGAAGAAACCGGCCTGAACCGAGAGACGGTGACGCCGGTGCGGGTGCTGGACTCGATTGACATTTCGCGGACTGGCTTCGCGGTCAATCCGGTGTTGGCGTATTGGCATGCACCGCATCCGCTGCGTGTAGTCGACCCTGCAGAGACGGAATCGGTGCTCAATGTGCCAATCAGCCACCTGACGAATCCGGACAACCGCATGATGCTGGGCTATCACGGCTGGACAGGGCCGGCATTTAAGGTTGGTGACTTCGTCGTTTGGGGCTTTACCGGCGGCGTGCTGTCCTACTTGCTGGATGTGGCCGGCTGGTCGGAACCGTGGGACGAGACCAACGTGCAGAAACTTTTGCCGGTGCTCGCGCGTTCCGCTAATGGTGAAAAACTGTCCGTACTGAAGGGAGGCCGACGATGATGCCTGCAATCGCTGTGTTTGACGTTGCGCTGCTGGCGATTTTTATTTTCACGCTTGTCGTCGGCTGGCAGCAGGGCGCCGTCTCGTCGATTATGGCTATTTTGGGCGTTGTCCTGGGCTTGGTTATTGGTGTGCCCTTGGCGCCGCTAGCTATGGCACAAGTCGAGAACCAGTCGGGAAAGGTTCTTCTGGGCCTCGGCACGGTGATCCTGTTCGCCCTGATTGGTCACGCGGTGGGAACAGTGGCGGGGCAGTCGCTGCGGAATACCATTCGCTCGCCGTTGGCAGTCGGCCTGGATTCGAGTCTCGGCGCCATCGTGCAGTCGGTGACTGCGCTGGTAGTGACATGGATGATCGCCGTACCCCTGGCCACCGCCGTGCCCGGACAATTCGCCGACTGGGTGCGTGAGTCCAAGGGCATGAACCTCATTGACCAGGTCGCGCCCGACGAATGGAGTGACGGCTTCAGTGGCATCCTCCGCCAGCTCCGCGATGATGGAATGCCTGCCATCGCTCCGCCATTCGGCTACAAGCAGAACGTCCCCGATGAACCCGCCGACCCCAATGTGATTTCACAAGGGGTCGTCGACAGTATTCGACCGTCCATCGTCCGCGTCTTGGGCGAGGCCCCGCAGTGCGAACGCTTGCTGCAGGGCACGGGCTTTGTCATCGCACCGGATCTGATTCTCACCAACGCGCACGTGGTCGCCGGCGCCACCACTGTTCGGCTGGAAACTGTGGTCGGCATGGCTGACGCAAACGTCGTGCACTACGATCCGCTTGACGACGTCGCCTTGCTCCGGACCACCGACCTACCCCTGGAGCCCATGCAGTGGGCGGACCAGGAAGCTCGTCCGGGCGATGACGCGGTAGTGCTGGGCTTTCCCGAGTCCGGCCCCTTTAAAGCCACGCCTGCGCGCGTGACGGAGAACATTATTATTCGAGGCCCGGATATTTATTCGTCGACTCGACACGAGCGTCAGTCCTATGTTCTGAAGGCAGATGTGCGCCACGGCAACTCGGGCGGCCCACTGATTACGCCGCAGGGCCAGATCCTGGGCTTGGTCTTCGGTGCCGGTGTGAACAATGACCAGACTGGTTACGCGCTGACGCACGCCGAGGTCCAGCCACACATTGATGAGGCGATGGATCACTACGGGGCCATCAGCACGCAAGAGTGCGTGGCGGGGTAAGCGGCAAGTTGTGTGTCTGTGGGCAGGGCAGCCCCCAGCCCCAGCCGCAGGAGAGTTCTGGCTAGCTTCAGCCGTGCCGGAGCCTAAGATCCCTCCGGCAACCAGTGCAGGTGATCTCTGATTGCCTGCACCACCGCCTGCGGTTTTTCTACCGGCAGGAAGTGCCCACAGCCCGGGATGACGCGCACGTGGGTGGAGCTGAGCTCCACGAGCGCAGGTGGGGTACGAGTGTCCTGCTCGCCGACGAGCAGCACCGTGTGCTCATCGCTTTTCGACGAGCCCTCCATCGCACTCAACCACTTGCGGAAAGCGACCGGAGCCGGTCGCGTCCACCAATTCATGTGAGCCAGTGCAGGGCGGAGTGTGCCACTGGCCAGACTGTCAGCCATGAGTTCCGCGGTCTGTTTCCCTTCAGGGGTCTCGGCGAACCCCTCCCCGGCGGTGGACATGGACTCGCGCACGATGCGGTCAATGAGCCGCTGCTGGCGAGCCTCAGCTGCCTGTGTGCTGAACTTATTGCGGCGCAACCGCGGTACCCGTGGCCGTGAGTCCCACCACGAACGGCGCAACAGTGGGGCAAGGCTATTGCGGAAGTCCTCCGACCACGGGCTCTTCAACTGGTTGAGCCACACCTTCGGATGCGCAGCACCACAACCAATGATTCCAGCGACAAGGTTCGGCTGCCGCGAAGCCAACGTCCACGCCACCCACGTACCAAACCCCTGACAGACCAGCAGCGCGGTCGAGTGCCCCAATGAGCGAATCGACGAGGCAATGTCCTGGGCCGCCTCAAACGGGTCGTAGCCATTCGGGGTGCGATCGGACTGATCGTAGCCACGCATAGAGATAGCCACCGCGTGAACGGGGAGGGGGTCGCCCGAGTCGTCGTTAAGCAGTGGCAAAACCTCGCGCCATTCAAACCAACCGCCAGTCGAGCCGTGAATAAACAACACGAGCGGATCGGAGGGGCGGCCGCACTCGGCGATGTGTAGGCGCTGGCCGCGGACGTGAATGAGACGATGACGCCAGGGGCCAGTGAGAGAATCGCTAAGGGAGGTCATGAGAGGAAATACCTTATCCGAAGGGCTTAAACCGGGACTGAATAAGACAAAAGGGCGAGACCAACAAGTCCCGCCCAATTTCTTTTTAAGCCTTTAGGTGTACATACCGTTCGACTGCGAAGACTTCTTCGCCGACCCCGACGGCACGACCCCCTTCAGTTCCTGCATCGACTCGATGGTCTTCTCCGGCTTGCGAATCGACTTGACCTTCTTCAGACCCAGCAGCGCCGCGACACCGGCGATGACCAGCATCAGAACGAAAACGATGAGGAATGCAGCCCAGGTCGGCAGCCAAAGATCCAGCAGCCAGCCGAGGAAGAAGAAAAAGAAGAACGAGGAGTACAGCGCGACGACGCCGGCAACCGCGAAGAAGCCACCGCCAACTGCACCCTTCTTAGCCTCGCCAGCAATTTCAGCCTTGGCCAGCTCAATCTCAGAGCGAACCAGAGCGGAAATCTGCGTAGAAGCATTAGACACGAGCTGGCCGATGCTGGCATCGCCCGAAGCGTTGCTATCCACATCACTCAGCGGGATAGCGGTAACACGCGGTTCGGTGCCGTCGGTAAAGAGACCCTTCGTATCGTCGTTGCTCACGTGTACTTCCTCCTACGCAGATGGTTGGAAAAGATGGTTTGAAACTTTAAAACTGCAGTTACAAACTGCCATACTACCTCTCATTGTGGGGAGAGCGCGCCACAAGGGCGAAAAAGCCAAGAACTCGTTGAAGTTTTTCTCATCTTTGACCATTTCTATATAAGTTTGTCACTTACTTAGCGGTGAAGAATTAGGGTGTGGGATATGAACAATCAGCCTGAGAACGTGCGTGGAGCCGATGGAATTGGTGCCGATGCTGGCAATGGTGTTGGCAATGGCGCTGGTGCCGGAAAGGGTGGCCTGGCTGGCATGAGCTTGGGGGTATCCTCCGTGTCGGCGAAGAAGCGCGCAGAGCGTGAGGCAGCGCGGGCGAAGGCATCTGAATCGGGTGCCGATGGAGCTGACAGCGCTCCCGCCGCTGCTATCCCGCAGCTTGACCCCAAGGACCCCCTTGCGCCCCTGTGGCAGCTCGACGGCGTTGCACATGCCGCTGATGTCTCGGCCAAGGCCATCCAGGCCGTCCACCGGCACAAGGCCAACCTGCGCAAGCACAACGTCACCGGCTCCGAGTCGGTCCTTCGTGGCGCTCGGGCATCGGCGTGGCTAGAAGGCGGCGAGCCATCGCTTCCCGACGACGGCAACATCACCGATCCCGTACTCGCAGCAGCCCTTCGGGTTGCCGACACCATTTCCCCGGAGTCAATTGGTGAGACCACCCGCGTGTGGCAGCGCGCTCCGCAGCAGGTGCTGGCCAAGTTTGCGTTGAACGCATCGCCCGCAGGTGAGACTGAAGACGGTTCCGAGGCACGGATGAAAGCCGGGCGTCCAGTCGGTGACGACAAGCTCTCGTCTGCGATGAAGGAGCAGCGTCTGCACGTGCTCGGTGACTTCATCACTGGCCGCAGCCAGATCCATGCTGGTGTGCTCTCGGCGATTGTGCACGGTGAACTGCTGACTCTGCGCCCCTTTGAGTACCACAACGGCATCATCGCCCGCGCCGCCTCGCGGCTGACGACTGTCGCAACCGGCCTGGATCCGCGTGGCTTGGCCGTGCCCGAGGTCTACTGGACCCGCCACCGCCAGGAGTATTTCGAGGCCGCAGAGGGATTCGCGTCGGGAAGCGCCGATGGCCTGCGTGCGTGGATTCTCCTGCACCTGGAGGGGCTGAAGGCCGGTGCCGTGGAAGCGCGCGGTATCGCCGAAGCGGTGTAGACGGGCCGGGTGGACGGTCTGCCTGCCGGATGGTGGGTTAGTCGGCCTTTGGCTCGTCGTCGTTTTTGCGCAGTGCCAACAGCGTCGCACCCGCGCCAAGCGCCAGTGTGACGCCGGCAAGAATTGCAGCATTGCGTTTCGACGGCGCGCGAAACAGCGGGACGGGATTCCGGAATTGGCGCATAGGCCACTCACGCTCCGCCGCAATCTTGCGCAGAGCGCGATCGGGATTGACCACAACGGGATGGCCGACTGCAGCCAGCATGGGCTCATCAGTGATGGAATCCGAGTACGCAAAGCATTCGGCCAGGTTGAACTGGCGCTTTTCCGCTATCCGACGCATCTGCACAGCCTTGTTTTCGCCTCGGCAGAAGAACTCCGTTTCACCCGTGAAGAGCCCATCGCGGACCTCCAGCTCGGTGGCCACCACGTTGTAGACACCGAGTGCCTGCGCAATGGGCTCAACAATCTGCCGAGCCGATGCCGAGATAATGAACACCTGATGCCCCCGTGCGCGGTGTTCACGAATGAGCTCCAAGGCCTCGGCGTAGATGTACGGCGTGATGTTCTGCTCTAGGGTTTCGATCGCGACCTGGCGCAGTTCCCTGGCGCTGTGACCAGCGATAAGAGCGGAAAACTGCTCGCGCGTGGCCTCCATTTGCGCCTCATCGTGTCCCTGTGACATGTACAGGGCGTGACTGAGTGCCATTTGCAACATGTCCGTCGGCGAAATGATGCCGCGCTCGAGGAATTGCTTGTTGAACGCATATGCCGAGCTCTTGGCAATAATGGTTTTATCCAGGTCAAAGAACGCAGCGACGCGAGAGTTAGCGGTGGCGGGGGCATCTTCCGTGATGCGTGTGTCCGTAGAAACGTGCGGCTGCGGCGTTGTTGAAGCCCTGTTCTCGCCGGTGTTCATAGACTCTGAGCTTACCCATGGATGTCGGGCTCGGGGAGACGTGACATCGAATATCGTGACATCGAACATATTGGGCATTAAATCCTTTAAAAGGTATTTGCAGATTCCTCGGGATATGTAATACTTGGACGTGGCTGGCCCCTTCTAGTTCTTTTTAGAAACAGACTGCGAGGCCGCCCCGGCTCAATCCCCCCCCGAGCCGGTTAAAGACGCCTCGCGCCAATCCCCCCCCGGCGCGGGGCGTCGCCCCTTTTTTGGCCCAATGTTGAGGGGCATGTAGTAAAAATGCGGGCTGCACATGTGAAACTGTGCGAGTTTATGACACTTTCAGGCCTTTTTCGTGCCATTTTTGACATAAACGCAGCCACTAACTTGTATTGGTGAGGCCGCGCAGCAGTCATAAGACCAGGGCAACGTAGCGTTCTGCAGTTATCCACAGTCTGAAAATTATCCACAGACAGCGAGGTTTTGGCCCCTTGCGAGCATCATTGAATCCGCCTTTTAGTGCACGCTATGGCCATGGCAATCAAGAAACTGTCCATGGCTCAGCGAACCGAGGCTCCAGCAAATCCAGTAGTCAACGCTGTCGATGATGAAGCGCTGCGTGAAGAGGTTGCACTCATAGTCGCTGCTACCGGTCGTGACTGTGTGCAAGAGACCGTGCCACCTGTGGCTGCAGCGCCAGTGGCCGCACAAGCATTGACATCGTCGCCAGCATCACCACCAGTATCAGCCACAGCGTCAGTGCCCGCATCGACCGGAGCGGGAGTTTCATCGGCCCTGTGGCGTCGGGCACCAGCGGTGTTCGTTGATGCGTCGGCAGCCCGAAGATTAGCCGGGCGGCCTCATTGCGAGGGAGCGATTTTCCTGGTCCGCAGCGATACTGAGGCGGAAGATGTACAGGTAGCGAAGGTTTTAGCTCCTGTTTACAGCGCCAGTTTGCCCGCGGATAACGTCGATATTGTCGAACTGCTCGGCCGAGCCGAGGTACGTCCGGATGGTCCGAGGCTCTCCGATTTCCAACACAGCTCGAGCCTCCTGAACCGCCAACACACCCCAGCGTCACCTGCGAGCGCAGACGTGATTACAGCACCAGGTACAGAACCCGCACCGAACGTGCCAGCAACTACAACCGATTCCACGGCAACGTGCCTGATGTTGGTTCCTGCGGTCGGCGGTGCTGGTGCTTCCATTACGGCGGCAGCGAGTGCATTGGTTCTTTCCCGCGAAAGGCCCATCTGCTTGGTGGACGCAGATGCGCTGGCGGGAGGTATTGATCTGGTGCTCGGGATGGAAACGGAACCGGGACTGAGGTGGCAAGACTTCTCGGCTGCTGATGGCCGTCTCGACGGGGCGGCACTCTACGAAGCACTGCCATCCTGCCCGCGATCACCCGCGCTGAAAGTGTTGACGTGGACTCGCAGTCGCACGCCCGAGACGGCTTACAACCACGCCTCGGCGGCCACCAAATTCGACAGTGCCGACAGACTCGGCAGAACCGACAGACCCGACGATGTTCGGCACATTGCCAGCACCATTAGCTGCCTTATTCATGCCGGAATTACGGTCATCGTGGACTGCCCGAAGCAGGTGGAGTACATCACCACTCTTGGCGCGCTTGCCGATCACACCGGCATAGTCCTGCCCACCTCCGTCCGAGCGATCGCAGCCGCTGGGCACTTGGCGAGCATCTGTGCACAGGCGGGATTCACACCAAATCTTGTAGTTCGGTGCCAGCAGCACCGCGATATCAGTGTCGAAGAGGTTGAGTACGCGCTCGATCTGCCCATTGCTGGTGAGATTGAGTACTGCAAGAAAGTAGCTCACGAGATAGATGTGGGCGGGCTCGCTGGGACCGTCGGCAAGCTGACGCGGGGATTGGAAGCGATGTTTGCCCTTGTCGGCGGTGGTGGCGATGGATGATGTAAGGCTATTGGCGGCGGTGCGGACGGCGCTTGCGGAGCGGCCTGGGGTGGCATCGCATAGCGAGGTCGCCGACATCATTCGCGCGGAGACCGCGGGAGTTGTCTCCGATGTGAAGGTGTTGGAGATTCTGCGCACGATTCGTGAGGAAACAGTGGGCGCGGGCGTGTTGGATGCGCTGTTGCGCCGCCCGGGTGTCAGCGATGTGCTGGTCACCGCGCCCGGCGAGGTCTGGGTCGACGCCGGCAACGGACTGGAGCGGGCCGAGATTTCCTTCGCGGACGAGGGCGAGGTGCGCGCGTATGCGGTGCGGCTCGCGTCGCGGTGCGGACGAAGGCTTGACGACGCGCAACCTTGGGCCGACGGCCATATTCCTGGTGGTGTCGGCGGCTGTGGTGTGCGAGTTCATGCGGTGCTTTCCCCACCGTCAGCGACCGGCACTCAGATTAGCCTGCGAGTGCTGCGTCCGGCTCGTCGCGGGCTTGCGGAGTTGTGCGATATCGGGCTGTTTCCACCGGAGATTCTGCCGGTGTTGCGGGGAATCGTGGCGGGACAGCTGTCGTTTATTGTCGCCGGAGGCACGGGTGCGGGAAAGACGACGCTATTGGCGGCGATGCTCTCAGAAGTTAATCCTGATCAGCGCATTGTGTGCATCGAGGACACTCCGGAGTTGCAACCGCAGCATCCGCATGTGGTGAAGCTGGTGACCAGAGCCGCCAACTTGGAGGGGGCCGGTGCGATTGGGCAGCAGGAGTTGCTGAAGCAGGCGTTGCGCATGCGTCCCGACCGCATTGTCGTCGGTGAGATTCGTGGCGCCGAAGTGGTGGATCTGCTGGCTGCGTTGAACACGGGGCATCGCGGTGGGGCAGGGACAATTCACGCCAACCGGATTGGGGATGTCGTCGCGCGCTTTGAGGCTTTGGGGTTGATCGGTGGCCTTAGTCGCGCCGGGCTGCATGCGCAGTTGGTCTCTGCGGTGCAGGTGGTGTTGGTAGTCGAACGCGCTGATGTTCGCCGGCTGGCGCAGATCGGGCTGCTGCGCGGTAACCCACCGGAGGTGGTGGAGGTTTGGACTGCTCGGGACGGGCCGGGGCCGGGGTGGGAAACGTTGCAGAAATTGCTGGTCGGCAGGGAACAGTCGGTGGAATAACCGGTGGAATAACCCGGGGGAAAAGTCAGGGGATTAGACGGGGAGATTAACAGCTATGGGGGAGGGATTTAGCGTGACCGTACTCATTGGGGGCGCGGCTGCGGCAGTCGCTATCTGGCCGGACAGCTCGGCGGCGGTGCGCTCGCGAGCGCTGGCAGGCCGTGCCCGTGAGGTGTCCTGTGGACTGAAGTGGTTGCAGCGCATGATTGGACTTGGTGCTGGTTCCACGGGGTCGAGCGCCGCAAGCACTGGCAGTGCGAATAGAGCTGCAGGGCTATCGATTCTCATCGTTGCCGGTCCGGCACTTGTGTTGCTGTGGCTCGCTGGGATTCCAGGTGTCATAGCCGGGCTATTGCTGGGCCGCACCGCAGGGGCCGTAGTGCGCGCTGTGGGGGAGAGGCGCTGTGAACGTCGGGAAGCGGACAGCGCTGCGGTAGCGCTGGAAACCTTGACCGCGCAGTTGCGCGCAGGTGCGGCGGCCTCAAGAGCGCTCAACGCGGCAGCAGCGGAATTGCGCAGGGCAGAGGACATGACTGTGTTGGCCGATCATCTTGCGCACGCGGCACACCGTGCGAACTTCGCCGACCCGTGGGAGACCGAAGAGTCTTCGGAACAACTGCGTCGGATTGGGCGTATGTGGACGGTGGCGCAGCAACATGGTCTGAGTTTGGCCGGGTTACTGGACTGCGCGCGGGGTGATCTGCAGGCTCGTCAGGCGCATCGCTCACAGACGTCTGCTGCGCTGGCGGGACCACGCATGACGATTGCCATTTTGGCTTCGCTCCCAGTCTTCGGGCTGATTATGGGGCAAGCTTTCGGAGCGTCCCCCTTCGAGTTCCTCAGTCGCGGTATTGGAGGAATTGTGCTGGTCATTGGTGTCGGGCTGGTGTGCGCGGGCATTGAATGGGCCGTCGCCATCATCGATCGTGCGGAGGCCGGACAATGATCGCTGCCGCACTTCTCATCGCCGTCTACCTCTGCTTGCCGACGTTCAATCCCGTCCGCAGCCGACTGCCCGAATTGGTAGCGGAGTCGGATGCTCGTACGCGAGGAGGCGTGTGGAGGCAGGTGACCAGTCGGGTGTCGCGGATTGTCGCACAGGTGCGGGAACGTGTGCGAACTGTCATTGGCGGGGAGCGCCTCAGCCCGGCTGTGCTTCTCGATGCCGCGGCGGCCCTCGACATCATCGGCGCTTGTTTGAGCTCTGGTATGCCATTGGCGCAGGCCATGGCCGCAGCTGCCGATGGCGCAAACCCGGAGTTGGCCGAGCCACTTCGACAGTGTTCCGCCAGGTTGTCTGTGGGCGCGCACTCCGCTTGGGAGAGCCTTGCTGCCACACCCGCGCTCGTGCCCCTGGCGACTGCTGGGCGTCGCGCAAGCGAATCCGGCACCGGCCTGGCGCAGGCAATGGAGGACACCGCTGCCACGTACCGCAGCCAAGCGCACGACGCGGCGCAAGCCGTCGCCGAAAAGGCCGGTGTCCTCATCGCCGGGCCGCTGGCGTTGTGCTTTCTACCCGCGTTTGTGGTGCTGGGTTTGGTGCCCACCATCGCCGGGCTTGCCGACGAAATGTTTGCAGGGCTGATGCCGTGATGATGCTTGGACACCTCTGCGCCCAGCCTCGCGCGCTGGCACGCGCCAGACGCAGAGTTGGTTGCGCTTTCGATTGCGATCTCGTTTGTGCGCGTGGGCCGCCGGCCACTCCGCAATCCACCATGCGTCAGCGCGGGTCAACGCGCGTCAATGCACATCACATCTCACAACTGACCTATCACTCGACTTCCACATAGGGGGAGACACTCATGACCACTCAAAACTCCAGCCGTCCGGCCAACCGTCCAACTAGCCTTCCAACCAATCCATTGACCACTGCACAGTCCCAGCTGCGCTCGTATTTGCACAAACGCCTGCGTGCTCTGGCAACTGAGGAAAATGGCATGTCAACCGTGGAATATGCTCTCGGAACTATTGCGGCCGCCGCTTTCGGAGCCCTGCTCTACACCGTCGTGACCGGCGGCGATATCACCCAGGCGCTCACCGACATCATCGAAAGGGCGCTCAACACCGATGTCTAGCCGCATCCGCTCTACGCTTCATCGCCTGTGCGTCGGCGACGAAGGCCAAACCACGGTAGAAACCGCTTTCGGTCTCGCGGCACTGGTCACGGTCATGGCCACGGCTCTGTCCGGGCTGGTCACCATCGCAATGTACCTAGGGCTTACCGACGCAGCCGGAGCCATCGCACGGGCTGAGGCACGGGGCGATGCGGAGACAGTAGCCGAGCTCCGCGCCGACGCGGATGGGCAGGTCGCGATATCGGAAACCTCCGGTACCGTGCGCGTGACCATTCGGCGCTCAGCGGGGCCATTTTCGCTGGAAGCACGCGCGGTTGCACTGCGGGAGAGAGCGGCATCGTCATGAGAAACGTGACAGCCCGCCTTCTCCGCGAAGAAGAAGGTTCCACCACAGTCGCAGCCGCACTGTTCATCGCCGCTTTCGTCGTTCTGACTTTGGTCGGAGTTACGGCCGGGGTGAGGGTGGTGCAGGTTCGGCAGGCAGCGGTAGCAGCGGACCTGGCCGCGGTGGCCGGCGCCGTGGCTGCGCAAGAGAGCGACGACGCCTGCAAAGCTGCGGGGTCAATCGCAAAAGCTAACCACGCACGCCTTGTGACCTGTGAGATTGATGGGGAGGATGTGCAGGTCAGCGTCCAACGAAAGGAGAGAAAAGCCACGTCCAGAGCAGGGCCGGTAGCGGTGGAGGATGCTGCTACTGGCCGTCGTTAAGCGCGCGCGACACCCCACTGAGCACCTTGATTGCGCCGGCCTTGTCCAACGGATCGTTGCCATTGCCGCACTTGGGCGACTGGATGCACGATGGGCAGCCGGATTCGCACTCGCAGGCGGCGACGGCATCGCGGGTCGCGCGAATCCACCGAGCGAAGGCCTCGTAGCCACGATCAGCAAAGCCCGCACCACCAGGGTGCCCGTCGTAAACAAAAACGGTGGGCTGCTGGGTATCGGCGTGCATGACCGTGGAAACACCGCCGATGTCCCAGCGGTCGCAGGTGGCAATCAGCGGCAGCATGCCGATAGCTGCGTGTTCCGCCGCGTGGAGAGCCCCCGGCGCGATGTCGGAGCCCACACCCCACGAGCGCAGGGTGGACTCGGGCATTGTGTAGGCCACGGCGCGCGTGACCAAGCGCTGCGGAGGGTAGTCAAGTTCAACACTGTCGAGAATCTCGCCGGTATCCAGGCGACGAAGATAGGAGGTGACCTGGTGAAAGACCTCGACCTGGCAGGAGGCGACCTGTAAGCCCTGGTAGTGGCGCATATCGTCAACATCGAGGATGCGGATGGTGGTGTCCATGCGCGAGCTGGTGGAATAGCGTGGCTGCTCGGGGTGGACCAGGGCGACGAGGCTGTCGAAGTCCAGCTGGTCGACAAGGTAGGACTCGCCGCGGTGCAAGTAGACGGCACCGTCGTGGACCTGCTGCATCGCACGGCCAAGATCGATGGTGCCAAGCAGTCGGCCATCGGTCTGGTCGACGATAGCCACTTCCTGACCATCGCCGCCACGGACGTTCACGGCATCGTGGGCAGTGGCAATGCGCGGTCCCTCATCGCGGTCGGTCGGGTAGTAGACGGGTTCTTGTCCTTCCCAGGTGCGCTTGCGCAACCAGCCTGCGGACACCATGTCTTCGGCTACGGGTAGGGTTCCCCATGTCTGAAGCTGGCTGGTGGTGACGGGTTTCTCCACAGCCGCGCAGTAGAGGTGTGACCACACCACATGTGGGTTGCGGGGATCGAAGACGGTCTTTTCCACCGGCCTGCCCAGCAGTGCGGACGGGTTGTGGACCAAGTAAGTGTCCATGGGGTCATCGCGAGCCACCAACACCACCAGCGCTCCCTGGCCACGACGGCCCGCGCGGCCGGCCTGCTGCCAGAACGAAGCGACCGTGCCCGGGAAACCGGCCTGTACCACCGCGTCGAGGCCGCCGACGTCAATGCCCAGCTCCAATGCATTGGTGGTGGCCACACCTAGCAGAGTGCCATCATCGAGCATGCGCTCGATGTCGCGGCGTTCTTCGGCTAGGTAGCCGGCGCGGTAAGATTCGATGCGCTCAGCGATATCGCTGCGGCGACGCTTCTCCAGGCGCTCGCGCACGCCGAGCGCTACCTTCTCAGCACTGCTTCGCGAACGGGTGAAGGTCAGGGTGCGGGCGCCCTCGACAAGCAGGTCGGCCATGATATCCGCGGCCTCGGTCGGGGCGGGGCGGCGCACGGGTGCGCCGTTCTCGCCTTGGAGGTCGGGGAGCAGGCCGGGTTCCCACAGGGCGATAGTTCGCTCGCCGACCGGGGCGCCGTCTTCGGTGATGGCCTCGACAGGCTCGCCGATGAGGCGACGAGCCTGGTCAGCGGGGTCGTTGGTCGTCGCAGAGGCAAAAATCACGGTCGGCGAGGCACCGTACTCGCGGGATAGCCGCAGGAGGCGACGCAAAATCTGAGAGACGTTGGCGCC
This sequence comes from Corynebacterium sp. HMSC063A05, assembly GCF_001809695.1. NCBI lineage: Bacteria > Bacillati > Actinomycetota > Actinomycetes > Mycobacteriales > Corynebacteriaceae > Corynebacterium > Corynebacterium sp. HMSC063A05. Next base: position 366,432 of record NZ_KV798500.1, on the reverse strand, counting down.
GAACACGCCTCGATAGGCATGGCATTCGTCGACGACGATATAGCGCAGGTTGCGCAGCATCCGCGTCCACCGAACATGGTTGCCGAGCACCGAAACATGCAGCATATCGGGGTTGGTAAACACCCAACGGGCGTGGTCGCGGATGGCGCGCCGGGCGTCTTGTGGGGTGTCGCCGTCGTAAAGCGAAATCAGCGAACTCAGTGACGCCGGTGCCATCGCGCGTGCAGTGTCCAGCTGATCGGCGCCCAGCGCCTTGGTCGGAGAGAGGTACAGCGCGGTGGCCGCGGGGGTGGCGGACAGTTCTGTGAGCACGGGCAGCAGGTAGCCGAGCGATTTACCCGACGCCGTGCCCGTCGCGACGACGCAGTGCACGCCCTCGCGGGCGAGGTTCGCGGTTGTCGCCTGATGAGTCCACAGGTTTTCAATTCCGCGATCTACCAGCACTTCTTTCAGCCAACTTGGCACCCACTCAGGCCAAGGCGCGGTCACGCCAGCACGCGCAGGAAGATCCGCAATGTGCGTCACCGTCGCCCGCGGATGCGCACGAATAACCGGCCCCAGCAGCTCCCGCCCAAACGACTCCACCGACACCACCCTTTCCTGTAAACGCGCACTTCATATGTTTGACGACGCTTCCTATCAGCCACATTCTCGCTATTCGACACCCCAGTTTCTCCGGACTCCGAACACGGGTTTACGGGGGTGGCAAGAAGCTGTTCCTAATCGGCGCTCGCGCCCCAAACGTGGCAGACTTTTTGAGTGTATCGCCCGCCAACGGGCACCCAGCAAAAACTCGCACGAGGCGAAAGGGTGCTTTGGCCGTGTTTACCCCATCGTGTGTGGCCGGATGTGCGTGGCGAATACTTGTTTTATCGAATCCTGAAGTTGGGAAGTTTTGTAATGGCACAGGGTACTGTGAAGTGGTTCAACTCGGAGAAGGGCTTCGGGTTTATCGCCCCAGCTGACGGTGGCAACGACGTGTTCGTTCACTACTCCGAGATCCAGGGCACTGGTTTCAAGACGCTGGAAGAGAACCAGGCAGTCGAGTTTGAGATTGGTGAGGGCCAGAAGGGTCCGCAGGCTCTGGACGTGAAGCCTCTGTAAGTCAACCGTTTCCGGGGTGAACTGGGCGTTTGTTCAGTTTGGTTCGCGGAATTTTTGGCTTTTCAAGGCCCATGTTGTGTTCATGGGGTAAGCCTTGATTCTCCCACGCGGAAAGTAATTTCTGCGTGGGATTTTGGGTTAAACGACAAAATGTGTGTCTGGCTCGGCGTGTCGCGCGGGGGTTAGATTTGGCCTTTCTGGATGCCGATTGAGTGGGTGTAGTCGGTGTCGATAGCGTTGTCGTAGAGGGCTGGTCGTCCTGTTTCGTGGTCGGCTTGGTTCTCGTGTTGGGTCAGGGTGGAAACTTTGGCGAGTTGGTCCTGGCCCCAGTTGGACTGCCTGGCGATTCGTGCTGGATCGTCGGGCAGTTCGGTTTTTAAGTAGAGCCACCAATCCAGCATTCGGCGTTGTCGTTCGCCTGATCTGCCGCGGTGTGTTCTGGCAAGTAGTTTGATCTGGGAGTTGATGCCGCCTTCAAGGCTGTTGGTGGTGGATTTAATCCGGTTTTTCTCCAGCACACCTTCTGGTGGGGTGAGGTAGACAAACAGCAGTTCGGAGCGCCAGAGGTGGTTGAGGCTGTTGTAGGCCTTGCGCACGTTGTGATGTGTCCACGTGCGGGTCCATGTACCTGTTTTAGGGTCTTTGACCGTGGTTTTCTCGTCCATCCAGGAACGGTAGATCGTGGAGAATTCGTGCAGTTGTGCACCCCATGCTGCTGCTTGGTCCAGGGTGGTGATCCGGGTCAGTTTCAGCGCCAGTCGGTAGATGGTGCGCCCGGCATCAGTCCGGGGCCGTGAGGTGGTGTAGCGGCGTACAACGCGTTGGGCGTGGACGAGGCAACGCTGGATTTTCGTGGTGGGCCAGCACTTTTTGATCGCGCTAAACGCTCCCTGGCCGCCATCGATAACGGCGATAAGTGGGGCTTCGATGCGCTCGAGAAGTCGTTGGTAGTCGCGCGTGGTTTCGTGTTTGCACCAGTGCCAGGCGATGACATGGTCGATAGTTGCGGCAATGATCAAACAGCCGCCGGCGGTATATGTGCCGTCTAGAAACACCTGGTCGTAAACCCGCCCGATATGTCCGATGGTGGGATCTGGTACGTCAACGAGCCAGAAGGGTTCGAAGCGGCGTTGCAGTGTGCGCGGTGAGCATCCCACACGACTGGCAACGGTATCGAGGCTGGCGCCAGTGGTCAGGTGGTCAATGAAGGCGGCAAAAACCGTGGAATTGGTGATGTCGCTGCGGCGCTTCACACTCGACGCGCCGCAGTGTTTGCATCGCCACCTCGTAGTTCCTTTGCTGGTAGTGCCGTTGCGTTTCATCTCATCGCCGCAGTGGCAGCGTGGTTGGTTCTTTGACATTGCGACACCACACCACGCCGCGTGTAGCACATCACTGCTGCCACACCGCGGATTTACCGTCCCGGAGCCAAATATATGCTCCCGGAGCATATATTTCTCTGAAACCTAGAGGTCAACCACTACAAATCACCGAATCCAGACACACTTTCTGTCGTTTAACCCGGGATTTTTGCATTTCTGGGGGCAGTGGGTCAATCCGAGTTACTGACTACGTTTATGACAAAAATGGCCCGAAAAATGGCTTGAAAGTGTCATAAACTCATACAGTTTCACATTTGCAGCCCGCGATCACGCGGCCGCTGCGGCGGCTGCGCCCGCTGCGGCCTGTTGTGACCAGCCACTGACAGCCACGGGGATGATCATGGCCAGCCGCACAGCAGTCGTCGGGTCGGCAACTGCCGGCCACCGGGGATCCCCCACAGCAGCCCCTTCAGTCACACCCAAAATCCGCCCGATACTTGAGGAATCCACGCGACAAACTAGATTGTGTGTACGGTATTCCTTATATTCTTCATATTCTTTCCAGATAATCTTCCGGGGAGAACGCGGCCGGGAACTGATTTGCACTGATCGGAACCGGTTGGAACCGATTGCGGGCCTCTCACAGCTGAAGCCCAGCCAGAGTCCGGCCAAGAACCCCAAGATTTAAACGAAAACAAGAATCTAAACAGTCAAAAACATTCAACGTTGCAGGATAGAAAAACTTCTATGGCGAATTCAGACGGCCTCAAGCGCCTTGTAATTGTCGAGTCGGCGACGAAAGCTCGCAAGATTCAGCCGTATCTCGGCGATGATTACATCGTGGAGGCGTCGGTGGGCCACATTCGCGACTTGCCCCGTGGCGCAGCCGACGTTCCGGCTCGTTACAAGAAGGAGCCCTGGGCTCGTCTGGGTGTGAATGTCGACAACGGATTCGCTCCGTTGTATGTCGTCAGCGCTGATAAGAAGAAGAAAGTCGCTGACCTGAAGGCCAAGCTCAAGGAAGTCGACGAACTCTATCTCGCAACTGACCCCGACCGTGAGGGCGAGGCTATTGCCTGGCACTTGCTGGAGGTTCTGAAGCCCAAGGTGCCGGTGCGCCGCATGGTGTTCCATGAGATCACCAAGCAGGCCATCTTGGAGGCCGCGGCCAACACTCGTGAGCTGGACCAGAACCTGGTTGATGCCCAGGAAGGTCGCCGTATCCTCGACCGTCTTTACGGCTACGAGGTCTCCCCGGTGCTGTGGAAGAAGGTCATGCCGCGCCTGTCGGCAGGTCGTGTGCAGTCGGTGGCAACGCGGGTCATCGTCGAGCGTGAGCGCGAGCGCATGGCGTTTATCTCCGCTGAGTACTGGGATGTCGCCGCAACTTTGGACACCGGTTCGGCTTCTGCTGATGCCAACCAGCCGAAGGAATTTGTCGCAACCCTGACCAGCGTTGATGGTCAGCGCGTAGCGCAGGGCCGGGACTTCGATGACCGTGGCCAGCTGAAGAAGTCTGAGGGCATTCGGGTCGTCGATAAGCAGCTCGCCGAAACTCTGGCGGCGGACCTCGCGGGCTCTGAGCTCAAGGTCGCGTCGGTGGAGGAGAAGCCGTACACCCGCCGGCCGTACCCGCCGTTTATGACGTCCACGCTGCAGCAGGAGGCGGGCCGAAAGCTGCATTACACCTCTGAGCGCACGATGCGTGTGGCGCAGCGTCTGTACGAAAACGGTCACATTACCTACATGCGTACCGACTCCACGACGCTGTCCAAGGCCGGCATCGACGCCGCGCGTAAGCAGGCGCTGGAGCTCTACGGCTCGGAATACGTCGCCGATGCGCCGCGCCAGTACTCGCGCAAGGTGAAGAACTCGCAGGAGGCGCACGAGGCGATTCGTCCGGCTGGCGAGACGTTCGCAACGCCAGGTCAGCTGGCTGGCTCACTGGATGCCGAGGAGTTCAAACTCTACGAACTGATCTGGCAGCGCACCGTCGCCTCGCAGATGGCCGACGCACGCGGCACGTCCATGAAGGTCACTATCGCCGGTGCCACCGACACGCACGCCGTCGAGTTCGCCTCCACCGGACGCACGATTCGTTTCCCGGGCTTCCTCAAGGCATACGTTGAGGTCTCCGCGCTTTCCGACGGCCGCAAGGTCGCCGACAACGCTGAGAAGCGTCTGCCACAGTTGACTGAAGGCCAGGGCCTGACGGCCACGGACTTCAGTGCCGACAGCCACTCCACCAACCCGCCTGCGCGCTTCACCGAGGCCAGCTTGGTGAAGAAGATGGAGGACTTGGGAATTGGTCGTCCGTCGACATACGCGTCGATTATCAAGACCATTCAGGATCGCGGCTACGTCTACCCTCGCGGTAACGCACTGGTGCCCTCGTGGGTGGCCTTTGCCGTGGTGGGGCTGATGGAGGAAGCGTTCTCCGATCTGGTCAACTACGACTTCACCTCCGAGCTGGAGGATGAGCTCGACGGCATTGCTGCGGGCAATAAGGATCGCACGACCTGGCTGACCGGTTTCTACTTCGGTGATGACAAGGATCACCGCCACAAGGGAGCCGACGCCATTGCGACCCACGGTGGCCTGAAGAACATCATCGACGTGAACCTGGAATCGATTGATGCTCGGAAGGTCAATTCTCTCCACCTTTTCGACGATGCCGAGGGTAACCCAATCATCGTTCGCGTTGGCCGCTATGGGCCGTACCTGGAGCGCACTCGCCCGGGTACCGGTGAAAACGGTGCCGACGAGGTGCAGCGCGCCAACATCCCGGAGGCCATGACTCCGGACGAGCTGGATCTGGCCGCCGCCGAGAAGCTGCTGGCGATGCCGCAGGGCGGCCGTGAGCTGGGCATTAACCCGGCCAATGGTCGCATGATTGTGGCTCGTGATGGTCGCTACGGTCCCTACGTCACCGAGCTGGTCACCGATGAAGAGCGTGAAGGTGTCGTAGCCAAGGCTGAGGAGATCATCGCAGCTGAGCGCGCCGAAGAGGACGCTCAGCGCGCTGCGGAGGGCAAGCGAAAGAAGAACTGGGAAACCAAGACCGCTGCCAAGCAGAAGGAAAAGCGCACCGCGGAAATCATCGAGGAAACTCTGAAGCCGAAGACGGCCTCGCTGTTTTCCTCCATGGAGCCGTCGACTGTCACGTTGGAAGAGGCTCTGAAGCTGATGAGCCTGCCGCGTGAGGTCGGTGTCGACCCGGTCGATAACGAGGTTATTACTGCTCAGAATGGCCGTTACGGCCCGTACCTGAAGAAGGGCACGGACTCGCGTTCACTGGCTAACGAAGAGCAGATTTTCACCGTGACATTAGACGAGGCTCGTCGTATCTACGCTGAGCCGAAGCGCCGCGGTCGCGCTGCTGCGAAGCCGCCGCTGAAGCAGCTGGGCGACAACGATGTCTCCGGTCGCCCGATGTCGGTGAAGGATGGCCGCTTCGGTCCGTACGTCACCGATGGCGTCACCAATGCTTCGCTGCGCAAGGGGGATACGCCTGAGACTCTGACCGATGCCCGCGCCTGCGAGCTGCTGTCTGAGCGCCGCGCGAAGGAAGCCGCAAACGGTGGCACTAAGAAGGCTGCGAAGAAGTCGACTCGCAAGACCACGAAGAAGGCTGCGAAGAAGACCTCAAAAAAGACCGCTAAGAAGACGGTCAAGCGCACCACCAAGCGAGTGGTGAAGGCAACGCGTAAGGGCAAGTAGCGCATTGACCGTTAGCCGCGGCAGGGGCTAACTGGGTGCAGAGCACTTAAGCTGCCGCCGCGCCTTAAGCGCCCGCCGCGTCCGCCGCACCCGGCGCACCCGGCGCACCCGCTGAGACCAGTGCCCCTCGCGGAGCAGTCTTGGGGCCACCGAACCCGGCCAACTCCGCACGCATCGTCGGCCCGTACGACAGCCGCCGATGCACCTTCTCAAACGGTCCCTGCATCCCGCGTCGCTCCATCGCCCACGCGGCCAACAGGGTCACCAACCAGACGCCTACAGCGATGAGGGTTTGCACGAACGCGCCCATGTCTCGCGGGATGTCCAGCATAAACGGGTACACCAGCACAAAGAAGATCACCGACTGCATCAGGTAGCCCGTCATTGAACGCTTGCCGAGCGCCACAATCGGCACCAGCCAACCAGGCACAGCGGCGTCCTCGTTCAGGCGCCGCTGGAGCGGCTGCAGCGCTAACGCCAGCCCGGCTAAGATGCCAGGACCGGTAAAGGCTCCGGCAAAGCTATTGATGACTAGGAAGGCCATGTGCTGTCCGGCTGGAAGAACACCAATCGCGGTCAGCCCCATAGGGATACCGACACCGAAAGCCACGACCACAGCCACCACGAGCCACCGAATAAGCAGGGGGCGGTGCGCGTCGACGTCGTCAAGCACGCCCTTGCGAGCCCACACGAAGCCAATCATCATCACCGGCAGGTAGAGGAACAGCTGCAGCGGCAGGGTAGTGATGCTCATTGTCAGGACCTGGAGATTCGCGGCGAGCATATCCAGGTAACTCGCTTCAATCGCGCCGCCGTTGACGAGCTCGGTCATGTCGGAACCGTCCAACCCGACGTCGGGCATCACAATTGTGAAAACCAAAAACAGCAGGCTCAATACCGCATTAATTGTCAACGCAATCCACGCGAGAATCGTCAGCACTTTGTTGCTAAGCCCCATAAGCAGCCCCAGGATGATGCCGCAGATGCCATAGAGAAACATGATGTCGCCAAAGAACAGAAACAGCATGTGCGCGATGCCGAACAGCCCCAGGAACGCATAACGCTTTACGACGACCACTCGCGCCCGCGACCGTGGAAAGTTTCTCCTGGCCAAACTGCGGACGATGAGTCCCACACCGAAGCCGAGCAGCGTTGCGAACATCGGCAGCCCGCGATTGTGTGCGGTCACAGCGGTAAAAAGCACGGTGGCTTTGTCGGCGATGCTGTCGTTTATGACGCCGCCGAAGAATGCTCCGGGCAGCTCGGGGCTTGCAACCAGCCAGGCAGTGGCAATGTTCGCGATAGCGATGCCGAGAAGAGCGAATCCGCGCGCAGCGTCGGGGACGAGCATGCGAGGTCTGGGGTTGGTGCTAGAGCTGGAGCGGCTGTCAGTCATTCCTCCAACGTAAAGGATTTGTGGGAGGGTACGCAGGTTGGCGAGACCGACGAGTCCGCTGCCCCCTAGGCCTCGTCGGCAAGCGTCGGGCGCACCGGGCGCGCAAGCTGCGTCATGTGCGTACGGCCGCGCAGCTCCACAGACTTCAGAGTGGTCCAGCGAGCCTGCTCGTCCTCGTTGGCCAGGCGGATAGTGGAAGCTGTAGCGAGCACGCGGCCCGGGGTGTCCTTAGCCAACTCAGTCAGACGGGCAGCCTGGTTAACCGCGTCACCAATAACCGTGTATTCAAAACGGTCACGAGCACCGATGTGGCCGGCGACGACATGACCGGCGGAGACGCCAATGCCAGCGCTGAGTTGGAGATCGAGCAGTTCCTCGCGCAGTTCACGGGCTGCGGTGAGGGCGTGACCAGCCGTGTCGTCGAGGGGCAGGGGAGCGCCGAAGACAGCCAGAGCTGCGTCACCCTGGAACTTGTTGATAATGCCCTTATTGCGGTGCACACAGTCAACAACGTGGTCGAAGAAGGCATTGAGTTCGCGGACAACGACCTCTGGCGAGTTCTTCTCCGCGAAGTTGGTTGAACCAATCACGTCCACGAATAGCACTGCGACGAGGCGATTCTCGCCGCCTAGAGTCGGCTTTTCTTCCAGGGCCTTACGAGCGACTTCAGAGCCGACGTAGCGGCCGAAGAGGTCACGCACCCGCTGACGCTCCTGCAAGCCGCGCATCATTTCATTGAAGCCTGCCTGGAGAACGCCCATCTCGGAGCCGTCGTAAATAGGCACGCGCGTATCCACCTGGCCCTGGCGGACCTTGTTAATTGCGCCCGTGAGATCCCGAATCGGGTCAACGATGGACATGCTGGCCAGCATCGTGCCGAAATAGCCGGTAATCAGAGCCAGAATTGCCAGCGCGGTGATGGTGGGCAGCAAATCTGCCGCATCATCTGTGAATAGGCCACGGCGCTGACCAATCAGCACAAGCAGGATTGCCACCACTGGAACACCACTGGTCAACACCCATGTCTGGCGCAGGCGGTGACCAATCGGTGGCTCCAGCGAGGAATCCGGAGCCCTACGCGCCAGCGCCTCCACAGCAACCGGACGCACCATGCGCTCCGCAATCAGATAGGTCAACAGCGCCACCATTGCGCCACCGAGTACCGAGGTGAGCAGCACCATCATGCCAATCTTGCTGTCATAGGCGAACGCGACTCCGCTGAAGACAATCACGCCCAAAGACCAGATGACGGTACCCAAAAGTGCCTGGTAGACGGGCACGCGCATGACCAGATATCGCACCCGCCGCGGATCGTGCATATCCGGATGACGCTGCCACTTCACCAGCGGTTTGAACAGGATCCAGGTAGTGCCGATACCCGCGATAATCGCCAGAACCAGGTACCCAGCCAGGGCATAAATGACACCATTAGCCAACCGTGGCAAGTGAGTTTCTTGGTTCAGTGGCAACAGCATGCCGAGGAACAAGCCGACAATCATGGCTCCGACAAGGTTGCAGACGAAGATAAATGAGGCATAAGCAGGCCACATTGTCCCGCTTAGCCATTTCAGATTTCGCCAGAGCCGTTGCATGACTACTACCTTAGTGGCAACCCCGGATTGCAGGGAGTAGTTACCTCACAAGAGTCTTGTGGGGCGCGCTAGAGTTGTGGCCATGACAGAGCCCATGACAGAGCGCAGCGTGTTTTCTCGTATGCCCGAAACCGGTGGGGTTCGCCAGCGACTGCAGGCTGCTGTGCGCGCTGCGCATTATCGCTTTGCCAATGGTCAACCGCTGGCAGGCGATGGGGCGGAGGTTTCGCCGGAAGGTGGGGACGCGGGGTCGTCGTTAAGCGATGTGCCACGCGACTCGGACATGACGCACGCCTGGCTGTTCACTGGCCCTGCGGGGTCGGGGCGGTCGGTGACGGCGACGGCGTTTGCGGCGACACTGCTGTGCACGCGGCATGACAACCCCGGATGCGGCGAGTGCGAGGGCTGCCGGACGGCGCTGGCGGGAACGCATGGCGACATCAAAATCGTGCGCCCGGAGGGAACCATTATCTCGGTGGCGACGGTGAGGGACGAGCTGCGGCCCTGGGCTTACAAGATGCCCACGACGGCGGATTGCCGCGTGCTGATCATCGAAGACGCCGACCGGCTCAACGAATCCGCCTCAAATGCGCTGCTCAAGGTGGTGGAAGAGCCGCCTCTGCGCACCGTCATCATCATGTGCGCACCAACGACGAACGCGGAGGATTTCTCCGTTACGCTCCGTTCGCGCTGCCGCCATGTCTATGTGCCGACGCCGCATATCGACGACGTCACAAACCTCCTGCGCGCCGAGCGGCCAGAGCTTACCGACGAGCAAGCGGTCTGGGCCGCGATGGTGTCCAATGGTCACATTGGGCGTGCGCGTGGCTTTGTCTCCGATGAGGGCTCGCGTGCCTGGCGGGGCAAGGCTCTGGATTTCGTGGAGGCCGTGTTCGACCCGGCGAAGTCGTATTTGGCGGCGCGAGAGCTAGCCAACGAAGTGGCTGGCGAGGTGAAGCGGCGGATGGAGCCACTGGAGGCTGAGGAGCTGGAGAACCTCGAGCGTTCGCTGGGCGTCGGGGCGTCTGGAAAGGGTGCGCAGGCGGCACTGCGCGGCTCTAAAGGTGTGATTAAGGACCTGGAGGATAATCAGAAGCGTCGGCGTAGGCGTGCGGAGTCGGATCTGATTGACCTATCGTTGACCGACATTATGGGGCTTTACCGTGATGCTTTGGTGCTGGCGTTTGGGGCTGAACGTGCTGGTGGGACTGCTTCGGGGGATTTGAGCTCTGCCGCTGATTCCGAGTTTGGGGATGGCTCCGTCTACCTCATAAATCCAGACCGTCGCCGGACAGCCACGGAGCTAGCCCGACGCCTTCCGCCAGAGGCGATACTGGCCTCCATTGATGCTGTCACCGAGGTGCGCGGCATGCTCGTGACTGCAGTGAAGTTGACGGTCTTGATGGATGAATTGATGGCTAAATTGCAGATTGCAGGGCAGGTTGGCCGCAGGTAATCCGGGAGAAGCTCCCAATTTAGCGGCCTGTAGGCTCCATTTTGGTAGCGATGGGGGCAGTGCAGTAGTATTACCGCTTGTACATTTTGTGCAGGGTTATTTCTGCTTGCTTGAAAGCTCGGCGCAATGTGCGTGCCGCCTTAGCTCAGTCGGTAGAGCGTCTCACTCGTAATGAGAAGGTCGCGAGTTCGATTCTCGCAGGCGGCTCGGTGTGAAACGGGATCCTTTTAAAGGGGTCCCGTTTTTTATTTTTTGGAACGATCAAACATGAGTAGAGCAAATCCAGCGGCAACCCAGACGATGAGAACCCACCACGCTGCCCCAGCACCGTTGCCATCGAAAAATGACAGTGACCTGACTAGGTAGCCAGTCGCCCCAATGGGCATCCACTGGCCAAGGGTGGACCAACCGGCCGGAAGCAGCCAGGGGCCGGTGGACAGTCCAGAGAGCGGGTTCGCCAAGAAAATCGTCAAAATGGCGCCGATGCCCACACCGGGAGTGCCAATAATGGCCGCGAGCCCGGCGGTAAGCATTGAGGTAGCCAGGATTCCCAGAGAAATTGCCAGCCATTCCATGCCGAAGCTGCCCGAAAGCGTGCCGTAGACAGAGTGGAGCATCCACGTTGCCACGAGAGCCCCGAAGACTGCGATGCCAGTGAGGACGCTCAGTTTCGTCCACTTCTTACCGCGGAAAAGGAAGGTGGCTATAACTGCTGAAATGATACCGCCGAAAGCCAGCGGCAAGCCGAGGAGCGCGACACCGGAAGCTTGTGGGTCATCCTGGGTGGTTGGAGCCAAATCCTCCCGCTCTACAGGGATGTTTTGAGACTCGAGGGTCGTCGCAATGCCGTCGATAAGCTGCGAGTAAGGTGCGCCGTTGCCTGAAGCGGTGTAGGCGGTAGCGCCCGTCGGGGAAATGACGATGCCGCCAACAGTTTCGCGATTGAGGATTGACTCGCGTACGGCATCAGGAGTGTCCATCACCTGGATGTCAGGAGCATTGTCGCCAGCTTTGTGCTCGATGGCTTGGGTGATTTGTTCGGACATTGGGGCGGGGGCAGTCAGCGCAATGGGGACATCCTTCGGGCCGGAGGCAAATGTCGGTGCCAGGAACGCGAAGAGCATGAGCCCGATGACGAGCGGAATACCGAAGATCACGGCTACTGCTTTGGGGGCGGGTGAGGCTTTTTTCGTCTCAGTCGTAGCTGTTGACATGGCCTATCTCCTAACTAGAGCAGAGTGTTTCACTTACAAAGTGGAGCATAGTGTTCCGTTTGTTAGGATGCAAGTGTGAGACAAGATGCAGTGATGAACAGTGATGCCATCGTGGAAGCAGCGCGAAAACTCTTGATAGAGCAAGGAGCCGGTGTATCCATGCGTGCGATTGCCAGGGAGGCCGGTGCCGGTGTAGCTACGGTAAGCAGGCACTTTCCCAGCAGGATTGAGCTTCTCGGCGCAGTCGGTGCTCGTGTTGCAGCTGATATCGACAGGATTACTGAGGCAGCCGTAGCTCAGTTTGACGACGATCCGGACGGCGCTTGGCACGAAGCAGTCCACGCGATCGCGGAATTAAGTGTTGCGGCACTTGCCCAGGCATTATTCAGCGATTTCAGTACCAGTTTGGGGAGCGAGGCGAAAAAGATTGATGGCATTATCGAAAAGCGAATGACGGAGTTGCGTCAGAGCTATACGCGACTGCTGGATAAGGCAAAAGCAGCTGGGCTATGCCCGGAGGGCGTTGCACCGATTGATTTCCACCTTGGGCTCGCTGTGGTGTCGCGTCCCCTTCCTAACTCTGCAGCGGTCGAGCAGTACTTTCCCGGTGTGCAAGAAAAGCTTGTGGACTTAATGCTTACGGGTTTGGCAGCACAGGCGAAGGGGAATCACTAAACCCCTCGGTGATAAGTGCTGAAAAATCCTGCACACGTCCCGACGTGCGGTGATTCCCCGAAACGAAGGGGGAGGAAATCTCGGAGACGGCGACTCTCAATCGAGTGTTTGCTACTGTTATTCAACACATGGCAGGTATGCGGAAACTAGGAGAACGCACTATGCGGCAGCCCGGACACCAGGGACTAGCAGTGCAGCGATTAGCAAGACGACTAGCTGTGGCTTTGGTGGCTGCGGCAATCTTGCCAGCCGGTCTTGTAGCTTGCACCATCGACACGGAGGCTTCCAACGCAGGAAGCGCTCAGCAGGCTGCGTCTACGGAAACGCAAACGTCGTTGGCAGCTGAAGAAGAGGCCATGCAGATGCCGAATCCCACTCCGCCGAATGAGGAGTCTGCAATGTCTGATTCTGCTAACCCCGACGCGGTCGCTCCGGGCGATGCACCACAACAGCAAGCTAATCGCGCTACTTCGCGTGCCGACGGTTCCAGCGCTGTAGCTGGCAAGGTCATCTACCTCGATCCGGGACACGCCGGCACCCCACCACCTGCCGACTTGATGGTCACTGACGGCCGCGGTGGCCAGAAGCCATGTAATACCTCCGGTACCGCTTCCAACGACGGCTTCCCGGAGCACGAGTTCAATTGGCTGATGGCGCAGGAAATCAAGCAGCTGCTCGAACAGCGCGGTGCTCAGGTGCTGCTCAGCCGCGAGGATGACACCGGTCGTGCAGATTGCATCGATGCCCGTGCAGAGAAGGAAAATGCCTCCAACGCCGATGCCGTGGTGAGTCTCCACGCTGACGGCGCTGGAGAGGGCAACCGTGGATTCCATGTGTCTGCGATTTCGCAGCCGCTCGCCAATAATGACGAGCAGGGATCTACCGCGCTGGCAACCGCCCTGCGCGATGCTTTCGTCGCAGCCGGTTTTGCTCCATCCAACTATCTCGGCAGCGAAGGACTGAATCCACGCGCAGACCTCACCGGACTCAACCTATCGACGAAGTCAAAGGCACTGGTCGAATACGGCAACATGCGTGATAGCAGCGACATTGCCCTCTTGACCTCCAACGAAGGCCGTCAGCGCTTGGCAGAGGCCACTGTGGCTGGGCTGGAAGGTTTCTTGGCGCAGTAGCCAACCTGCTCATCCAGGCCGTAGCTACCTCACACCAGTCACCGCCACAGCAGCCACCACAGCGGCCAACCGGCCAACCCGCTAACTAGCCGGGTTTGCCTTAGCTTTCGGTGTCATCGCGTCGTAAGGCTCCATCATTGGGATATCCAGCATCGTGCTGGGGGTGCCAAAGGCGTCGACAAGCACCTCAGACCAGGGGCCAAGAGAATCAACAAGATCGGCCAAGCCCGCCCGCGCGCCCTTGGTGCGAGTACCGGTGAGCAGCGACTGCTCCAAGAACCAGCCGGCGTTATCGCAGACCACCGACAGGAAGAACACATCACGAACCTGCTCGAGCACCTCTTGAGAGCGCTCATCTGTGAGTGTGGATTCAGCTTCAAAGAACGCTTCCAAAATCATGCGATCGATATGCGCCCACGCGCAGGAAATCATGTGGTCCTGGACCTTGTCCACCAGCTTCGCGGCCTTTTCCACAGGCAGTTTCCGCGCCGGGCGCAGCCTGCGAGCAAGGGACTTGAGAAGTCGGTTCTCGCGCTCGATGAGCAATTGCATCTGGCTGGCGGGGTCAAAGAGCGAGGACTCATCAGCGTCGGTCAGCGCATCCAAGAGGTTCTGAACGACGGCATCCGCACCAGTGCGACGGCGCAAAATGCCACTGAAATTGTCGAGGCCGAAGCGCACCATTTCCAGATTGGAAAAACTCTGTACCTCCCGGGCAAAACCACCTAAGAGTTCCTTGGTGACCAGCTGCAACATCACCACGTTGTCGCCCTCAAAGGTAGTGAATACGTCGGAGTCCTCTTTGAGAATGGTCAACAGGTTCTCTGCCATGTAGCCAGCTCCACCGGTGGCCTCACGCATCTCCTGGATGGCATCGGTGGCATGCGCGGTGTTCGCGACCTTCAATGCGGCAGCATGCGCCTCCGCTTCACGCAGATCGCGAGCCTGCTCCGGGGTTAGATTCGCACGGTCCAGCCCTTCCGCTTCGAGGTCGTGAATCCGCTTGATTAGCAGGTTGGTGGCAAATTGCAGACCGTAAGAACGCGCAATGCGGGGGAGTAGCCGGATTCGGTGCTGGCGGTGCTCAATGAGTTTCTTTTCCGGCAGCGAATCGTCGGGAGCAAATTGGCGACGCAAGTGGGCATACTTGGTGCCGATGGTCAGTGCGGTGCGGGTTGCCGCACCAGCGGCCGCACCGACTGTCACGCGGCCGCGCACGAGGGCACCGAGCATCGTGAAAAACCGTGCATTGGGGCTGTCAATATCGCTGGTGTACTCGCCAGCGGCCGAGACATCTGCGAAACGGTTAAGCAGGTTCTCCCGCGGCACGCGGTAATGGTCGAACATGAGAGTGCCGTTGTCCACGCCCAAGAGGCCACCCTTGGTGCCGTGGTCGCCAATCGCAACCCCGTCGACAGGCGAACCGTCATCACTGCGGATCCGGGCAACAATGCAGTGCACACCATGGGATTCTTCTTGTTCTGGTGTGTAGAGCTGGCAGAAAACCGCCGCCCAGCGCCCATCGCGCGCGGCGTTGCCCAAAAACCATTTCTCAGAGGAAGCTGTCGGCGAATTGAGGATGAATTCTTCCGTCTCGGGGTCGTAATGTGCCGTGGTTTCGAGTGATTGCACGTCCGAGCCGTGGCCGCGTTCGGTCATCGCAAAGCAGCCGAGAGCCCGCAGCTCAATGAGGTCACGCACCAACTCGCCGTGACGCGCAGTCCCCAGATTGCTGACAGCGCCGCCGAAAAGGCCCCACTGCACTCCGGACTTCACCATCAACGACAAGTCGGTGTGGCCGAGCATTTCAATCCCGGAGAGTGTCCCGCCGGTATCTCCTGTGCCTCCCTGGTCAGTGCGGAAAGCACCATAGGGCATGCCGGTCTTAAGCACCTTGGACAACGCCTCGGTGGTGTGCTGCCTGGCCTCCTCCACGGTCAGCCCAGAGGTGGGCCGCAGGGTGGGGTCTTCTAAAAGGGCGCGGACATCAGCGCGCGCCTCGGGGAAATAGCCGTCCAGGACCTTTTGCAGTGCGCGTGCCACTTCCGGTTCCGGACGGGAGGGGAGTGTCTTCGGAGCGTCGGTCGAGCGCCGGCGGGGGATTCGCGTGGAGCTGGAAGAATTCTGTGCCATAACCCAACGTTAATGGGATATCTGGGGCTTGTCAGTCGCTTTCGACTGAGAAACTCATGAGGAAATCGGGACCGAGGAAAGAGAAAACGGGTTACCGGGAGAAAAAGAAGGTGGAAACGCGAAAGCCGTCGTCAAGCAAATGCTGCATTGTGCAGTGCTTAACGACGGCTTGCGTAATCAGACCCTCGGTGGGGCAGATCCCTTAGCTGTGGGAACTAGACGCGCGACTTAACTTCGTCGAGGTTAGTTTCCGGGTGCTCGATCAGGTCTCGGTCTTCGAGGCCCTTCGGCAGCAGGAACAGGGCGATCAGTGCCGGGATAGCCATGGCCATCAGGTAGACGGAGATGTAGAACGGGTTGCCGGTGGCGTCCATGATCATCTGGGCAATCATCGGAGCGAATGCGCCACCGAGGACGGCGCCGATGGCGTAAGCGATGGAAGCGCCGGAGTAGCGGACCTCAGCCGGGAACATCTCGGAGTACATGGCCGGCTGCGGGCCGAAGGTCAGGGCCAGCGGCAGGGTGAGAACTGCGACGGTCATGATGTACAGGAACGGACCCTTATCCAAGAGGTTCCACATGACGGCCTCCCAAATCATAATCACGACGTAGCCGATGATGAAGGTCTTAGCGCGGCCGATACGGTCGGACCAAGCGCCAGCAAGGAACATGAAGATGGTCCAGCAGATACCGGCGACGAGAGTACCGGTCCATGCAACGGTTGCCGGGTAGCCCAGTGTCTTCTGTGCGTAAGCGCCTAAGAATGCAATCACGAGGTAACCGGTAGCCTGCTGAGCAGCGAAGATCAGGGCACCCTGGATGACCTTGCCCCAGTGGTTGCGGAAGAGCTCTGGCAGTGGAGCGGAGCGCTCGGCGGACTCAGCCTGCATAGCCTGGAAGACCGGGGACTCGTCGACGCTGCGGCGAATCATGTAACCAATCAGAACCAGGATGAAGGACAGCAGGAACGGCACACGCCAGCCCCACTCCATGTAGGCTTCCTCGCCGACGATTGCCATAACAATCAGCATGGTGCCGGTAGCCAGGGTCAGACCCAGCGGAACACCGGCCTGCGGGAATGCGCCGTAGAGACCGCGCTTTTCCTTCGGTGCGTACTCCACGGACATCAGGGCTGCGCCGCCCCATTCGCCACCCGCGGAAAGTCCCTGGAAGATACGGAGCAGAACCAGCAGGATAGGTGCTGCGATGCCGATTGACTCATAAGTCGGCAGCAGACCGATACAGAAAGTAGCTGCACCCATGCCGATGAGGGTGAAGACCAGAATCATCTTGCGGCCGTAGCGGTCACCGATATGGCCGGCGACGATAGCGCCAAGCGGGCGGAAGAGGAAGGAAATACCCAGGGTTGCCCAGGCGAGCACCTGAGCGACCTGTGGGTTCGACTTCGCAGCCGGCTCGATGAAGTGCGGAGCGAGCACGATAGCTGCGGCCTGAGCGTAAATCAGGAAGTCATAAAACTCGATGGTCGTACCCACGAGAGTTCCCGTGAGCACCTTGCGGCGCTGCTTGGGATCATTCGCGATGATCGAAGTAGTCATAAATAACAAGACTTTCTTTACATACCCGTCCGCACGGCCATCGAGGACCTTGGCGATCTCAGCGGTCGTGCAGAAATCGCCCCAGGTTTTTCTCAGCCAGCGTTTGGGGAATGGACAGATTGTTTGACGGTGTCGAATTCTTACACAGCCAGACCGGTAGCGACCAGCGTTTGAACTTCAGCGAGCGATGACAAAAAGTGGGCAACGGGGGTAATGGGGGTTGGTGAATGGCGGTAGATTTCCTTTGTTTGTGACCGAATTCATTTTCTAGATGTCTGAAAAAGGTGGAATCGGGGGTATGTAAAGGGTGTGGAATGGATGCTACTTAACGATGGGCCGTTTCCGGCCTGATGTGCGCGAGCTGAGGGCCGTTCGTGTGTGAGACAGTCTTAAATAGGTGAAATCTGCGTTTTATGGCTGTTCGGCTACCCCCACATTGAACTAATTTGTAATTATATAATCAGAAATTGTGTGAATAGTGTGGCGAAAGTGACGCAAGATACGAAAGAAGTAACGGAACAATAACGATGTAGTGTCGAAAAGGTCATTGCCCCCGGATGGGGCGGGGATGCAAGGTCGGCAACATGCCACCCCGAGACGGGGGTGTGAGCCCCAGGTTTCAGGGGCATTTGTGCCGAGACCAACCCGAGGTGACCAAACTGGGCACGCCACCGCATTAGCCACCACTCCACTAGCCGCCACAGCACTAACCGACTCAGTTGCCCCGCCCCGCCTGCTCAACTATCTCGGCACACCTCTTGTGGTTAGCTCCGGTGGCTTAAATCTGCACCATTGTGCGTAAGGCGCTGGGGACCGTCGTAAAGTAAACGACATGTCTTCTCACGCAGGAACTAACGGCAATGAAAATGAGGTACCTCACGGCAGGGCCAAATCCAATAAGGGCACGCCGTTGTGGTTGCTTGCCGCAATTGCAGTTTTCGCCGTCGCGTGGGGTGGCAACGAATTCACGCCGCTGATGGTGATGTACCGCGAAAATGCCGACCTGGCGCCGGTGTTTATTGACCTTCTATTGCTGGTCTACGCCCTCGGTATCGCGCCGGCACTGCTGATTTCCGGCCCAATCTCGGACCGTATCGGCCGTAAGCCGGTGATGCTCGCCGCGCCGGTTCTCTCGATTTTGGGGTCGACTCTTATTGCGTTGGGCGAGACTACCGCCCCGCTTATCCTTACCGGTCGCTTTATCTCTGGCTTGGCAGTCGGCATTGTCATGGCCGTGGGCGGCTCGTGGGTAAAGGAGCTCTCTGATTCGCGCTTTGACCCCAAGGCCAAGTCAACCTCAGGCGCGAAGCGTCAGTCCATGGCGCTGACCTTGGGCTTTGGTCTGGGTGCGGGAATTGCCGGCACGCTAGCGCAGTTCGCACCGCTGCCGGGGCAGTTGGCTTATATCATCCACATCCTGATTTCTATCCCGACAATCTTCGGTCTGGTGGCTGTGCCGGAGACCCGCCAGTCTCCGCACCTGGGCGGCAGCAACGCCCCGCACGAAAGCGTCTGGGAGTCCCTGCGTACCCCTTCGGTAACTAACCGTCGCTTCCTGCTCGTCGCCGCGATGGGAGCGCCGTGGGTCTTCGGTGCAGCCGGTGTTGCCTACGCAATCATTCCGTCGTTGCTGCAGGACCACGTCTCCCAGCCAGTGTTCTACTCCGCGATGGTCACACTGTTCGCGCTACTCTGCGGTTTCGGTATTCAGCAGATTGGTCCACGCTTTGTGACCGAGCACAACGCCCGCGGTTCGCTAATCGCAATTGGCATCGTGGTTATCGGCATGGGAATGGCCGCATGGATGTCCGCCAACCCCACCGCAGTGACGGCGTTCATTGCAGCGCTGGTGTTGGGCGCCGGCTACGGTCTGTCCATGTTTACCGGCCTCAACGAGGTACAGCGCATCGCTGGCCCACGCGATATGGCTGGTCTGACCGGTATCTTCTACTGCCTGACCTACATTGGCTTCGCATTCCCGGCAATTCTGACCAAGCTCTCCGAGTCCATCTCCTGGATGACCTACCCGGTCATGCTCGGTGGCGGTATGGTCATCGCCATCCTGATGGGCTTGGTTATTTTCTTCAATTCCACTGTCAACCTGCCACAGCGCGCTGAGTAATCTCGCATTCCTCGGAAGACTAATCAACCCCGTCAATGTGAGGTTGGCACACGTATAAGCGGTTTTCCTTACTAAGCGCCTATAGTTCTTCCTATGGAGAAGCACAAGAACGAATCACCGGCCACCGCGATGACAGAATCGTCGGCAAGCGCGAAACCGCGCGCGCTGGTGACGGGTGGTGCGGGATTTATCGGTTCGACGCTGGTTGACCGGCTACTGGCTGAAGGGTACGCGGTCACGGCGCTGGACGATCTCTCCCACGGAAAGCTGGAAAACCTCCAGCAGGCATCGCTTAACGACGATTTTGAGTTCATAACCGCCGATGTGCTGGAGGTGGACTGGGACGAGCTGCTCGAGCAAAGCGGCCCGGAGGTTATTTTCCACCTCGCAGCGCAGATTGATGTGCGGATTTCCGTGGCCGACCCGGTGCGAGATGCGACGCTGAACATCATTGGCACAATCAAACTTGCCGATGCGGCCCGAAAGCACGGTGTCCGCAAGGTTGTGTTTACATCGTCGGGCGGTTCCATCTACGGCACGCCGGAGGAGCTTCCGGTGACGGAAAATGTGCCGGTCAATCCGATGAGCCCCTATGCCGCCTCAAAGGCAACGGGCGAACTGTACTTGAATATGTTCCGCAATCTTTACGGGCTCGAATGCTCGCACATCGCGCCGGCGAATGTGTACGGCCCGCGGCAGGATCCGCACGGCGAGGCCGGTGTGGTGGCTATTTTCGCTCAGCGACTGCTGGCGGGAGAGCCAACCAAGGTATTCGGTGACGGAGGAAATACCCGCGACTATGTCTATGTCGACGATGTGGTGGATGCTTTCTACCGCGCATCCGGCGAGGTCGGTGGTGGAATGCGCTTTAATATTGGCACCGGCGTAGAAACCTCGGATCGGCAGCTGCACTCGTTGGTGGCGCAGGCTGCGGATGCCGAGGATAATCCAGAGTTTGCACCGCCGCGCACTGGTGATGTGGCGCGGTCGGCGTTGGATCCCACGCGGGCGCGTGAGGTACTCGGCTGGGAGCCAGCTATGAGTATTCAGGAGGGCGTTGCCCGTACTGTGGAGTACTTCCGGAATCAGGGCTAGCGCAACTTGCGCGGGTGGCTTCGTGCACTCGCCCGCGTAAGTTAGCAGCGAGTCAGCCAGGTTACTTGCCAGCTTCCTCCGTGCGCTTGGCGTGGATGAGAGCCAGCTCGATATTGTCCTCGAACACATCGACAGGCTGTGCGCCCGAGACGAACTGAGTACCAACGAGGAAGCCTGGAGTACCGGAAATGCCCAGCATGGAACCGAACTGGGTGGCATTCTCGACCGCCTCGGTCCACTTGCCGTCCTTAAGCTCCTTTTCAAAGCGCTTCACGTCCGGCACACCGGCCTCACGAGCGACGGCAATCAGTTCCTTTTCAGTGAACTCCGGGTGGCCCTGGCCCTTCTCGCCGGCCTTCTTAAACAGCGCACGGGAGAATTCCCAGAACTTGCCCTGAGCTGCTGCGGCACGGCCGGCCTCAGCGTCCTTGATGGCCTTCTCGCCATTGATGGCCATGTCGTTCCACTCCAGGCGGACCAGTCCCTCATTGACGTACTTTTCCACGAGGGCAGGCTCGGTTTCGTTTGTGAACTTCGCGCAGAACGGGCATTCGAAGTCCGAGTAGATCGAGATTACGACCGGCGCATCCACTGCACCGAGAGCAAAAGGATCATTTTCATTGCGGCGGTGGACATTGTCCATATCCTCCGGGGACTTTAGCTGCGCTCCCGCCTTTGGGCCGTAGATGCTGGCGTCGAAAGAGCCATTCGGGCCAGGTACAGGCGCAATTTCCCCCTTGCCTGGTGCAACGCCCGCCATGTTGACGGTGCTCACGCCGTTGAAGCTAGCCGAACGCGAGCCAGCGAAGAAGCCCGCTGCGCCGACAACAATCAATGCGACGACAGCTAGCGCCCATGCGGCGTTCGGAATCGAGTACCACGACTTGGTTTTTCCATCACTGTCGGCAGACCAGGACTCCAAGTCCTGCTCAGTGGGTACCGGCTGAGAAGCCTGCTGGGGTTCCTGCTGTGTCCCCTGCGGCGCTGCGTCTGCCGAGGGCTGCTGCGAATCGCTGCTGTTGTCAGCGGCGATGTTGTCCTTATTTTCTTCGCTCATGGCTTCTATGGAACCACAGCCTCAGATTCACATGCGCTTAGCGTGCCGATTAGTCGGACGGAGCGTTGTTCTCGACGTTTGTCGCGCTGTCTTTTTGGCTGCTGTTCTGGCTGCCCGAAATCACAATTTCTTCTTCCGGACGCACAGCGGTCTTCAAGGCCACTGCACGAGCCAGTCGTGCGTAGCGCAGCTCCTGTTCGCGGAAGCGGATGTAGGACGACACCGTGGTAAACACGAACGCCAACACCAGTACGTAGAGCAGCAAATCGGTGCCTCGGTTCACACCAATCCAGTTGGCCACCACGGTCAGATCGTCGGGACGCACGATTGCCCACAGGCACGCGATGACGAAAACGACGAATCCCAGTTTCACGCCCGCCTTGGCGCGCGCTTTACGACGGTTAGCGACGAAGT
Source organism: Corynebacterium sp. HMSC063A05 (assembly GCF_001809695.1). Classification (NCBI taxonomy): domain Bacteria; kingdom Bacillati; phylum Actinomycetota; class Actinomycetes; order Mycobacteriales; family Corynebacteriaceae; genus Corynebacterium; species Corynebacterium sp. HMSC063A05. Next base: position 344,440 of record NZ_KV798500.1, on the reverse strand, counting down.
AAGCCACCAGGCCCACCATCGCCAGCAGCAAAATAATTTGAACGATGGATGCGGTCATGGCAGCCTCTTCGAAATCAGGGAGTCGGCAAGGATATTGACACCGTTGAACAAGGATTGCCCTTTGGACATGGAGTATTCCGTGTAGAGGATATCCACCGGCTGCTCAGCGGTACGCCAGCCTCTGCTGTCCATGACCTCGACAAATTCGGAGGCATGGCTCATGCCGTTCATGCGCAGGTTCAGTTGCTCTGCCACCGTGCGGTTGAAGGCGCGCAGGCCGTTGTGGGCGTCGGTAAGCCCGAGTCGGCGCGTGCGTGGTGACAACATGACTACCGTCTTGAGGACAATTCGCTTAATCAGCGGCACCTGGTCATCCTCGGCGCGAGGGCGGCCGAAACGGGTTCCCACAATGATGTCGATTGGTTCGGTGCGTAGTCGCTGCACCATAGCGACGACGTCCTTGACCTGGTGCTGGCCATCGGCGTCGAAGGTGACAAAGTACTTCGATCCAGCCTGCGCGCGAGCGTATTCCACGCCGGTCTGGATAGCGGCACCTTGACCCAAATTGACAGGGTGGTTGACCAGGTGAGCGCCGGCCCTGTGGATCTCCAGGCTGGAGTTATCCGAAGAGCCGTCGTTGACCGCGACAATGTTGGGGAAGGTCTCGCGAGCGTGCTCGAGAACCTCACGAATAACCTGGCCCTCGTTGTAGCACGGCACAATCAGCCAGGTGTCCGAGAAATCCATGTTGTCAGTCATCGCTCCGAAGCCTACCGCACAAACAATCGTCGATATGCGCGTGACATGAGCTGAGTTGGCAAAAGTCGGAAAAGTGTCCGCACCGCCAAGTTAAACACCGCCCGCGGCCGGGAAATCAGTCCCTCAGCTACCAGCGTGCGCTGGAGCTGGCGTTCACCGCGGATGATGCCGCGCGAGGTCCGCCGCTCGAACATGCCGTCGGCGCGGAAGTACACCAGCGGCTCGGGCAGATTCTCAAACTTCGCGCCGGCGGCCCTGAGGCGCACCCAGAGGTCATAGTCTTCCATCAGACGGATGTCGCGATACCCGCCGACCTCACGCACCTTCGCCGTGCGCAGCATCGAGGAGGGGTTATTTACAGGCGAATTGATCTTGATATAACGCGCAATTTCGGCGTGCGTCTGCGGCAGAGTCCGCACGCGCACCACATTGTTCGGCGTGCCCTCGAACTCCGCCATTGCACTGCCCAATACATCCAACTCCGGGTCAGCGGTCAGCGCGTCCCACTGCTTTTCAAATCGGTCCGCACGCGCAATATCGTCTGCATCCAGCCGCGCCACCCATGGTGTTTCCACCAGCTGAAGACCCGCCTGCGAAGCCACTCCCGAGCCACCATTTTCCGCACACCGCAGCACTGTCATCTCCGAATGCGCCTGTTCATGCTTGACGACGACCCGGTCGAGTTCCTGCCCAATCGGGCCATCGATGACCACAATGACGTGCGCGGCCGGACGCGTCTGGCCCCACAGCGACTGCAGCGCAGTATCAAGCTGGTTGGGGGCGACGCGGTGGTAAACGGTCATGAGAACCGTGAGGTTAGTGATGGTAGACATGTGAGTCTCGAGCCTCGGGTTTTACAGGGGGATTTGGACGGTTTTTTTTGGGGGGGGGGACGGTATTGGACGCGGATGGTGCTATTCCACCGCAAAAGCTTCCGACACAGCTGACCTGGCAGCACGCGGGGAAAGCTTGCGCAGCGCAAGCAGATGAATGACAACACCTACCGCAGAGCCTACGGCGATAGCCGCGACCGTGCGTACCGACAGGTGCACAGGGAGGAAAAGAATGGCAACGGCAATCGTGGTCGCTGCCAACCAACCGAACAGATACATGTGATGCTTCTCCACGGCCAAGGTGACCGAGCCGGTGACCATCAACATGGCGGTCAAAGTCGCACCGAGCGTCAGCGCTGCGAGGACCGGCCCGGACACGTGATAGCTCTCGTCCAGGATCAGAGTCATAATCCACGGCCCGATGAGCCATGCCAGGCCGGCCCCGAAGGCGCCGAAAGCAGCCAGCGCTCCCAGCGGCTTGGCCAACGCTGCCAGCACGCCCTCGGAGCGATGCCGGACAAAGCTCACAATGATGGCGTTTTGGAACTTCTCCAGGGGCATGAGCAGCGGAGCGCGGGTTAGCGTTACGGCGTAGGCGATCCCCGCAATGGTCACCGCTGCGGTGAAGTTGTCGGCATGGGGTGGGGTGAGCGACTCGGCTATCCCGGCACCAGTGGTGACCGCTTCGCCGGCGATCTTGACGATTGTCGGAAAACCTGTAACCAGCACAGCAGATGCGCCGGATGCGCCCATGGCCGTGACCATAAGAGTGATGAAGCGGCGTACCGGGACGTCGGCACGCGCGAACATGACAGAACGGGTTGCTGAGGAAAACACTGCGAGAATAAGCCAACTGACAGTGCCGAACACCGTGATAATCAACCAGGCCAGCAGGCCCCAGCCGAAGTACCAGGCGATGAGTGCCAGCGCCACGCGCACGAGAATGTCGATCATGATTAGCGCAGCGTAAGGGCCCCACAGTTGGCGGCCGCTGAGCAGACCCGAGGTGGTTGCCTGCATGGAGTACAGCGCCAGACCAAAAGCCATAAGCAGAATTGCAGTGCCGGCGTCATCCTGCACGACTAGTGGGGCCCACAGCGGACCCGTCACTGCCATGGTGATGAAAGTAACTGCGGCGACGCCCAGGGAAACTGTGATGGGACGAGCGCCGAGAGTTTGACCCGCTTCCGAGGCTTCCCGCTCCCGCCCCTGATCGTGCTCTCGCTCCCGTGATTCCGCAGCACCGATTGCGCGCGTCGTCTCCTGCATCAGCCCGCCGAGAACACCCGTGAGCGCGAAGAACAGTCCCCAAAACGCCACGAACTGCAGATTTACTGCATTGGGAAGTGCGCGGGCCGAGATAATCAGCACCGCGAAGCTGCCTATCGCCGCGACAATCGTGGCCAGCGACAACCATTTGAAACCGGACATTGACGTGCCTCTAGCTCTCTAGTCCTTGGCCTTCGAGTAGCCGAGCTTTTCAAACTGAGCGGCCAGTTCCTCATCCACGATTGGAGCACCATTATCGTCGATGCCCTGGTCAGCAGGGGAGCGCGTCGGATCAGTGGGGAAGTCCGGCAAGGAGCTGCGTGACAGCCAAGAGTCAAAGATGACATCCAGGTGCGAGGTGGTGATGCCACGCTCACGGCATACGCGGTTGGCCAGTGCGCGGAAGTCCACTGCATCGACCACACTGTGGCGGTTGGTGGTGGTCCACTTGCGCACCAGGTCGAAGAACACCTCGTCTCCCAGCAGCAGACGCAGAGCGTGCACAGTCAGCGCGCCGCGCTTGTACAGACGGTCGTCGAACATCAGCTTGGGCCCTGGGTTGGCGATGACGATGTCCTGATCATCTTCAAGCAGGTCCAGGTAGTGCTTGCGGGCGTGCACATCCGCGCTGGCACCGCCGCTGACCTCGGACCACACCCACTCGGAATAGCAGGCAAAACCCTCGTTGAGCCAGATATCGCGCCACTGCGAAATGCCGACACTGTTGCCGAACCACTGGTGTGACAACTCGTGGGCAATCAGTCGATTCCACGTGTCCTTGCCGTCGGCGTGGTTGGCTCCGAAGATGGACAGACCCTGTGCCTCGATGGGGATCTCCAGGTCGTCTTCACAAATGACCACCTGGTAGGCACGGAAGGGGTAAGGGCCAAAGAGCTTGGCGAATTCATCGAGCATGCGTCCCTGGTCGCGGAAGTCGTGGCGGGCATTTGCCACCAACTCAGAGGGCACCCAGGCCACTACGGTCGAGGTCTGGCACGGCAGCTCCACCTTCTTAAACTGGCCGACATTGATGGTGGCCAAGTAGGAGGCCATGGGCTCCTCGGTGACAAACCGCCAGCGGCGGCGCGATCCGCCCACGTTCACCGGAGCGTCGGCAAGCCCTGGTGCGACGACCTCGTAGGGAGCGTCGGTGACCATCGTGAACTCGTAGAACGCCTTGACCTCGGGATCGTCATCGCAGGGGTACCACGACGCCGCGCCCACCGGCTGCGATGCCACGAGTGCGCCGTTTTCCAGTTCCTCCCAGCCAATTTCGCCCCACTTCGAGCGCACCGGACGTGGCGTGCCCGAGTAAGTGACAATCAGCCGCAGCGTTTCGTCGGGAGCCAACTCGCGGTCAAAGGTGACGCGCAGCTTGCGTCCCGAATGGCGCCAGCGCTTTACATCGATTGAGTGTGCCTGCGAATCGGAAATCGCATCCACCGAATCGGCCCCCAGCGCATCCGCAAAGTCGAGCGTGATGTGTGAGGTCCAAGCATTGATTTCGATATGCAGAGTCGCCGTCGCCTTCAGACGATTCGGCCCGACCCGATAATCGAGGTCCAGCTCGTATTTGTTCACCCGGAAACCCAGGTTGAACGCAATACCGGTATAAGGATTATTGAAATCAGCGCTACTCACGGCTGTTACCTTACTTGAGCTTGTTCCACAGCCACGTAGATATGAGTGCCTCGACGAACGCGACCTGCGAATTATCCGCCGCACCGGCGTGGCCTCCTTCGGTATTTTCGTGATAATCCACCGGCTGTCCCGCTTCCTCCAGCAGCCACGCCAGGCTCCTCGCATGTGCCGGGTGGACACGGTCATCCCTGGTAGACGTCGTAATCAACGCTGGTGGGTAGGCGCGCTGCTCTCGCTTGACGACGCGCTGGACCGGCGAATACTGCGCAATCGCAGCCCGCTCGGTGGGGTCGTCCGGGTTTCCATATTCGGCCATCCAGGAGGCTCCCGCGGACAGCTTGTGATAGCGCATCATGTCCGCCAGTGGCACCTGGGACACCACTGCGCCCACCAACTCCGGGTAGGAGGTTAGGCAGACAGCGGTCAGCAGCCCGCCGTTGGAACCACCGCGCACGCCCAGCTGCTCGCGCGTGCAGTAGCCGCGTTCAACCAGGTCGCGCAGCACGGCCTGATGATCCTCATAGACCCTCATCCGCTCAGTCTTGACCACCGAGGAGTGCCAGGTCGGGCCGAATTCGCCACCGCCACGCAGGTTGGCCTCCACGAAGTACCCGCCCCGCTCGAGCCAGGTCAGGCCACGAATCGCCGAGTACTGCGGGACCAGTGAGACCTCGAAACCGCCGTAGGCGTGCACGAGGGTAGGGGCTGGGTTCGGAGTGGGTGTGGCTGTGGTTGTCTCTGCACTAGCGCCTGCGTCGAAGCGGCCGGTGATGCGATACGGAATCCGCGTGCCATCGGCCGAGGTCGCCCAGTGCTGCCGCGTCTCCATCCCCTCACTGTCGAAGAGCGCCGGAGCACGCCGCACTTCCGTGAGCGGGTTGCCGACTTGCCCGTACCAGAGAGTTGCCGGCTGCGTTGCCGAGGTCGACACCAACCAGATTTCATCGTCGCGTTCAGAGGCCGTATCAATCACGCTCACAGTGGCCTGTGCCGGTAACTCGCCGAAAGCCTCCACCGGCTCCCACGAGCCCTCCCGCAACACGACCAACTTCGTCGCGACATCCTCCAACAGCGTCAACACCAGGAAGTTCTTCGTCCACGCCAGCTGCTGGAACGAGGTGTGCGCATCAGGGGTGAAAATCACCTCCACCTCACGCGAGCCCGCCAGCCACTTATCGAGCTCCACAACGGCCACGCCACCAGCCGGAATGCCATTGAACTCCGTGCGGGGCATCAGCACCAACCACTGCCGATGGACACTCGTGCGACAGTCCTGCGGCACCTCCAGGATCTGCAGGGAAAAGTCCCCATTCTGCTGCGCCGCCAACTTGCCCGGACGCTCCGCTGCCACGAACCGCTGCGAATTATAAAAATCATGCGCACGCTCGACAAACAGCCGCTCAAAACCCTCCGTCGCGTCGAACCAGCCGCCCACGGCCACATCATCACTGTGGCCCGAGAAAACCACATCCGCGCTTGACGACGGCGTGCCGCGCCGCCACCTACGCACCTGCCGCGGGTAGCCCGAATCCGTCAGTGACCCCGGACCAAAGTCACTGCCAACGAGAATTTCGTCACGACCCAACCAACAGACATCGGACTTCGCCTCCGGGAGGTAGAACGACTCATCCTCGACAAAAGTGCAGTTGACGAGGTCAAACTCCCGCACCACGGTGGCATCGGCGCCGCCGCGAGAGAGCAGAATTAACGCGCGGTCGTAATCCGGATAACGGCACACCGTGCCTTTCCAGACCCAGTTTTCTCCCTCGGCTTTCGCCAGCGCATCGAGGTCAATCAGTACTTCCCACTCGGTCGCCTGCGGATCTTCCTGGCCAGCCAGATAGCTCTGCAACGAGGTGCGCCGCCACAGGCCCCGCGGATGCCCGGCATCCCGCCAGAAGTTATAGAGGTACTCGCCGCGCCGCACCGGATACGCGATCCGGGCATCGGTGTTGAGCGCAGTCAGGATGCGTTGTTCCAGGTTGGTGCGGTCGCTGGTGTCGTCGGCAAGCGAATCGACGCCTGCGACGGTGGCCTCCGACTGCGCGCGAGCCCACGTCAGCGCCTGGGAGCCGTCGATATCGTCCAGCCAATCGGGGACAAGGTCAGTGGAGAGGAAGGAGAAATCGTTGCCCAAGTCGGTGTCCGTGTCGGTGCCCATGCCCACCACCGTAGCCGACCGCAGTAGGTAAAACCGGGACTCGCGCGTGAAGTAAAGACAAGTCGTGCGTAGACTTGTGCACGTGGCTGAACATTTTGATCTTGTAGTACTCGGCGGCGGTCCTGGCGGATACGTCGCAGCAATCCGTGCATCCCAGCTGGGTCTGAAGACCGCTGTGGTGGAGAAGCAATACTGGGGCGGTGTCTGCCTCAATGTTGGCTGTATTCCATCCAAGTCTCTGTTGAAGAACGCCGAGGTGGCGCACATTTTCAACCATGAGGCTAAGACCTTCGGTATCTCCGGCGATGTCTCCTTTGACTTCGGTGCCGCACACGCGCGTTCGCGCAAGGTGTCCGCGGGCATTGTCAAGGGTGTTCATTTCCTGATGAAGAAGAACAAGATCACCGAAATCAACGGTTTCGGTGAATTCACTGGCCCGACCTCCATGGCCATCACTGATGGCGATGACGAAGGCAAGGAAATTACCTTCGATAAGGCGATTATTGCGACCGGCTCTGTCGTCCGTTCCCTGCCGGGCGTTGAGGTCGGCGGCAACATCGTTTCCTACGAAGAGCAGATTCTCTCCGACGAGCTGCCGGACTCCATGGTTATCGTCGGCGCTGGCGCCATCGGTATGGAGTTCGCATACGTCTTGGCCAACTACGGCGTGGATGTCACCATCGTCGAGTTCATGGACAACGTTCTACCGAACGAGGACGCAGACGTCTCCAAGGTTATTGCCAAGGAATACAAGAAGCTGGGCGTCAAGCTCATGACTGGACACAAGACCACCTCCATCGTGGACAATGGTGACTCGGTTGAGGTCAAGGTCGAGGCCAAGGATGGCGGCGACGAGCAGACTCTGACCGTCGACCGCGTTATGGTCTCCATCGGCTTCGCACCGCGCACCGAGGGTATCGGCCTGGACAAGGCTGGTGTTGAGTTGGGCGAGCGCGGCGAGATTGTCATCGACGAGTACATGCGCACCAACGTCGATAACATCTACGCCATCGGTGATGTCACCATGAAGCTGCAGCTGGCACATGTCGCTGAGGCACAGGGCGTTATTGCAGCTGAGCACATGGCGGGTCACGAGACCGAGACTATCCCGGACTACAACATGATGCCGCGCGCAACCTTCTGTAACCCACAGGTTGGTTCCTTCGGTAAGACCGAGGCACAGGCCAAGAAGTGGGCAGAGGAGAACGGTCGCGAGATTAAGGTCTCCACCTTCCCGTTCTCTGCCAACGGTAAGGCGCAGGGTCTGGCGGAGCCGGTTGGTTTCGTGAAGCTCATTGCAGATGCCGAATACGGCGAGCTGCTGGGTGGCCACATGGTGGGCGCCAACGTTTCCGAGCTCATGCCGCAGCTGGTTCTGGCGGAGAAGTACGAGCTGACCACTGAGGAAATCGGCCGCGCCGTCCACATCCACCCGACCATGTCCGAGGCCATGAAGGAAGCAGCCGAGGGCGTTATGGGCAAGATGATTAACCTGTAAGAGGTTGTGGCTTTGGCCTAGGGCCAGTTTTCGCTGGTCCCGGCTCAGGTAGATACGAGTTAGTGCTTAAGTTTATGACAGTTTGACCGTGAAAATCGGTGCGAAAGTGTCATAAACTTAAGCACTTCCTTTTTTGGGGTCTTCCCCCGCAAACCAAGCCCCCCGCAAACAGGCCGACCCTGCGCCCGTCGTAAAGCGAATTAGTACGGTGAGACGGTGGAGCGGTGCATGTTGATGTCGATATCCCGATGAATCGGCGGGAACGCGCGCTGCGGACATGCCTCGCGGGAGCAGACCCTGCAGCCGGCGCCAATCGGGGTGGCGGCATCGAGGTCCGCGAGATCGAGACCATCGGCGTACACGGTGCGCTCGGCGTGACGGGCCTCGCAGCCCAAACCGATGGCAAAAACCTTACCTGGCTTGCCGAAACGCGCCGCATGATGCTCCACGGTACGGGAGATCCACATGTACGGCCGACCATCCGGCATGAGCGCGACCTGCCGCATGACCTTGCCGGGATAGGAGAAGGTCTCGTAGACGTTCCACAGCGGGCAGGTACCGCCCGAATGCGTGAAGTGGAAGCCCGTGGCGGATTGGCGTTTGGACATGTTGCCCGCGCGGTCGACGCGCACGAATGTCCACGGGATGCCGCGCAAGCTGGGACGTTGCATCGTGGATAGTCGGTGGCAGATGGTCTCGTAGCCGACTCCATACGTGCGCGACAACAGCTCGATGTCGTAGCGTTTCGACTCAGCCATCGCATGGAACGACTCATACGGCAGAATTAGCGCCGCAGCGTAGTATGTCGCGACACCGCGCTGTGCCAGTTTCCTCGACTCCTCCGACATGAAATGCCCGGACGCGACAGCCTCGGAAATGGTCTCGCCCTGCTCCAAAAACCCCAGCTCCGTGGCCATGCGGAAGGCCCGCTGCCCCGGCGAGAGGTGCCGCGCGAGGTAGAGCGTCTTCGTCCGCCGATCAAGGCTGTGCTGCACATCGCCTAACGACGATTCCAGCGCAATCCGAATCCCATGGTCGTTGGACAGCCTGTCGGCCAGCACAGAGACCACATCGGTGGTCTCGTCGGTGATGCGCAGCTCGCGGGCCAGTTCCTCGGCGGCCGTGTCGACCGAAGCGATGTAGTTCTGGCGGGCATAGAAGTAGTCGCGGACTTCCTCGTGTGGCATGGTCAGCGCCTGTGAGCCGGAGGCGGTGTCGGTGCTGTTGCCGAAGTTACGCTCCTCGGTGGCCAGGGAGAGTTTGTCGGTGACGTTGCGGTAGCGGCGGTGGATGTCCACCATGATGCGGGCGATATCAGGGTGGTCGCGAACCATTTCCGAGATCTCCTGCAGATCCATAGGGGACTTGGCGATCTCCTTGTCCATCACCACGTCCTGGACCTCAGCGAGGAGGCGGGAGTCGTCATCGCGGGAGAAGAAAGTCGCATCAACGCCGAATGTGTCTGTGATGCGAAGTAGCACGGGCACGGTTAGTGGGCGGACATCGTGCTCGATTTGGTTGACGTAACTAGCCGAGAGGCCCAACGCCTGCGCGAGCGCGGCCTGGCTGAGGTCGCGCTCGCGGCGGAGCTGGCGGAGGCGAGATCCGACATAGGTTTTCGACATACTGCCCAGCATATCGCGGGCTTTGCTGAATTTGTGTAGAAAGCCGTTGCAACCTTTGCTTAGGTGCGTAGGCGCTCAGGTTCTCTGGCACGCTTCACGACGGCCCGGAGTCGACACGTCGATGAACGCACAAAAAACACCCAGCGAAAGCTGCAGGTGCAGCCCTCGCTGGGTGTTGAAGTTAGGTTCTGGACCTAAGCCCTAAGCCGGGTGGCTTAGAACTGACCCTCCTCGGTGGAGCCCTTCAGAGCGGTGGTGGAGGAGTTCGGGTCGACGGTGGTGGCGATGCGGTCGAAGTAGCCAGCGCCAACCTCGCGCTGGTGCTTGACAGCGGTGAAGCCGCGCTTCTCGGCAGCCTCGAACTCGCGGTTCTGCAGGTCGACGAATGCGGACATCTGCTCGCGAGCGTAGCCGTAAGCCAGGTCGAACATGCCGTAGTTCAGGGCGTGGAAGCCAGCCAGGGTGATGAACTGGAACTTGAAGCCCATCTTGCCCAGCTCGTTCTGGAACTTGGCAATCTCGTCCTTCTCGAGGTGTGCGGACCAGTTGAAGGACGGGGAGCAGTTGTAAGCCAGGAGCTGATCCGGGTACTCAGCCTTGACGCCCTCAGCGAACTTCTTAGCCAGCTCGAGGTCCGGAGTACCGGTCTCCATCCAAATCATGTCAGCGTACGGAGCGTAGGACTTCGCACGATCGATGCACGGCTCCAGGCCGTTCTGGACGTGGTAGAAGCCCTCGGAGGTGCGGTCGCCGGTGATGAACTTCTGGTCGCGCTCATCAACATCGGAGGTGATGAGGGTGGCGGCCTCAGCGTCGGTGCGGGCGATGATGACGGTCGGGGTGTTGGAGACGTCAGCAGCCAGGCGAGCAGAGGTCAGGGTACGGATGTGCTGCTGGGTCGGGATCAGGACCTTGCCGCCCAGGTGGCCACACTTCTTCTCGGAAGCGAGCTGGTCCTCCCAGTGGGTACCAGCGGCACCAGCGTTGATCATGGCCTTCTGCAGCTCGTAGACGTTCAGAGCGCCACCGAAGCCAGCCTCACCGTCAGCGACGATCGGCAGCAGCCAGTTGTCGACGGAGTCGTCGCCCTCGATGCGAGCAATCTCGTCTGCACGGAGCAGAGCGTTGTTGATGCGGCGAACGACGTTCGGCACGGAGTTAGCCGGGTACAGGGACTGGTCCGGGTAGGTGTGGCCGGAGAGGTTAGCGTCACCAGCAACCTGCCAACCGGAGAGGTAGACAGCCTTCAGGCCAGCGCGAGCCTGCTGAACGGCCATGTTGCCGGTCAGTGCACCCAGAGCGTTGATGTAGGAGTCGTCCTTAACGTTGACGCCTTCCCACAGGATCTCGGCGCCACGGCGAGCGAGGGTGTTCTCCTCGACGACGGTGCCCTGGAGCTCAGCAACCTGCTCAGCGGTGTAGTCGCGGGTGATACCTTCCCAGCGCGGGTTCTCGTCCCAATCCTTCTGGATTTCGGCGGCGGTACGTGCCTTACCAACGTTAGACATAAACGGAGTCACTTCCTTTTGCTTGCTTTTCGAACTCCGGGTGCTGACTTAAGAACAATTCCGACAGAACCGATCTACATGCTGACCCGATAGTGACCGCGGTGTCACGTGAATGCAGGGGGTGCTAGCAAAATGCCGTACCCCTGCACACAAACACGCGAACAAAAACAATGTCCGCTTCCGCGTGCCATGTCTCACATTTTGGGGCATAGCGCTAAGTTCGTCAAGCAACTCTGGATGTGAATTCAAGTATGTAACCCGGATAACACTTGTGAAGTTTGCAAACATTGCAATGTGTAGCTTGGCTTTAGCTATTTTTGCCTGTGACCGGGCGGTACATTCGTACTGTTATTTTCCTGTGATGGCCCCGTTAATAATGTTCCCCCCACTTTGGGGTGATTTATATTTTGGTAATTATCAAAGCTGGTCGTTAACAGTGTTTGGGGTTTAGGGGGTGATTCGCTACCCCCGAAATCGCGGCCATAAAGGTAGAAACGGGCTTCTAAATACACTGCCGTTACACCGTCAATACCCCGCCGGAGCGTTCGTGGATGGTGGCCAGAGCTTCGGTTGCCATCTCGCTTTTATGGTCTGGTTTGAAGGTGGAGGCTGTCGCGACACGATTGGTTGGTGGCCGTTGATGTGCAGGTCGCAATAGTAAATGCCTGTGAGGCGCGACACTTTCCCATTGCGTGTGTTGTTTCGTGGCTGGAGGAAAGAGTGCGAGGGATGCTGCGGTCAAGGTGGGTGGGGGAGAGCTGGTTGTGGAGTCGGGATTGAATGCCCGAATGGTCATCGGGGAGGGGTAGGGCCTGTTCGCGGGGTGCTCGTCGTAAAGCGAATGAAATAGCAAATGTGAGCGGCGCTATACCGGGCTGGCGGTTGGGGGTTATGAAAAAAGACGGTCCATAAGTGCGCCGAATCACATACAGTAGGGGAACAACGCATCCAGTGCGTGAGCCGCTGACGTGGCTGTGGCTGGATGGGCAAATTGCAATCAATAGTTTTGAGGAGAGCAATGGCACAGCGTATTTCGGCAGGTGGAATGCAGGTTGCGAAGGTTCTTTACGACTTCGTTAATGACACCGCACTCCCCGCCGCCGGCATTGAGGACAAGGACGCGTTCTGGAACGGCTTCGGTGACATTGTCGCTAAGTACACTCCGCGCAACCGCGAGCTGCTGGCCAAGCGCGATGAGCTGCAGGAAAAGCTCGACGCTTGGTACAAGGAACACCCAGGTAAGCAGAACCAGGACGAGTACGTCGCATTCCTGAAGGAAATCGGCTACCTCGTTGATAACCCGGGCGACTTCCAGGTCACCACCAAGGGTGTCGACACCGAGATCACTTCCACCGCTGGCCCGCAGCTGGTTGTGCCGGTCCTCAACGCCCGTTTCGCCATCAACGCTGCGAACGCACGCTGGGGCTCGCTTTACGATGCGCTGTATGGCACCAACGCTATTGCTGAAGATGGCGGTGCGGAGAAGGACACCCCGGGCTACAACAAGGTCCGCGGTGACCGCGTTATCGCATGGGGTCGTGACTTCCTGGACAAGGCTCTGCCGCTGGTCGACGGTTCCCATGCGGACGTCACCTCTTATGACATTGTCGACGGTCACCTGCAGGCAACCCTGGAAGGTGGCGCTACCTCCGGTCTGCGCGAGCCGGAGACCCTGGTCGGCTACACCGGCGACAAGGACGCACCGGAGTCCATTTACTTCAAGCACAACGGTCTGCACATTCAGCTGCTGATTGACCCGGAGTCCCCGGTTGGCAAGACCGACAAGGCTGGTGTCAAGGACATCATCCTGGAAGCCGCTGTCACCAACATCATGGACCTCGAGGACTCTGTCGCCGCAGTCGACGCTGCCGACAAGACCCTGGGTTACACCAACTGGCTGGGCCTGAACGTCGGTGACCTCGCAGTAGAGTTCACCCGTGGTGGCAAGAAGCTGTCCCGTACCATCAACGACGACCGCACCTACACCGCTCTTGACGGTTCCGAGGTCACCCTGCACGGTCGTTCCCTGAACCTGGTCCGTAACGTCGGCCACCTGATGCAGAACCCAGCCATCCTCGACCGCGATGGCGAGGAGATTTTCGAGGGCATCATGGATGCCGTCATCAGCGCTGCTTGTGCAATCCCGGGCCTGGACCAGGATAACGCACGTAAGAACTCCCGTACCGGCTCCATCTACATCGTGAAGCCGAAGCAGCACGGCCCGGACGAGGCTGCGTTCACCAACGAGTTGTTCGCAGACGTTGAGAAGCTGCTGGGTCTGCCGCACAACACCCTGAAGGTCGGCCTGATGGACGAGGAGCGTCGTACCTCCGTCAACCTGGACGCCGCCATCAAGGCTGTTTCCGAGCGTGTCGTTTTCATTAACACCGGCTTCATGGACCGCACTGGTGATGAGATCCACACCTCCATCCAGGCTGGTCCGATGTTCCGCAAGGCTGTTCAGAAGACCGCTCCGTGGATGCTGGCTTACGAGGACAACAACGTCGACTCCGGTCTGGCACACGGCCTGCAGGGCAAGGCTCAGATCGGTAAGGGCATGTGGGCTATGACCGAGCAGATGGCCGAGCTGCTGGAGCAGAAGATTGGTCAGCCGAAGCAGGGTGCTTCCACCGCGTGGGTTCCGTCCCCGACCGGTGGTGTGCTGCACGCTACCCACTACCACGAGGTTGACGTCTTCGGCGTTCAGGACAAGCTGCTTACCGACGGTCGCCGCGACACCTTCGGTGATCTGCTCACCATCCCGGTAGCGGCAGCTAAGGCTGGCGAGCCGGGCGCTGACTGGTCCGATGAGGACAAGGCTAACGAGCTGGACAACAACTGCCAGTCCATCCTGGGCTACGTTATCCGCTGGGTTGAGCAGGGCGTTGGCTGCTCCAAGGTGCCGGACATCAACGATGTTGACCTGATGGAGGACCGCGCTACCCTGCGTATTTCCTCCCAGACTCTGGCTAACTGGCTGCTGCACGGTGTTGTCACCGAGGAGCAGATTATCGATTCGCTTCAGCGTATGGCCGAGGTTGTTGACCGCCAGAACGAGGGCGATGAGGCGTACCTGCCGATGGCCCCGGACTTCGACAAGTCCATTGGTTTCCAGGCTGCCAAGGAGCTCATCCTCGACGGTGTCAACCAGCCGTCCGGTTACACCGAGCCGATCCTGCACCGCCGTCGCCTGGAGTTCAAGAAGCGCGAGGGCATCGACCAGGATTAATTCTGGGTCAGGCTAGGGTTAGCAGGCGACTGCCGAGCCGAACTAACTAAATAACCACCAAACTGCCGGTGTGTATGTGTTGTTGGCTGATTTCTAAAGCCAATTCCGTATATACCCGGCAGTTTGTTTTGCTGTGGTGGTTGCGCGTGCTTAGAGGGCGTGCGTTGGAACTACCCGAGTTGGAAGCACCCGCGGTGTGTGCACTGAGAGCCCCAACCGTTGCCAGTGTGTGGCACCTGCGCGCTCAGAATTTGAGATACCCGGGTTCACAAGCGGGCTAGGGGCAACGTTGCTAGCGTTGATTGAGAAGTTAATTGCGAATATGCAGTCTGCAACGTCCAAGGAGCTGCGACCCCCATGACTAATTCCACGACCGACAGTGCTACCAACCTTGCCAAGGCCAAAGAATTCCTCCATAGCGCGGGCGCAATCCTCTTTGACCTCGACGGAGTGATTACCCCTACCGCCGATGTTCACGAGCAGGCGTGGGCGGACATGTTTAGCGACTACTTTGAGCACAAGGGTGTCTCGGCCTACACAGAGGAGGACTACTTCACCTACCTCGATGGCCGCCGCCGCGATGAGGGCATCGCAGCAATCCTGGAATCTCGCGGCATCTCGCTGCCACACGGTAGCGATGAGGATACAGCGAAAGACGAGACGATTGTGGGGCTCGGGAAGCGCAAGAACGATGACTTCTTGGCGCGAGTCGAGAAGGGAATTGAGGCCTACCCGGGCTCGGTTGCGCTGCTCGACGCGTTACAGGACGCGGGGGACTCGTCGGCAAGCGAAAAACCGCAGTTGGCGGTGGTCAGCTCGTCGAAGAACGCGGTGCCGGTGCTGACGGCCGCTGGGCTGCGTGAGCGGTTCGTGGAGATTGTTGACGGCGTGGTGGCGCACGAGAACAACCTGCCGGGTAAGCCAGCCGCCGATACTTTCGTGTACGCGGCGGAGAATCTGGGGGTGGCACCGCGCGATGCTGTGGTGGTTGAGGATGCCATCAGCGGTGTGCAAGCGGGTGCAGCCGGCGCATTTGGTCTGGTCATTGGTGTTGACCGCGGTGCTGGCGCAGAAGCGCTGCGCCGAGCGGGTGCCGACATTGTGGTCAGTGACTTGGCGGAACTCGTCTAGGCTGGCTCGTGACAAATGGCTGAGAGAAAACCGGAAGGCATCATGGCCAACGATTCGACCACGGCAGCAGTCGACGAGACCGAGCGTGTGATTCCGCAGGGGCAGGGTCACGACGCGGAGACCGCCGAGGCTGAAAAACAGGAGGAGACGGTGTCCCCAGTCCGTCGTAAGCAGCGTCGCAACTTCCCGGCGGGTCGTGCGGATAAGCACCACCACCTGGTGAATGCCGAGGGACTCATGGACCGAGACATCACTCCGGTCGATGAGTGGCGTCTGATTGAGACGAAGCCGAACGGCCTCCCGCTCGGTTTGGGCGAGACGCTGTTTGCGCTGTCGAACGGGTACATCGGCATGCGTGGCAATCCGCCGGAGGGTCGTGACTCCAGTGAACACGGCACTTATATCAACGGTCTGCATGAGACATGGCCGATTAGGCACGCCGAGGACGCCTACGGTCTAGCCCGCCAGGGGCAGACGATTGTCAACGCTCCGGACGCCAAGGCAATGCGTCTCTACATTGACGATGAGCCCCTGCGTCTCGGCAATGCTGAGGTCAGCGACTACGAACGTAGCCTGGATTTCCGTGAGGGGGTGCTGCGTCGTCGGTTCATTTGGCGCACCCCGGGTGGCAAGCACGTTCGCGTCACCTCTGAGCGCATGGTGTCTTTCCAGGAAAAGCATGTCGCCGCGATGAGTCTGGAAGTCGAGCTGCTGGATGCGGATGCTGCGGTGATGATCAACTCGCAGATCCTCAACCGCCAGGACGGCGAGGACGAGTACCACGATGCCGCCAAGGCGCAGGGCACCGAACTGGATCCCCGTCGCGCCGAGGCGCTGGAAGACCGCGTGCTCATTCCAGCATTTCAGTCGGAATCGGCGCACGGGCAGCGCTCGACGCTGGGCTACCGCTGCGCAAACTCCGGTATGACCGTGGCCACTTCCATGGACCACACCTTTACTGTCCGCACTCCCGACGGCACGGAGCCGTTCGTAGAGGTTTCGCAGTCGACCGAGCCGGATGTGGCCAGCTCCCTGTTCAACCTGGATGCGCCGGTCGGCACTGTCATCCGCCTGGAGAAGCTGGTCGCGTACCACTCATCCCGCAAGGTGCGTGCCGAAGAGCTGGCATTCCGCTGTGAGCGCACCCTGAACCGCGTCGGACGCATCGGCATGCTGAGGCTGATGGAGAACCAGGAGGAGTGGCTCGAACGCTTCTGGGAGCGCTCTGACGTGGTTATTTACAATCAGCCGGAGATTCAGCAGGCAGTGCGCTGGAACATTTGGCAGATTATCCAGGCCGCCGCCCGCGCCGAATTCCAAGGTGTGCCGGCCAAGGGAATGACCGGCACCGGCTACGGAGGCCACTACTTCTGGGACACGGAAATCTACGTGACCCCATTCCTTACTTATACGTCGCCGCAATTCTCACGCAATGCCATGCGCTTCCGCTGGGACATGCTCGAAGCCGCGTGGGCGCGTGCCGACGAACTGGCGCACGACGGTGCCCTCTTCCCGTGGCGCACTATCAATGGTCAGGAGTCCTCAGCCTACTTTGAGGCCGGCACGGCGCAGTACCACATCGATGCGGACATCGTGTACGCAATGATGAAGTACGTCTATGCCTCCGGCGATGAGGAGTTCCTGCTCAAGGAGGGCACGGACTTGCTGCTCGGCACAGCCAGATTTTGGATGTCGCTGGGATTCTTCGATGCCGAGCATCGCGAATTCCAGATTCACAGCGTCACCGGCCCAGATGAGTACAACACGGTGGTGAACAACAACCTGTACACCAACGTGATGGCGCAGTATAACCTGCGGGTTGCTGCGGACGTCGTCAGGCAGATGAAGCGTGATCGCCCTGCTGCCTATCGTGAACTGACCAACCGCTTCGACCTTACCGAGCGCGAGATTGAAGAGTGGGAGCAGGCCGCTGAGGCGATGTACATCCCGTTCGATGAGAAGCTCGGCATTCACCCTCAGGATGACCAGTTCCTACTGCGTAAGCGCTGGAATCTCGACAATCCCGAGGTCGGCCCCCTGCGCCCGTTACTGCTGCATTACCACCCGCTGACGATTTATCGTCACCAAGTCATTAAGCAGGCGGACGTCGTCCTTGCACTGTTCCTCATGGGCAATCGCTTTACGACGGAACAAAAGCGCGCAGACTACATGTATTACGATCCGCTCACCACTGGTGATTCCTCGCTGTCCGCTGTTGTGCAGTCCATTGTTGCGGCCGAGTTGGGCTTGCAGGAGCAGGCAATGGACTTCTTCCTACGCGGACTCTATGTGGACCTGGCGAACCTGCATGGCAACGCTGCCGATGGTGTCCACGTCGCATCTGCCGGTGGAGTATGGCAGTCCCTGGTCTATGGCTTCGGTGGTTTCCGTGACCACGATGGCCGCTACAGTATCGATCCGCGTCTGCCTGAAGACTGGAGTGGTCTGACGTACCGAGTCACTATTCATGGTTGTCGTATCCGGGTGACGGTGCGTGGCCGCACGGTGGAAGTCGCCCTGGAGGAGGGCGACCACCAGGTTGGACCGATTATGGTCGCGAGCCATGAGGTGATCATTGGTCCGGAGCCGTTGACCGTGGTGATGGCGAACTCGGATCAGAGCGAGGATTAGTCGGACGGCTTCGGCTGTGCACGGTGCCAATGGGGGGGGGGATTGCCTGTTGGGGGTGGCTGTTTGGGTTCTTTGGGGAATTCGGCAGGGGTAAAAATAAAGAATTTCGCAACATAATTATTGAGTATTAAAACCGTCCACCTGAGAAAAGTGGGCGGTTTTTTATTTTCGTGCTATTTATGTTGCGTTATTAGCTGGTTTGGGCGGGTGAAAAATCGGCAAAAGTCGGGGTAGGGGCGTTTTTATGGTGGGGAAGGGGATTTATACAGCGCCGACATCAGAAGTGGCTAAAATGCGATAACCTGAGAAAAGGCGGAGAAAAGCCCTAGGTAACCTGTGAAAATCCCCACCCAAAAGGGGGAAAAATGTTTACCAGGCGCTGTGTGACTTTAGAGTGAATATGACACTGGAGGTGCCATGACTGTTAAAAGTTCAAACCGTGACGCAATCGCGCACGGCAAAATTAATGTAGAACCGCTGCGCGAGCAGCCTAAATACCCCTCATGGGCTCTGAAGCTGACCATGGCCGTCACTGGCGTGCTGTTTGGCCTCTTCGTTATTGTCCACATGCTGGGTAACCTGAAAATTTTCGCTGGCGCGGAAGATTTCAACGCATACGCGACCTTCCTGCGCACTGTCGGTGCTCCGGCAGTTCCGAACGAGGGCATTCTGTGGATTTTCCGCATTGTCCTGCTGGTAGCTATTGTCCTGCACATTTTCGGTGGCCTCACCCTGGCTGCACGTGCTAAGCAGTCCCGCGGCAAGTTCCGCCGTCAGGGCATGGTGTCCAGCTGGAACACCTTTACTGCACGTTCGATGGTGATCACCGGCATCGTGCTGCTGGCCTTCATCATCTTCCACCTGCTGGACCTGACCATCGGTGCTGGCGTTGCTCCGTCTTCTTTCGAGCACGGTGAGGCGTACCAGAACGTGATTGCGTCCTTCTCGCGTCCGGGTGTTGTTGTTTGGTACATCATTGCGCAGCTCGCTCTGCTGCTGCACCTGTCCCACGGTCTGTGGACTGCTACTTCCGACCTCGGTATCACCGGTAAGCGCTGGCGCAAGGTTCTGCTGTTCCTGTCCGGCCTGCTGCCGCTGCTGGTTGTTGTCGGCAACATCTTCATCCCAGTCGCCGTCCTGACCGGTCTGGTCTCGTAGGTCGAGGAGGAAATTTACTATGACTAACACTGAAGCAACCGTCGCTGCGGACTTCCGCGCGCCGGAAAGCGTTGTCGACGGGGTCAAGATCGGCAAGGTTCTGTCCGATAACTCCCCGGGTGACAAGGTCTCCATGAAGGACCACTGGCAGTACCAGAAGGATCACGCCAACCTGGTTTCGCCGCTGAACCGTCGTAAGTTCCGCGTCATGGTCGTCGGTACCGGCCTGGCTGGTGGCGCTGCCGCAGCTGCCCTCGGTGAGCTCGGTTACGACGTGCAGGTTTTCACCTACCACGACGCTCCGCGCCGTGCGCACTCCATTGCTGCACAGGGTGGTGTCAACTCCGCTCGCGGTAAGAAGGTCGACAACGACGGCGCTTACCGCCACGTCAAGGACACCGTTAAGGGCGGCGACTACCGCTGCCGCGAGAACGACTGCTGGCGTCTGGCTGTCGAGTCCGTCCGCGTCATCGACCACCTGAATGCAATTGGTGCTCCGTTCGCTCGCGAGTACGGCGGTACCCTGGCAACCCGTTCCTTCGGTGGTGTGCAGGTCTCCCGTACGTACTACACCCGTGGTCAGACGGGTCAGCAGCTGCAGCTGTCGACTACCTCGGCTCTGCAGCGCCAGATTGGTCTCGGCAACGTCGAGATCTTCACCCACAACGAGCTGGTTGACATCATCGTCGCCGACGGCCGTTGCCAGGGTGCCATCATGCGTAACCTCATCAATGGTGAGCTGACCGTTCACACTGCTCACGCAGTTATTCTGGCTACCGGCGGTTACGGCAACGTCTACCACATGTCCACGCTGGCCAAGAACTCCAACGCTTCGGCCATCATGCGTGCATACGACCAGGGTGCTTACTTCGCATCCCCGTCCTTCATCCAGTTCCACCCGACCGGTCTTCCGGTCAACGCGCACTGGCAGTCGAAGACCATTCTGATGTCCGAGTCCCTGCGTAACGACGCACGTATTTGGACCCCGAAGAAGAAGGGCGACGAGCGCCCGGCCAACGACATCCCGGAGGACGAGCGCGACTACTTCCTGGAGCGTCGCTACCCGGCATTCGGTAACCTCGTCCCGCGTGACGTCGCTTCCCGTGCCAACTCTCAGCAGATTAACGCCGGCTACGGTGTTGGTCCGCTGAAGAACTCCGTCTACCTGGATCTGCGTGACGCAATTGAGCGCCTGGGCCAGCCGGTCATCAAGGAACGCTACTCGAACCTGATTCAGATGTACGAAGAGGCAATCGGTGAGGACCCGTACAAGGTTCCGATGCGCATTGCTCCGACCTGCCACTTCACCATGGGTGGTCTGTGGTCTGACTTCAACCAGATGACCTCCATCCCGGGTCTGTTCACCGGTGGCGAGGCATCCTGGACCTACCACGGTGCAAACCGCCTGGGTGCAAACTCCCTGCTGTCCGGTTCGGTCGACGGTTGGTTCACCCTGCCGTTCACCATTCCGAACTACCTTGGCCCGCTGCTCGGTACCGACCGCCTGGCTGAGGATGCCCCGGAGGCCAAGGAAGCACTGGACCGCGCTCAGGCTCGCCTGGACAAGCTGATGAGCATCCAGGGTAAGCACGGCGCTGAGTACTTCCACCGCCAGCTCGGTGAGATTCTCTACCGCGACTGTGGTGTGGCCCGTAACAAGGAAGACCTGGCTCGTGGTATCGAGGAGATCCGCGAACTGCGTAAGGCATTCTGGTCTGACCTGTTCATCCCGGGTGAGCCGAATGAGATGAACCAGCAGCTCGAGTACGCTAACCGTGTTGCTGACTACATCGACCTCGGTGAGCTCATGTGTGTCGACGCCCTCGACCGCGATGAGTCCTGCGGTGCTCACTACCGCGATGACCACATCTCCGAAGATGGCGAGGCAGAGCGCGATGACGCTAACTGGTGCTTCGTTTCCGCATGGGAGCGAGGCAACAATGGTCCTGCATGGGATCAGTCCGGTCACGAATTCATTCGCCACGCCGAGCCGCTCACCTTCGAAGCCGTCCCGCTCATGACAAGGAACTACAAGTAATGAAACTGCACCTTGAAATCTGGCGCCAAGCAGGTCCGAACGTCGAGGGACACTTTGAATCCGTTGACGTTGACGACGCCGTCGCAGAGATGTCGATCCTGGAGCTGCTTGACCACGTCAACTCCAAGTATGTCGAGTCCGGCAAGGAGCCGTTCGCGTTCGCATCTGACTGCCGTGAGGGTATCTGTGGTACCTGTGGTCTGAACGTCAACGGTCGTCCGCACGGCCCGGGCCAGAACACCCCGACCTGTCAGCAGCGCCTGCACCAGTTCAGCGATGGTGACACCCTGAAGATCGAGCCGATGCGCTCCGCCGCATACCCGGTCATCAAGGACATGGTCGTTGACCGCTCCGCTCTGGACCGTGTCCTCGAGCAGGGTGGCTACGTCTCCATCAACGCTGGTACCGCTCCGGATGCAGATACTCTGCACCTGAACCACGAGACCGCTGAGTTCGCACTTGACCACGCAGCCTGCATCGGCTGTGGTGCTTGTGTCGCAGCTTGCCCGAACGGTGCTGCACACCTGTTCACCGGCGCAAAGCTGGTTCACCTTTCCCTGGTCCCGCTGGGTAAGGAAGAGCGTGGCAAGCGTGCCCGCAAGATGGTTGACGAGGTCGAAGGCACCTTCGGTCCGTGCTCCCTCTATGGTGAATGTGCTGACGTCTGCCCGGCAGGTATCCCGCTGACTGCGGTTGCCGCCGTCACCAAGGAACGAGCTCGTTCGTTCTTCCGCGGTAAGGACGACTAGACTCTTTCTCGATTAGAGTTTTCCAGAAGGGACATAGATTATGGCGAATGCAGTCAAGCGTTACCAGGGCGAAGAGCACTTCGTCGACGGTTACGTGCCTCAGAGCATGAATGCCGAATACTCCTCGCTTCACAAGAGCATTACCTGGATTGGCATGGGTCTCATTCTCGCCTCTCTGGCGGCTTGGGGTACCTTCATTTTCGGTCTTGCAACGACCGTTTTTGCCGACCAGACTGCTGCCTCTCACAGCAATGGTTTCCTGGCTAAGGATGCCGCCAACTACACCGACTACACCGGTGGTTGGAACTTCGACGGCAGCGTGTTCATGTGGGCTGGCCTGGTAGTCGCACTGGTTATGGTTATTGCGGGTGTGGCCTGCATCTCCATCGGTCGTCGTGACTACAAGGCTTACCGAAAGGAATTCGGCACTCACCACTAAAGGCTTGCCCCAGTTTAAAGGGGCTCGCCTCTAGGCGGATGCAACGCTAGCCTTTTGAACTAGCACCTCCACAGTTGATGCCACTGTGCACAGTGTGCTGGGGTAGGGAAGTACTGAGAAGTACCTCTCTCACCAACAGCGGACTGCGGCGCGGTGGCATTTTCGCGTTTTCGGCGCCTAATCTATACACATGGATAACAACCCCGCTAAGCTCTCGGCAGCTGTAGATACGGTCTCGGACCGTCTTGAAGTTCCCGGGCCATCACCTGAGGTTGAAGCGGAAAAACGTGCGCAACTGCGTAAGGCCAAGGCTTTCGCTACAATGCTGCTGGTCATCGCAACCGCTGTGTATTTCACATGCCGCGGTATTGAGTCTTCACACTTATCCGCAGGCGAAGTTGTGCCCGCGTGGGTGGGCTACGTTCGCGCTGCTTCTGAGGCCGGCATGGTCGGTGCCCTCGCCGACTGGTTCGCGGTCGTAGCTCTGTTCCGCCACCCGCTCGGCATTCCTATCCCCACACACCGCTATCGTCCGCCGTAAGAAGGACCAGGTCGGTGAGTCCCTGGCGCAGTTCGTCGGAGACAACTTCCTGAACCCCGCTTTGATTGTGGACAAGGTGCGTAAGGCCGAGCTCCCTGAGCGTATCGGCGAATGGCTGGTAGCGCCGGGAAACGCCGACAAAGTGTCAGCAGAGGTCGGTAAGTTCACCGGAAATGTGCTGGAGGCGATTAATCCCGACGATGCCGCCGCAGTGCTGAAGTCAGCAGTCATCGACGAAGTTGCAGCTCCGGAGTGGGGGCCACCAGCGGGTAAGGTTCTCGAGCAGCTGATTGAAGAGGGGCGCACCGAGCCCATCGTCCAGCAGATGGCTGAGTGGCTGCACCGGAAGTCGCTGGGCTCGCAGAATCTTATCGACCGCCTCGTCGGAGAGCGCGCCCCATCCTGGGCGCCGAGCTTTGTCAACGATCTCATCGGCGACAAGGTCTATCGCGAGTTGGTTGATTGGACCTGGCAGGTGCAGCATGACTCTAAGCACGACGCGCGCCTGGCACTCCACCGCTTCCTCACGCAGCTCGCCATAGACTTGCAGAACGACGAGAAGACCATCGCCAAGGTCGAAGAAATTAAGACTGACATTCTTTCGTCCGCCGCCGTCACACAGGCGCCGGCGAAGATTTGGGCATCAACATCCGCAAAGCTTGTCGACGCTGCCCGCGACCCGGACTCCCTGCTCCGTCGGAAGGTCTCGGAAACGGCCGCCCGCTACGGCGACCGGATCCAGTCTGATCCTGAGTTGCGCAAACGAATGGACCGCCGTTTGGAAGCGGCTGTCGTCTTCATCGCTGAGAATTACGCGGGCGAGATTACCTCGATCATTTCCGAGACCGTCGAGCGTTGGGATGCCGATGAAGCTTCCGACAAGATTGAACTGATGGTCGGTCGCGATCTGCAGTTCATTCGCGTTAACGGCACAGTTGTCGGATCGCTGGCCGGTTTGGCCATTTACACCCTGTCGACCTTGGTGTTTGGGGCTATTTAGCAGCACAACCCAGCACATCAGACGGTGTGCGTTAGCATGTAAAAAGCAATGCATCCCTGTTAAAGGAGTTGTTCCCCCGGTGCGCCTGTTACCATCTTTGCCCAGTCTTGCGGACTCGCCGCTAATGGCGATTTCCGTCTATGTGGACGTCCTGTTTCAGTTCGCCATTCCGTTTGTCATCGGCATCTTGGCGCTAATCGGTGCGGTGCTTGTCATCACCACCCGCGCGGATGCCTTTGACGCTGCAGACCGCAAGAGCCGCAACGTCTGGGCCGGCATGCTGGTCGGTTCGGCTATCTTCCTGCTCCTGCCGTGGCTGGGCTGGGCAATGCTGGGCATCCCGCTGATTGCCGGGCTAGTCATCACGGGTATTTACTGGTTGGATGTCCGCCCACAGATCAAGGACATTTTGTCGAACGCTCAGGGCGGTTATTAGTCCCGGGCGGGTGCTAGGCTGCACTACTGAGAAAGTGTCTGGGTTTATGACAGTTTCTGGGTGAAAAACCCGGTTATTTTGTCATAAACCCAGACACTTTCTTTTTTTGGGGGGGCTGGTTCCTTGAAAACCTACTGGAACACCACGGTGCGGTTGCCGTAAACCTGCACACGGTCCTCCAGGTGCCAGCGCAAACCGCGGGCGAGGACCTGCTTCTCCGCATCGCGCCCCTCACGCTGCATGTCCGCAGCGGTGTACTTGTGGGAGACACGCATGACGTCCTGCTCAATAATCGGACCATCGTCGAGGTCCTCAGTGGCGTAGTGGCAGGTGGCACCGATGAGCTTCACACCACGTCGATAAGCCTGCAGGTACGGGCGCGCGCCCATGAACGACGGCAGGAAGCTGTGGTGGATATTGATCGCGCGGCCTTCCCACTTCTCGCACAGATCCGGCGGCAGAATCTGCATGAAACGTGCGAGCACGATGGCATCCGGGTTTTCGGCGTCGACAATCTCGGCGACCTCATCGAATGCCTTACGCTTGCCGACGGCATCCTTGGGGAAGGGCACGTGGTGGAAAGGAATGTCATACGCTGCGACCAGTGGCTCCAGATCGCGGTGGTTGCCAACTACTGCAGCGATTTCCATCGGGTAGTCCGACTGTGCGACGCGGCCGAGCAGATCCTGCAGGCAGTGGCCTTCCTTGGTCACCAGGATGACAGCGCGCTTCGGGACAGCGTTGTCGGTGACCTTCCAGCGGACCTCAGGGCCCCAATCGCCGATGAGCTCAGCGAACTTCTCGCGCAGCTCTTCTACAGTCAGGTCGAGCGCGTCGGCGCGGACCGCCTGGCGAGTGAAAAACCATCCGGTCTCCGGGTCGGAGAAAAAGTCCGCCTCGGTAATCCACGCACCAATGTCGGACAGGAAGGTCGACAGGGTGGAAACGATACCGGTACGGTCTGGACAGCCGAGCGAGAAGATGTACTGGCGCTCGGTGGGAGTACCGCTTTTTGCGGTGATGAGAGAGCGAGTCATTCTCGGTATCTTACCTGCTAGCTAAAGGTAAGTTCGCTCACGGTCGACAAAGGAAGATTTGCGCCCGTCAGGGTCAACGCCAGGCCCTTCCCGGTGACGTGCGCTTCCTCCACCTGCATGCCGTGGCCGATGTCGTAGCTCAACAGCGTACCGCTCGCTTCTCCCAGCCAGCCGGCCAGGCCATCGAGGTTTAAGCCGAGGATTGAGCCGCCCTCCAGGTTGATTTCGATATGACCGCCGTTGGCAATCGGGCGGAACTTGGAGGTCGCAAATCCGGAGGCGAATTCAATATTGAACAGGCCTTCGTCCGGCAGCGGCGTGATTGTGGAAGCGCGTACATCGCTTTCCCGGTTAATCAGCGCCTGCAGCAGCTGAGGTGGGATCGTGACATCTACTCGCAGCGACTCTGCCGTCGGATCCGCGCGATTGCTCAGATCCACGTTTTCCAGGTGCACTTCCGCTGCCGGGTCACCGTTGATCTCCGGTGCGCCACCCAGCGCCTCCGGGTTCTTGACCTCCAGTGTGTTCGGAGTGGACAGATCCATCGAGGGCACCGACTTCGTGGCCAAGGCGAGCAGCATCGGGCGGGTGCCGAAAGAAATCTTGGGGTCCTCAGTGACCGTCGCACCACGCTCCTCGGCGGAGGTGCGGTAACCGTCGGAAATCTCCTTGCTCACGAACATCCGGACGCCGATTTCGCCGGCAATCGCAATAAGCGCCACCACGATGATGACACCGAGGACGGTGGGCAGGACTTTGACGCTCGAAGAGCGTTTAGCAGAACTCATAGTTCCCAGTCTTGCTTAACGACGGCTCCGTCGCTACCACCTTTCTTCGCCAGGTATCCGCCGGGGAGCCCGGCAAGCCTGGCAAACCCTTTCCCGGTGCCACCCGGTGCCCCCCGGTGCGCAACCTACTTAGCGACGTAGTCCGCCAGTACCGCGGTCTCAGCGTTGAGGACGCGCTCCAGGTACGGAGCTGCCTTCTCCTCGAGCTTGCCACCGAGCAGTGGCACGTTGATGGCGAACTCGGAGTTGGTGGTCAGCACTGCACCTTCGCCCTGGGCGGTGAGCTTCTGGGACGCACTGAAGGACGCCGGTACGCCCGAGGCTTCTGTGGTCACGGTGGAGGTCGCGCCGTCGTCGTTAAGCGGGCTGATGACGAACGTGCGCGTCATGCCGACCCCGGACTTAACGAACTTCTGCGCCTGCGCCGGAATCTTGTCGGCAGCGACGGTCTGGCGAATCACGACGGTGGTGCCAGCGTCGGTGGTCTCGAACTTTTCCACCTTGCCGTCAACTGCCGAGAAACGGTTTGCGACCTTCTCCCAGAAACCGGCGTCGGTGAGGGCCTCGTAAACCCTCTCAATCGGCTGGTCGAAGTTGACGGTGTGCGTGTTAGTCGTAGTCATGCGCTTGATGATACGTAATTTGCACTACGCTAGGGGCGTGGAAAATCTCGACCAATCGCCGAACCCAATTCACCTGACCTCCGACATGGAAGAAGCCATCGATGGGCTTGCGGGGCTAGAGGGGGTGGAGCTCAGCACGCGTACCGCTTTCTCGGATCTGACGACGCTCCGCCTCGGCGGGGTGCCGCGTGCCGTCGTCCGGTGTAGCACGACGGACGCTGTGGTCGATGTTGTACGCACGCTTGACGACGCTAACGTGCCCCTCCTCATCGTGGGAGGCGGATCCAACCTGGTGGTAGCCGATGAACTCGAGCCGCTGGTGGCTGTGGTGATTGAGGCTGACAACGTGACCATGAGCACTCGCGGACACGGGTTGGAGTCCGTGTCGGCAATCGTGGAGGCCGAGGCCGGTGCAGTCTGGGACGAGGTCGTGGAGATGAGTGTCGACGCCGGTTTTGGCGGCCTGGAATGCCTGTCGGGTATTCCGGGATCGGCCGGAGCCACGCCGGTGCAAAACGTTGGTGCCTACGGTGCTGAGGTATCGCAGGTTCTGGACGCGGTGCAGCTTTACGATCGCGCAACCGGCTCGGTCGAGTGGGTGGAACCGGAGTCCCTCGACCTTTCCTACCGCTACTCGAACCTGAAGTTCACCGCACGGGCAGTGGTGCTGGCCGTGCGGTTCGAGCTCAGCGTGGATGGGATGTCCGCGCCACTTCGCTATGGCGAACTGGCGCGGCGCCTGGGCGTCGATGAGGCCGAGGCTGCGGCTGGCGAGATTCGCAGGCCGGCTGAGCTGGTGCGCGAAAAGGGGCTTGAGCTGCGCCGGGGTAAGGGCATGGTGCTCGAGGATGCTGACCGCGATACCTGGTCGGCGGGTTCTTTCTTTACCAACCCGATCATTCCGGAGAACTCGGTGGAGGCCGTGCGCGAAAAGGTTGCCGCGCTGCGTGGGACCGATGAGGCCGCGAATATGCCCGCTTTCCCCGCTGGCCCCGGCCACGAGGGGGCCGTGAAGCTCTCGGCGGCGTGGCTTATCGAGCGCGCCGGGTTCCCCAAGGGCTACCCCGGGGACGGTGCGCCCGCACGACTGTCGACTAAGCACACTCTTGCCCTGACCAACCGCGGGATGTCCGGGGATGGTACGCCCACGACCGCCGCCGACTTGGTGGCTTTGGCGCGCGATGTGCGCGCTGGTGTGGAAAAGGCATTCGGCGTGACCCTGGTGCCCGAGCCGGTGTGGGTCGGCGTGAGCATTGATTAGGCCCGCGGCGGGTGGCTGATGGCCAGGGGGCGGGCTGGAGAGGTTGGCGTGACTGATGGGGCCGCTGGGGCTGACAGAACCACTGAGTAGTCCTCAGCTTGCGCTCCCGGGCCTTCTCTCAATGGGCGGGGATAGAGAAAGTGACTAGGTTTATGACGCGTGAATTGCATTTACCCGCAGTTTTTTGCCATAAACCTAGTCACTAAGTCTGGGGGGGAGGGAGCCGGGAATCCGCCTTAAGGGGAAGGGAGGAGCCAGCTCTACCCAGGCTCCTATCCCGGCTATAAACCCACCGTGAACTAATGGTGCTTGCGGTGGGAAAGCGAATCCACGCTCTGGCCCTTCTGCTCCAGCTGCGTGAGCAGCACGTCGCGGACATCGCGGCGGCGGACCTTGCCCATCTGGTCGTGAGGTAGTTCCTCCAGGTGGAAGAATGCGCGCGGCACCTTGTACCGGGTCAGGTTTTCGTAGCAGTGGTCGCGGTAGGCGTCGGAATCCAGTCGGGCGTAGTCAGCAAGGGTGATCGCGGCCACGACCATCTCGGAACCGTCGCTCTTTGGCAGACCGACGACCGTGGCATCGGTGATATCCGGGTGGGAGAGCAGTACTTCCTCGACCTCGGCCGGGTAGACATTGAAGCCACCGGTGATGATGACTTCCTTGATGCGGGCAACCAACTTGATGAAGCCGTCCGACTCCATGACTCCGACATCGCCGGTGCGGTACCAACGGTCGCCAGCGGGTAGCTCAGCAGGCCCATCGGTAAAGGACTTCTCCGTTGCCTCGGGGAGGTTGAGATAACCGGCGAAAACCTGTGGGCCTCGGACGATGACCTCGCCCTCCTCGCCGTCAGCGCGGAGTCTGGTGGGATCATCGGGGTCAACGATGGCGACCTCGGTGTCAGGGAACGGCAGGCCAACGTATCCCGGGCGGCGGTTACCGTCCATCGGGTTGCCGACGATAATCGGAGAGGTTTCGGTGAGGCCGTAGCCTTCGACAAGGCGACCACCAGTGAGCTTCTCCCACTTCTGCACGAGGGAAACCGGCAGGGTAGCGGCGCCACAGAAGGCGAACTTCACGCCGGAGAGGTCGACATTATCCAGCTCGGCCGCTTCGACAATTTTCTCGTAGAGGGTCGGCACACCAGGAACCCATGTTGGGCGATTGTTCTTCATCACCTTCATGATCAGCGGAATCTCCGGTGACGGCACCAGCACCAGTTCAGCGCCAATCAGCATGGACAAGTTAGTGACAATGGTCAGGCCGTAGGCGTGGAACATCGGCAGGATGCCAAGGGAGATTTCCCGCTCCTTGCCAAGGCCCGGTACCCAGGCCTTACCCTGCAGAATGTTGGCGACCAGCCCGCGGTGGCTCAGCTGCGCGCCCTTCGGCGAGCCCGTGGTGCCAGAGGTGTACATCATCACTGCAGTGTCATCGGCAGTGATGGACTCATCGGCCTGGAGGTCGTGGCCGTCTCCGCCGACGGCGTCGTGAAGCAAAGCATCAAAACCCATGACCTGCGGTGCGGAAGAGTGCAGCTTAGCGCGGGCGGCGCGGAGTTTCGGCAGCGGGATCGACAGGGCGGTGCGCATGACAAACGGCAGGTCCTGCAGCATGTTGACCGCAATGATGGTCTCGAGCGGGGTGTTGCTGCGAAGGTCTTCAAGTACGGGGACGATCTTGTCCCAGCAGATGGCAAAGCGGGCACCGTGGTCGTTGAACGGATGGCGCAGCTCGTGGGCGGTGTAGAGGGGGTTGTGCTCTACGGCAACAGCGCCGAGGTGCAGAACTGCCCAGTAGGCGATGACGTGCTGCGGGCAGTTCGGCATGAGCAGTGCCACGCGATCGCCTTTGCGTACACCGAGTGCGCGCAGGCCGGCGGCAACGCTGCGAACCTTGGCATCCAGCTCGGCATAGGAGGTGGAGCGACCGAAGAAGGTCAGTGCCTTGCGGCGCGGGTGGTTGCTCAGAGTGTGGCGGTAGACATCTAGGAGGGTGTCGAAGTTGTAGGCGATGTGGGGTGGGGTCCACTCCGGATACAGGTTCAGCCAGGCTTTGGAAACCGCAGCGTTGGGTGTGGAACCGTGAGCTGGGGCAGAGTCATTTTCAGCGCGCGAGCTGGATGTATCGGCCATGGGGTCCTCCTAGTTTTTGTGTGTGACCTGACCACGTCGTGAGGTGATAATAACTTACGACGTAGTAGGTATCGACCCCTATTGTGCCGTACGTCGCACTGCATTGTCAGGATTTCTATACACGTATTTGAGGTACTCATTTGCGGGGTTGCCCTTGGAATAGGCACTCTGGGCAGTATGACCGAAACATTTCCGTCGGCAACGGCGGGCGCAGATGCCGCCACCCCAAGCACCACCTCTAATACCCCGGCGTGGCCGAACCGCATCGCGATGATCTCCATGCATACCTCTCCGCTGGAGCAACCGGGCATCGGTGACGCTGGCGGCATGAATGTCTACGTGCTGCGCACCTGCGAGGAGTTGGCGCGACGCGGTGTGAAGGTGGATGTTTTCACTCGCGCCACGCGTTCCAGCGATGGACCGGTGATTCAGGTCAGTGAGAATTTCCGTGTCATCAACATAGTGGCTGGCCCATATGAGGGGCTGGAGAAGTCAGACCTGGCTACGCAGATGCCGGCTTTTGCTGGCGGGGTTATTGAGTTCGCCCGCAAACAGGGGATTGAATACGACCTGATTCATTCGCACTACTGGCTCTCTGGCCAGGTGGGGTGGTTGCTGTCGGATTTGCTTGATATTCCGTTTGTGCACACGGCGCACACGCTGGCGGCGGTGAAGAACCTCCATCTAGCAGAGGGGGATACGCCAGAGCCTGAATCGCGTCGTATTTGTGAGCAGCAGATTGTGGACAATGCATGCCGGCTCATCGTCAATACAGATGCCGAAGCTAAGCAGCTCGCGGATCTCCACGATGCCGACCCGTGGCGCATCAATGTCGTGCCGCCCGGGGTGGACGTGGAGCTCTTTTCGCCGGGCAGCGATCGTGCCACCGAGCGATCCCGTCGTGAGCTGGGCATCCCGTTGCACACTAAGGTCATTTTGTTCGTTGGTAGGCTGCAGCGGCTGAAGGGGCCGCAGGTATTGCTGCGCGGTGTTGGCGAGCTCATGCGTCGCTATCCCGCCACTAATGTCCGAGTGATTATCTGCGGTGGCCTGTCCGGTTCTGGGGTGCACGCGCCCGACGAGTTCACCAATCTCGCCGCGGAAGAGGGGATCGATCACCTAGTCCGTTTCATGCCCCCACGCCCGCCGCAGGACCTGGCGAAGCTCTACCAGGCCGCAGACATCGTCGCCGTGCCCAGCTACAACGAAACTTTCGGGTTGGTGGCGATGGAGGCTCAGGCCACCGGCACTCCCGTTGTCGCGGCGAATGTTGGCGGGCTCTCCATCGCTGTCGACGATGGGGTCAGCGGTTTGCTTGTCGACGGTCACGAGCCCGCAGCCTGGGCCGATGCCCTCGGTCGCCTGGTGGAGGACGACGAGCTGCGCATTAAGTTGGCCACCCAGGCGCGCGAGCACTCCTTGGAGTTTTCCTGGCAAAAGACCGTGGATCGGTTGGCCGATGTCTATCATCGAACCGAACTCCAAAAGGAAAATTGTCCCGGCTCTATCCGGGATGCGGGTGGCTCTCGGTAGGTTTCGTTAGCTTCAGAATCGCCAGGGCCGTAGCCACATAAACAGGGAGATGATTCACGATGAGCACGGACATCCAAGGACTGCTGAAATTCCTCGGTGAGCAGCTAGAACGTCTCGGTGTTGAGCATGGCATTGCCGACAATGCCGCCGTGGTGGTTCTGCCTGGTAAGAAGAAGCTAAAGACCGTCGTTGGTCTCATCCCGGCGCCTGACTCCCTGCGTGTCGAAGCCTTCGTTTGTCGCGCTGTCGAAGAAAACCACGAGGCCGTCTACAAGTGGTTGCTGCAGCGCAATCGTCGTCTGTTCGGCATCGGTTACACCATTGACGCCGCAGGCGACATCTACCTGGTTGGTCAACTGCCGGCTCAGCTTTCCGACGATGACCTCGATCGCCTCCTTGGTCAGCTGCTGGAGACGGCCGATGGGGACTTCAACCAGATCCTCGAACGCGGCTTTGCATCGGCCATTAAGCGCGAGTGGGAGTGGCGGGTTGACCGCGGGGAAAACCTGGCCAATCTGGAGCAGTTCCGCCACATGGTTGAGTAGCCGGGGGTAGTAACCCACATAGCGGGGCAACGAACGGCGGGCTGTCCAGTTTTGGGGCACAATTGGGGGTATGAGCAATGGAAAACTGATTCTTGTCCGTCATGGCCAGAGTGAGTGGAACGCATCCAACCAGTTCACGGGCTGGGTCGACGTTGCACTGACCGACAAGGGCCGCGCTGAGGCAGTACGTGCCGGTGAGCTGCTCGTAGAGGCAGACCTGAAGCCGCAGGTGCTCTACACGTCGCTGCTGCGTCGCGCAATTAACACCGCACACATTGCCCTGGATACCGCTGACCTGGTGTGGATTCCGGTTATCCGTGACTGGCGTCTGAACGAGCGCCACTACGGTGCTCTGCAGGGTCTGAACAAGGCAGAGACCAAGGAGAAGTACGGCGAGGACCAGTTCATGTCCTGGCGTCGCTCTTACGACACTCCGCCGCCGGAGCTGTCGGATGACAGCGAGTTCTCGCAGGCTAATGACCCGCGTTATGCCAACCTGGATGAGGTTCCGCGCACGGAGTGCCTCCTGGACGTCGTCAAGCGTTTCATTCCTTACTTTGAAGAGGAAATCCTGCCGCGTCTGAAGGCCGGTGAGACTGTCATGGTGGCAGCTCACGGTAACTCGCTGCGTGCACTGGTCAAGCACCTGGACAACATCTCGGACGAGGACATTGCCGCTCTGAACATCCCGACCGGTATCCCGCTGGTTTACGATTTTGATGCTGAGGGCAAGGTTTTGAACCCGGGTGGCACCTACCTGGATCCGGAAGCTGCAGCTGCAGGTGCTGCTGCTGTTGCCGCTCAGGGCAACAAGTAAATATGTAGGTGATTGATAGGCCGATAAGGGGCGCAGCCAAGTGAGGCTGTGCTCCTTGGTTTATTTAGGGCTAGCGAGCGCAATAGTTTTTCAGCGCGCGCGGATTGTGAAAAGAGCTTAGGGTAAGACCCGTGTCAAAAATCATTATCGCTGCTCTACTAGGTGCTGCGGTTATGGCAGCTGTGCTGATTCTTGGTGGAGTTGTCTCAGGTGCCTATAACGCCGCTCGGCGCCAGAGGAGCGACGAGGAAAGTACAATAACCACCATGGCGCAGGTCATGCACCTGGCCATTCAGAAGTCTCCGACGGGGGTGGTGGTCGTTGACATCTCCCGTGATTTGATTTTGTCCAACTCCATGGCGCACAAGTTGGGGCTGGTTTATGAGCGCCGCCTGAATGATGTGGGCTGGGAAGCTGCAGAAAAGGTTTTTGACTCGCAGGAGGACCAGGAGCTGACACTGGTGTTGCCGTCGCGCCGGGCAGGGGCGCCGGACACGATCGTCCGTTGCCAGCTGACTCCGCTGTCACTGGTGGATGACCGTTTTGTGGTGATTTACGCGGCGGATGTCTCCGAACAGGCTCGCATGGAAGCCGCACGACGTGACTTTGTGGCCAACGTTTCCCATGAGCTTAAGACTCCCGTGGGGGCTATCAGTCTGTTGGTTGAGGCGTTGAATGAAGCTACCGACGACCCGGTGGCAGTGCGTCACTTTAGTGAGAGTCTGACGCAGGAGTCCAAGCGGATGTCGACGATGATTACGGAGCTCATCTCGCTGTCGAAGCTGCAGGGGGCGGAGCCGCTGCCGGACATGTCGCCCGTGAAGGTTGAAGAGATCGTCCAGGCAGCGGTGCGTCGTAATCAGATGCTCGCGGAGCAAGCGGGTATTGAAATCACCGTTGACTGTGAGCCGGAGTTGGTCGTTGAAGGTGATCGCAGCCTGCTGATCACTGCGGTGGCCAACCTGATTTCAAACGCCATCAACTACTCGCCAGAGGCCACGCCTGTGTCCGTGACTGCAGTCACGGAGGATAACGACACCGTCGCTATCCGTGTAACTGACCGCGGTATTGGCATTTCTCAGGCGAACCAGAAGCGCATCTTCGAGCGCTTCTTCCGTGCGGATAAGGCACGCTCGCGGGCGACAGGTGGTACAGGTCTGGGCTTGGCAATTGTTAAGCACGTCGCAGCGAACCACAAGGGAACCGTCAAGCTGTGGAGTCGACTGGGCACTGGATCGACCTTCACCATTGAGCTACCGCTGATGGACAAGACCGGTTCCGCGTCGAATGACGGCGATGTATCTGCACGTTTGCCAATCGGGCACACTCCGCCTGCGGGTAAACTTGTGGCTAAGAAAAGCGCGCAGCGTGGTACGGGCAAAACCCGCGGCAAGGATAAGGATTCCCAGAACAAGGATTCCAAGGAAGGAATGAAGTAATCCGTGACTGAGGTACTTATTGTCGAAGACGAGACGGCTTTGGCGGAGCCGCTAGCGTTTCTGCTGCAGCGCGAGGGATTCGAGGTGCGGATGGCCGCTGACGGCCAGGAAGCACTTGCAGAATTTTCCAAAGCAGAACCGGACATTGTGCTGTTGGATCTCATGCTGCCAGGTATGAGTGGCACCGAGGTCTGCAAAAACATCCGCTTAAAGTCCTCTGTCCCAGTGATTATGGTCACCGCCCGTGACACTGAGATTGACAAGGTCGTCGGCCTCGAAATTGGTGCGGATGACTATGTGACCAAGCCTTATTCCTCTCGGGAGCTTATTGCCCGTATCCGGGCTGTGCTGCGACGCGGTCGTCACGACGACTCCGACGATGTCGAGGAGATCTACGAGGAGGTCTTGCGCGGCGGCCCGGTCGTGCTGGATGTCGAGCGCCACGTTGTCACCGTTGACGGCGATGATGTCGCAATGCCGCTCAAGGAGTTCGACCTGCTGGAGTACTTGCTGCGCAACCGTGGTCGTGTGCTGACCCGCGGCCAGCTCATCGATCGCGTCTGGGGCTCCGACTACGTCGGCGACACCAAGACGCTGGACGTACACATCAAGCGCCTGCGCTCCAAGATTGAGCGCAATCCTTCCTCGCCTGAGTTCCTGGTCACCGTTCGCGGCTTGGGTTACAAGTTCGAGGACTAACGCAGCTAACTGCTGCCGATGCTCTCCGCCGGCGATCTGATGAATCCTCGACGTTAAACCTCGTCCGGTGCCAGCCCCTCGGCCGCTGCGCGTGTGGCCGGGTGAATCGCCAGCAGTGGGTAGCCGCTCGGCCCGAAGGCCTTGGCCGCGCCCGCTGCCTCTCGAGCCCGGCAGTGCTCCGCCAGAATTTCGTAGCACTCTTCGCCGATGAGCTCGATTAGCTCAGACTTGTGCGTGCGCCACATCGGTTCGCCACTGGCATGTGTGGCCGGCGCGCCCGTGCAGAACCATTCAAAGTCCTCGCCGCCATCGCCCCAGCCGCGACGGTCGTACTCAGTAATAGTCGTGCGCAGAATCTCCTGGCCGTCTGGGCGTTCCTCCCAGTCCTCCAGTCGACGTAGCGGCACCTGCCAGCACACATCCGGCTTGACCTTCACTGGGTCAATGTCGTTGGCCATCGCCCACTGGTGGATGGCACAGCCCGCACCATTTCGCCACCCCTCACGGTTGGCAAAAATGCAGGCATTCTTCACGACCTTCGTTTTCAGAGCAGGCTCAGGATCTCCGTTTTCGTCGTCAAGCTCGTCCCACACTAACCACGGTTCCAACGGCTCGGAGGGATCGGTTTCGTAGGTTTCGAGCCACTTCAGCGTTTGTTTGGGGCGGTTCTGCCACCACTGGGGGTCTGCGGAGTCGCCTTCCATCCGCTTTACGACGTCAATAACCCTCTCGCGGTCTTTGTCGTCGGTGATAAAGGCGCCATGGCCGCAGCATCCGACATCCGCGTTCGCGGAGTCGATGCCCAGGCAAGCGGAGGTGCCGAAGGCGCATTGATAGGAGCTCATCAACCAGGTTAGGTCGCAGGTGATGATGTGTTCTGGGTCCTCTGGGTGGGCGAACTCGAACCACTCTCGGGGAAAATCATAGGCGACTTCAGCGGGAGATGGTTGTGGTCCGCGACCGGGGCGGGGGTGGGGTTGATTCACACCAATACACCGTAGACCGTCTAACCTACTAAGAGTGAGATTAGGTGTATTAGATGTAGGTAGTAATACCGTCCACTTGGTGATGGTGGACGCCCGCCGGGGCGGACATCCGACTCCGATGAGCGATTCCAAGTCGACGATGAAGCTGGTCGAGTACCTGGATAAGGACAACAACCTGTCCAAGAAGGGCATTGACAAGCTGACGGGCTACGTCGCTGAATCCAAGGAATTGGTTGAGCAGATGAAGTGCGAAGAGATGATTAGCTTCGCCACTTCGGCTGTTCGCGATGCCGCCAACGCGGACGAAGTACTCGCTCACGTCGAGAAGGAAACTGGCATTAAGCTGCAGATTCTCTCCGGTGAGGACGAGGCTCGTCTGACCTTTTTGGCAGTACGGCGCTGGTACGGCTGGTCTGCTGGTCGTCTAATCAACCTGGATATCGGTGGCGGCTCTCTCGAGCTGACGTCGGGTACCGATGAGGATCCGGAGGCCGCGTACTCACTGCTGCTCGGTGCGGGCCGTTTGACCCACGAGTGGTTCGAGACCGACCCGCCGGAGCGTAAGAAGATTGACCTGCTGCGCGACTACATTGATGCTGAGCTCGCTGAGCCAGCTCGTCATCTGCGTACGCTTGGTGAGCCGGACTTGGCTGTCGCCACGTCGAAGACTTTCCGCACTCTCGCCCGCCTGACTGGTGCGGCGCCTTCCGCCGCTGGTCCGAGGGTTAAGCGCACTCTGACTGCGGCTGGTTTGCGTCAGTTGATTGCGTTTATTTCACGCATGACGGCGGCTGACCGTGCTGAACTTGAGGGTGTTAGTGCAAATCGTTCTCACCAAATTGTCGCAGGTGCTCTCGTTGCGGAGGCTAGTATGCGAGCATTGGGATTAGAGAAGGTCGAGATTTGTCCTTGGGCTCTGCGCGAGGGCATTATCTTCCGACGACTGGACAGTGACCTATACGGAAAGGGTTGAGATGAGCGAGGAAAAGCTCACCGTTGCCGAACTGCTGGCGCGGCGGCAGAAGGAGGGAGCCCCCTCTGAACCACCGCGGCGCCGCCGTCGACGCAGCCTTGAAGAAGGCGGTGTGTCCGTTCAGGAACTCACTGGCTCAATCCCTCGCGTTAAGGCCGGCGAACCACGACGCGGTGCGCACGCTCTTTCCAACGCAGACGACGGTCAGACGACCACGAGCGATCTGCTTGCCGACGAAGCTGCGACCAACGGCACCGAAGAAGCACGGGCATCCGAACCGGAGGCAGAAGCTCCGGAGCACTCGGAGGCCGTTGCTGAGTCAGTGATAGTTGCTGAAGAGGCGGATTCTTCGGAGCATGAGGTTCAAGCTGAGGCCGAGGCTGAAGCTGCTGCTCCGGAAGAGGACGAGCCGGAATTAATTGAGGCTGACACCGAGGTCGCTGATGCCGAAGTAGCTGACGCCGAGGTCGCTGACGTCGAAGCTGACGAAGTTGCCGAAGAACCGGCTGCTCCGGCTGTTCCGGTTGCTCCGGCAACTCCGCAGCAGGAACAAGCTGCGCCGAGCACGCCAACTACGCAGCCAGCAGCCACTGCAGTGCCATTGGCAATTCCGATGGAACCCCGTCCGGTCATGGTCAACTCCGAGCGTTCGGAGATTACCTACACCTTCACCGAACTGCGTGACATGGCAGACGAGTCGCAGCAGATTGGGGAACCGGGGCCAGTCGCTCGTGCAGTACTCACCGGTTCCAACGCTTACGACGACCGTCCGACTGCCTCCATTCCGGTTGTCCAGGGCAGTGTCGACGAAGAGGCTGCGGCATCCGCGGAATCGGATGACGTCGACGGTGAACAGCTTGCTGAGGCCGAAACAACAGAAGCTCCGGAAGAACAAACCCGTGTGCTGCAGCAGGCGGAAGAGGCAGACGCAGTCGGTGAGACTGAAGCTGCTCAGGAAACGGATACCTTCGAGGCTGCCGACGCTGACGCCGATACCGGGGCCGCTTCCGAGGCAGCAGTGGCAGCCGCTGTCACTCCTGAAGTAGCACAGCCAGAAGACGTACAGGCCGAGACCACACCGACCCAGGTCGCAGCTGACGAGAAGCAGTCGGAGCCCCGGGACGTCGTTAAGCGTGAGGAACCCAAGAGCTCCAAGGGCAAGGTCGCCGCGCGTGATGGCTACGCCGAGGACAATTCCCTCTCGGTGCCGTTGCTGCTGATTCAGGTCTTCGTGGGTCTGATTGCTGGTGCATTGGTGTTCCTGGGCTTCACCATGGCCTGGTCGTCGTTGCCAAAAATCGTGGTTGTCATCATGGCTCTCGTGGTCTCTGGTGGCTTCGCGGGAATGGCTAACTACCTGCGCCGTGAGAAGGACAAACTGACACCGATTCTCGCGGGGCTTGTCGGTTTGGCACTGACATTTGGCCCCTGGATTCTCTTTCAGTTGTAGTGGGGCCAACAAAATAATCATCACCTGATGCAGGGGCCGGAAGCGAAGTTTTCCGGTCCCTGCATTCGCATGTGTGGGCCAGTTTTGGCACACTTAGCGTCCATGACAAGAATTGCTGTAATTGGTGGCGGAAAGATTGGTAGTGCACTCGTCGGTGGTCTCATCGACGGTGGTGTCTCGCCCTCCTCGATTTATGTGGTGGGGCGCACCAAGGAGAGCCTGGCTGGTCTGAAAGAGACCTACGGCATTGTCGATACCGACGACCCGGTAGGGGCAGTCGACGGTGCCGACGTGGTGTTCTTGTGCGTGAAGCCGTACTTGATTGTCGACATGCTCGAGAAGATTGCTGACGTGTTGGATGACTCTGAGGTCGACACTATCGTGGTGTCGATGGCGGCTGGCATCACGCTGGACAAGATGGAAAGCGTCTGTGCTGTCGGCACCCCGGTGATCCGCGTTATGCCGAATACTCCGATGCTGGTGGGCAAGGGAGTCTGTGCAGTCGCGCCGGGTCGCTTTGTCACGGAGAGCCAGACCGACGAGGTTGTCGGACTACTGGAGAAGGTCGGCAGCGTTGAGGTTGTCGATGAGTCGCTGATGTCTGCAGTCACTGCAGTCTCGGGCTCTGGTCCGGCTTACTTCTTCCAGTTTGTCGAGGCGATGACCGATGCGGGTGTGAATCTGGGCCTCAAACGTGATCAGGCTAAGCGTCTGGCGTCGGCTACGGCTGCTGGTGCGGCCGAGATGATGATGCAGGAAGGTGCGGACCCGACTGCGCTGCGTGCTGATGTCACTTCGCCGGGCGGTACAACGGCAGCGGCCACCCGAGTTTTCGAGGAAGAGGGTATTCGCCGCGCGGTGCATCGCGCGCTGCAGGCTTGCTATGACAAGGCCAATGAGATGGGTAAATAAGTATTTCGCCGAGTGGTCGCGGGTGTACAAGTAACCCCAATATTTGGGGCATTGGAAATGGCCAGGGGCAGTAGCTAATCCGATACGCAGGGACGATGGGCTAGTCACAACTGTCACACCATTCGCCAATGCCCCTATTTTTTATCAAAAATCGCACCGGTACCTTGCCTACCGGTAGGATATGAAAAGCACGTGCGTGTCACGATTTTCTGCAGGAGGGGAAGCCTGCAGCGCGTCGCGTGCGCTGAAGGGAATATTAACTAATGCAGAATGCAGATAAAGGCACCTTTCTGACCGTTGCGGAAGTTGCTGACATCATGCGCGTATCCAAGATGACCGTCTACCGCCTGGTTCACGCTGGCGAGCTGCCGGCAGTGCGCGTTGGCCGTTCTTTCCGCGTCCATGAGTCCGCAGTCAAGGAATACCTGGACTCCTCTTTCTACAACGCGGGTTAATTTTTTCTGCCTTTTAAGCGGGGCTGTTTGACCTGAACGCATATGTCCCCGCTATGATTAATCCGATTAGTACATGGTGCTGTGCTGCGCCCCTGTTTCCTATCGTCTTCAAGTCATGAAGTATCTAGCTGTGAAGGCGGAAGGAAAAAGGGCGTGACATCTCGGCGGTTGTAAGGCCGCATTGAGTACGCCGCCATTGTGCAAGAAAAGAAATTTCCGTCAACGAATAGCGAGGTCGAGCCGATGGGTTCCGTCATTAAGAAGCGTCGCAAGCGCATGTCGAAGAAGAAGCACCGCAAGATGCTTCGCCGTACCCGCGTGCAGCGTCGTAAGCTCGGCAAGTAAGCCAGCATTCCTGCCTTTATCGCAGGAGCGCGCGTGCTGCGTCGCGTACACGTTTTAAAAGCAAAACCCGCCCGGTCTCGTTGAGATAGGGCGGGTTTTGTCGTTTTTTTGGGGGGAGCTGCTGAGTACGGATTAAGTAGCAAAAGATCGCGGGCTGCAAATGTGAAACTGTGCGAGTTTATGGCACTTTCAGGCCATTTTTCGAGCCATTTTTGTCATAAACGCGGTCACTACTCTCGAGTACTTCTAGCAGCGCTTAGCTTTCCTTGTTCGCGTCCCACAGTCGCTTGCCGACGAGTCCCGCGCCCCCAGCAACTCCTGCCAGTAGTGCTCCGATCGAGAGCCACCGCATCGTGGCGAAGGTTACGGAGCGGAAGTGACGGTAGTCGTAGATCGTCCAACCCATCTTCTGGGCGTAATTCCGCAATTTGCGATCCGGGTTGATGGCCACGGCGGTGCCCACCATGGACAGCATGGGAATGTCGTTGGCGGAATCTGAGTATGCCGTGCAGCGAGACATGTCCAACCCGGAGGAGGCCGCCAGAGCTGCTACCGCGTGCTTCTTACCCGGGCCGTGGAGGATATCGCCTACCAGGCGGCCGGTGAACTTTCCATCTTTGACCTCGGCGACTGTGCCGAGGGCGCCGGTCAGCCCGATGTGCTTAGCGATAACCTGGGCCAGCTGCACCGGGGTGGCGGTGACCAGCCAGACCTCTTGGCCAGCCTGGATATGCAATTCCGCCAGATCGCGGGTGCCCTGGTAAACGCGGTCGCTGATCTTTTCTTCAAAGATCTCTTCGCCGAGTTTGACCATTTCATCCACATCGTGGCCGGCGAAAAACTCCAATGCCTGTTCGCGGGCCTTAGCTACGTCGGCGGCGTTTTCCGCGCCCGAGATTCGGAATTTAAGCTGTTTCCAAATCATCCCGGCCAAATCGCGCTTCTTGATGAACCCGCGCTCGACCAACCCCATGGCAAAGAGGAAGATTGATGCGCCCTGGACAAGCGTGTTGTCCACGTCGAAGAAAGCGGCTGCGCCTTGATCTCGTTCGACACCCGGAATGGGCTGCGAGAGCACACGTGCACCGCCAGCGGCATCTTCGGCACCCGCTACACTGCGAAATCCCGTAGCCAGTTCTTCGCCGCCGACGTCGTAGACCTCGCCGAGAGCTTCCAGCGCATTGGCAGCTGCTGCAGTACCAGCTTCCTCCTGTGCTTCATCATTGAGCGGAGCGAGAACTATCTGCTCGAGGAAGTTGCGGACGTTCCCCTGCGAGGAAGCAAGGTCGCCCAGCATGTCGATGGGGAAGGGGGAGCGGTTGTTGGCACTGAACTCACTCACGGTACGAAAATCTCTTTCCACGGTGTATGCAACTGATATCCGTTATCGGAAGCTCTTGTTGAATAGTATCCGCTCTTTAGGCAAAGCTGCGCGCTGAGATTCAAGGAGCGGATAGGGGCAAAGATAAGAAGGGTCACTTTTGCAAGGGAATTGTGGGGAGGGGGACGTCGTAAAGCGAAACAGTCGACCTTTAGACTGACCGTTATGGTGACTGTGACGGTGATGAGTAGGAAGACGTGCGGTTCGTGCGCTCGCGTGATTGCGCAGATCGAGCCGCTGGTTCGGGACCAAAATGCGCAGTTCCAGGTGGAAGACGTGGATACCGATCCGAACTTGGCCATGGAATTTGGCGATCGCGTGCCGGTGATTTTGGTCAATGATGAGGAAATCGCTTGCTGGGAAATCGATGACGATGAGCTCCTGGAAGCGATAGCGGAGGTCGAATAAGTTCCCGAGACAGCTCTGCCGAACTGCTAGGAGCTGGGGGAACATGGCAGAATGTGGAGTAGCGGCAAAGAAGCAGTAGAGCGCTGCGAACACCGAGGTAGAGGCTAAGTAAAGTATGCCTTTGTTGTGGCGAGATGGCAGAGTTGTCTAGCGTTAACAGTCATAGCTGTGTGAAAAACCCGTAGCGGGGACTGTGAAGGAGCAATAGAGCGGTGATTGAGCGGTGAGTGTGCTTCTCGTCGGAATGTCGTACCGGTCTGCACCGGTGACCCTTCTTGAAAAGGTCTCTGTCGGTGAAACTGAGCGAGAGGCCATTTTGGCCCGTCTGGTCGCGGATGAAGCAATCAGTGAAGCGATGCTGTTGTCGACCTGTAACCGCGTTGAGTACTACGTGGTGGCCAACGGCTTCCACTCTGGGCTATCGGCTGTGGTCCGTGAAATTGTCGGTCGTACTGGGCTCGAACTCGATGAACTGACGCCGCACCTCTATGTGCGGTATGCACAGGCTGCGGCGGAGCATGCTTTTTCGGTGTGTGCTGGTCTCGACTCGATGGTGCTGGGCGAACAGCAGATTATCGGTCAGATTCGCAATACCTACCAGGAAGCGGACGAAGCCGGCACAGTCGGTCGCATGCTGCATGACTTGGCACAGAAGGCGCTGCACACAGGCAAGCGAGTCCACAGCGAAACGCTGATTGATAACGCGGGCGCATCGATGGTCTCCGTGGCCATCGACGAGGCGGTTGCTGCACTGCAACCCGGATTCAACTCTGGTGTTGACGTCGCTGAGGGTACCGATATCCTGGCCGGACGTTCGGCTCTGATCCTCGGCGCCGGTGCGATGAGTTCGCTGGCCGCTAGCTACCTGGGGCGCTGCGGTATTGACCGTCTGATTATTGCCAACCGCACCGTTGACAGGGCGCAGAACCTGGCCAACCACTCCATCGAAGCAGGCATCCCCGCTACTGCTATTGCGTTGCATGATTTCGCCGATGTCCTCGATGATGTGGACATTCTCGTCAGCGCCACTGGGGCCATGACTCCCGTCGTTTCAGCTGCTGATGTCATCGACCACGGCCCGCTCGCCATCGTCGACCTGTCTATGCCTCGCGACGTTGCGGAGGATGTCTCCGGGCTTGAGGGGATTGCACTATTCAACATCGAATTGCTGCAGATGACTCGCACGGAGGTCCCGGGCCGTGATGATGAGGCTGCAGCGCGCGACATTGTGGCCGAAGAGTTGGAGTCCTACCTCACGGCGCAGCGTGCAAGCGAGGTAGCACCGACTGTTCGCGCTCTGCGTGAGCGTGCGGCAGATGTGGCGGCGGCTGAGCTCGCTCGCCTGGAGGCGAAG
Organism: Corynebacterium sp. HMSC063A05; assembly: GCF_001809695.1. Classification (NCBI taxonomy): domain Bacteria; kingdom Bacillati; phylum Actinomycetota; class Actinomycetes; order Mycobacteriales; family Corynebacteriaceae; genus Corynebacterium; species Corynebacterium sp. HMSC063A05. Next base: position 300,653 of record NZ_KV798500.1, on the reverse strand, counting down.
ACACCAGGTCTTACGCAAAAGGAACGTCGCGAAGTCGAGTCCACGGTTCGCCGCGTCGTCGATAAGCTCTTGCACGCGCCAACGGTGCAGGTCAAGAAGCTTTCTAGCCAGCAGGGTGGCGGCAACTACGCGCTTGCGCTGCAGAAGCTCTTCGACCTGCCTCTATCTACGCCCTCTGGCCTGTATGCTGACACCGATATCCCCGCAGATCTCATGGTTGAGGGCCGAATTGGGCGGATGCAGGGATTTGAGCAGTATGGTCTTGACAGTAGTGCCATCATTGAAGGCGTTGCTGAAACCACCAAAAATTAACACCCGGAGGGAAACATGCCTGACCCAGCGACTATTCGTATCGGTACCAGGGGCTCGGAACTGGCCACGACACAGGCCGGCCACGTCCGTGATGCACTGATTGAGCTGGGGCAGCCTGCAGAGCTGGTGATTGTAAAGACCGCCGGTGACCATAACCGCCACGACCCGGTGGAAAAGATTGGTATCGGTGTCTTTACCCAGGCGCTGCGTCATGCACTCCGCGAGGGGGTGTGCGACATTATCGTGCACTCGTTTAAAGATCTGCCCACGTTGCCGGAAGACGACATGATGGTCGCAGCCGTGCCGGAGCGCGTCGACCCGCGAGAGGCGCTGATTTCCCGCGATGCCACGCCGCTGATGGACCTGCCTGAGGGGGCTCGAGTGGGTACCTCCGCGCCGCGTCGTGTCTCTCAGCTGCGTGCGCTGCGCTCCGACCTGGAACTTGTACCACTGCGTGGAAACATCGAAACCCGCATGGGGCGCGTCTCTGAGGACTTGGACGCTGTCATTCTGGCTCGCGCCGGACTGGAGCGTACGGGGCGTCTCGGAGAGATTGCGGAATCCCTGGACGTGGACGTCCTCATGCCGGCCCCGGCGCAGGGCGCCCTGGCGCTGGAGTGCCGCACTGCTGACCGCGAAATTGTGGATATTCTGCGGAAGATTGACCACCCGGTGTCCCATGCCCGCGCTGTCGCTGAGCGCGCTGTACTCAATGAGCTGGAAGCGGGCTGCACCGCCCCGGTTGCGGCCTACGCAACCGTGAGCGATAGCGGTGAACTCACCCTGCGGGCGGGGGTGTTCGCAGTCGACGGATCGCGCCAGTTGCTCGAGACCGCTACCGCAACCGTGGATAAGGCCGATGAGCTTGGCCGGAAGGTTGCGGCGGCCCTGCTTGAACAGGGTGCTCATGAGGTAATGGGCGATACCCTGCGGGAATCTCAAAAGTAGCCGGTTAGTTAATTTGGCTCAAACCCTTTATGCTAATAGGCCTGTATGCATGCCGTTGGGATAAGGGTTTCCTTCGTGTGCTCGCATGTGAGATTCAGGTGTCTACCTGCCCCTCACATGTGTTGGCGCATGTCCGCTTTCTTCCTTAGTGACTCATCGGCACGAAAAGTGAACAACCAATAGAAAAGAAATCACTCCGCAACGATGAACACCTCCCTCCCCGCAGCAACGGGACGCATCCTGTTCGTCGGCGCTGGTCCTGGAAATCCCGACCTGCTGACGCTTCGCGCCCGTGAGATTCTCGCAGACACCGCTATCGCCTACGTCGACGCCGATGTCATGCCGGGGGTTCGAGAACTCGTCGCAACCGATGTGCCTGTTCCTCCCAAGCTGCTGAAGGAAGCCGAGGAAGAGTACGAGCGCATGTGCGCCGCAGCCAAGGCCAAGGGATCTCGTCGTAAGCCACCGCGTCCGGCACCGCCGACCGCCGCAGATTTGCGCGAGCCTATCGACGATCCCAAGAAGATGGCCGCCCTGCTCGTCGAAGAAGCAGCCAAAGGCAATGACGTAGTGCGTTTGGTGGCCGGAAATCCGCTGACCAACGATTCGCTGCTGGCCGAAATCAACGAGGTCTCGCACGCCGAGGTTGAGTTCCAGATCGTCCCTGGTATGTCCGTGCCCTCCACCGTCCCGGCATTTGCCGGTATCGCGTTGGGTTCGACGTACACGGAGACCGATCTCGGTCGCGCCGATGTGGACTGGGACGAGTTGGCGCAGGCACCGCAGCCGCTGGTGCTGCAGGCCGTGCAGGATGACCTGTCCGCGATTGCCTCCAAACTCGGTGAACGCGGTCTGCCGTCGGCGTTGCCGGTGTCGGTGACTGTCAACGGTACTACTCGTCTGCAGCGCACCTACGACGTCACGCTGGGCACCTTGGCGCAGCTTTCGGGTGACCTGACCGGTCCGCTGGTGGTTACGCTTGGCAAGGGTGTGGACAATCGCTCGAAGTACTCGTGGTGGGAAAACCAGGCCCTCTACGGATGGAAGGTGCTGGTCCCACGCGCCAAGGCGCAGGCAGGGCCGATGAGTGCTCGTCTCGTTGGGCACGGCGCCATCCCGATTGAGGTCCCGACCATCTCAATCGAGCCACCACGTAGCCCAGCGCAGATGGAACGCGCCATCAAGGGGCTTGTCGACGGCCGTTACCAGTGGGTTGTCTTCACTTCCGTCAACGCTGTCACCGCAGTGTGGGAGAAGTTCCAGGCATTCGGCTTGGACGCGCGCTCGTTCGCTGGAGTCCGCATCGCAGCCGTCGGGCATCGCACCGCTGCTGCCATCCGTGATCTCGGCATTACCCCGGAGCTGCTTCCGGACGACACTCGTCAGAACGCCGCGGGCATCGTCGACGTGTTCCCGGAGTACATCGAGGATCTCGATCCGGTCAACCGCGTATTGCTGCCACGCGCCGACATCGGCACCGACGTGCTTGTCGACGGTCTGATTGACCTGGGCTGGGAAGTCGATGATGTGGTCGCTTACCGTACCGTGCGGGCAGCGCCACCGAGTGCGGACATCCGCGACATGATTAAGTCCGGTGGCTTCGACGCAGTGTGCTTTACCTCGGGGTCGACGGTGAAGAACCTGGTCGGCATCGCGGGTAAGCCGCATGCTCGCACCATCATTGCCTGCATCGGGCCGATGGCCGCAGCTACGGCTCGCGAGTACGGTCTGCGTGTAGATGTCGTGCCGGAGCGGGCAAGCATCCCGGAGCTGGTGGACGCGCTGGCAGAGCATGTTGCGCAATTGCGGGCTGCAGGGCAACTGCCACCGCCGCGCAAAAAGCGTCGTCGTTCGCGTAAAACCAAGGCCTAAACCAGGGCGAATCGGGGCGAGTTCGCGTTTTGATTAAGGTTGTCTTTATGACTACATCTGGAGCTTCTGAATCATCCCGCGAAATCGATCTCGAACAGTTTGGATTTCCTCTCCCGATTCGTCGCCCACGCAGGCTGCGCACCAACCCGGTGATGCGTGCGATGACGGCAGAGACGACACTGACTCCGAAGAATCTCATCCTTCCCATGTTTGTTGCAGATGGGATTGATGAGCCGAAGCCAATCAGCTCCCTGCCCGGGGTAGTGCAGCACACCGAAGACTCCCTGGTGGAAGCTGTGCGCGAGGCTGTTGAGGCAGGTATCTCGGCGGTTGACCTCTTCGGTGTCCCGCTCGATGCGGATAAGGACGGCGAGGGCTCTGAATCCTGGAATCCGGAGGGCGTTCTCAACCGCGCTCTGCGTCGTCTCCGCGACGAGTTCGGGAATGACATTCTGATCATGGCCGACACCTGTCTGGATGAGTTCACTGACCACGGCCACTGTGGCGTACTGGGCACGGATCGCTTCGGCAACACGGTCGTTGAGAATGACCGCACGCTGATTAACTACGTCAAGATGGCCGTTGCCCAAGCCGACGCCGGTGCACATATCGTGTCCCCGTCGGGCATGATGGACGGCCAGATTGCCGCTATTCGTGAGGGGCTGGACGCCGCTGGCCATGAGGATGTCTCCATCATGGCGTACTCGGCAAAGTACGCCTCCGCCTTCTATGGTCCATTCCGTGAAGCCGTGGGCAGCTCGCTGCAGGGTGATCGCCGTACCTACCAGCAGGATCCTGCAAATCGTCGTGAGTCCCTGCTCGAAGTGCAGCTCGACGTTGACGAGGGCGCAGACATGGTGATGGTAAAGCCGGCCATGAGCTACCTGGACATTCTGCGTGAGGTCGCGGATATGTCGCCGGTGCCGGTTGCTGCCTACCAGGTCTCTGGTGAGTACGCGATGATTCACGCCGCTGCCGCCAACGGGTGGATTGACCTGGATGCTGCGATGATGGAAGCAGTACTGAGCATTCGCCGTGCCGGTGCGGAGCAGATTTTGACCTACGCAGCGGTGGACTTGGCGAAGAAGCTGCGTGCCCAGTTCTAATCCGCTGGGGTGAACGTGCAGTAATAAGTATCGAGAAGTGGACGGATGACTAAAGAAGAGAAGAAACCCGCAATTCCCGAGCAGGTCGAGGGAGCTAGGCAGGCGTGGCGGGTTACGGCCGTGATGCAGCTGCTCCTCGCTGCAGTAGCCACGGTGACCTACTGGCTGCATCCGGAAATGCTGATGAGCCCCTCAACCGCTAAGGAGAATTTCCCGGGTTTCAGCGAGGGCCAGATTGATGCCGCCATGAAGGCGAGTATCGTTATCGCGTTCTTTTTCGCAGTGGGGCTTTGCATCGCGTTCTTCGCCATCATCGAGCGAATGCGCAAGGGGAGCGAAGGTGCTCGCACCGTGCTGGTTATCGGCTCGCTTTACCTGGCACTGTCGGCGCTGATGTCCTTCTTCTCTTCTACGGCTTCAGAATCGGGAGTGCCATCATCCCTTGTTCTTATCAGCGGAATTGTGCGAATCGCCTCTGCCACTGCCGCGGTAGCTGGCCTGGTGCTCGCCGCCTCGAAGGAGTCCAAGGACTACTTCAATCATCAGCGCCCCTCGAAACCGTGGACTCCGTCCGCGCCGAAATCGCATCTGCCGGGAGCGTCGAAGCATGGCGCTGATACAAAGCAGCAACAGCAGCTGGACCAGTCACAGCCCAAGCAGCCCAAGCAGCCTGAGGAGTCCAAGCAATGATGTCCCTGCCGAGTCGGCCCTGGCAGTGGGTGCTCTTCGTCGCGCTCATCGCCCAGATTGTCCTGAGCTTGATACTGGTCACCGGAGATTACTCGCAGGCTCCCGCTGCCGTTGGCCGCGATATCTACATCGTCGCCGGTGTGACGCTGGTCTGCTCGCTCATTGGTAGCGGCTGCTTGCCGACGGCCACTGAGTTCAAACTCTCCCGGAACTGCCTGCTCATCATGGTGATTGTCACGGCTCTCGCCATGTTCTTTGCCATTATGGCCGGTGCGCTGACTGTATGGGTTATCGTGCCCAGCCTGGCGATGGCGTGTGGACTACTGTTGCTCTATCGTGAATTAGCGCTCACGCGCGCCAATCAGCCACAGGATTAGACGGAAAGTTTCAAAGGCCATGAGTGACACCGGTGAGTTTGATTTCTCTCTGGACAATCGCGTTGAACAGGCGATTGTGGATGCCAAGGTCGCTGCTCGTAAGGCATTGCCACGAAGCCGTCAGGATATCGACGAAGAAAGTGCCCATCAGCGGCTTGCACACCGCAGAGGCCAGTCCAACACAGCTTTCGCACTCATCCTGGAAAACTTGGAAAACGCCGAGAGCGCTGAGCGTGCTGAGCATGTTTTGGAATCCTTTCCAGATGTGACAGCCTCTGTGGTTTACAAGCCCGGACGCGCGTGGATTACAGCGCCCGATACCATCGATCCGAATCAGTTCATCGAAGCTCTCCGCGAAATCGGGGTCGAGTCGTACCTCACGCGCAGCACGCTTCGTCGTCGTGCAACTCGGCTGGATGTGTCACAACATCGCCGTCCCGCTGTTCCGGCTGCCGCTCAACAGAATGAGGAGGAGCGCATTCGCCGTCGTGAAGCGGCCTTGCGCCGAAGCGGCGGCGGTGCGGAGGTACTGTTCACGGCGCGTGAACTGGTGACCAAGCAGCGCTTTTGGGGCAGCCTGTTCCTATCGATTCCGGTGCTGGTGACGTCGTTGAACGTCAACTGGCAGTTCCCGGGCTGGCAGTGGATGTGCCTTGTGCTGACCACGATTGTGGTGTGGTGGGGTGGCTGGCCGTTCCACCGGGCAATGGCGGCGTCCCTGCGTCGGCGGATGTCGGCGCTGGATGGGGCGAGCTCCATTGCCATTCTGCTGGCGTGGCTGTGGTCGCTGGCGCAGCTTATCTTTGGTCCCGCGGGACAGATTGGATATACCACTGCGCCCACGTGGTTTGCTTTCAACTACCGGGAAAGCGCCTCGGCAGAGGTGTTTTTCGACGTTGCTTGCGGCCTGACCGTGCTGTTGCTAACAGGCCGTATGTTTACGCGCTACAACAAGGTGCGTACTGGACAGATTTTGCGCAACCTGCGCATTCCAGCTGAGCGAAATGTGACGGTCGTGCGCAAGAGCGCCAAATCCGCGGAGCCGAAACGAGTGGAGGTAACGGTCGCCGAGCTCAATATCGGTGATGACATCGTGGTTCCACCGCACTCGGTGATTCCGGTCGATGGCTCAGTCATCGGTGGTGCGTCCACGATGGATGCACAGCTACTCGGTATTGGCGTTGAACCGCAGAAGGTCAAGGTCAACTCCAAGGTTTGGGCCGGCGCAATCAACCTGGATTCGGAGCTCAAGGTGCGCGTGGAGCGCACCGGTTTCAAGACCCGGGCGTCATCGATAGCGCGCTGGCTGCGTCAAGCGGTTCGAGAAGAAACGGTGATGCACCAGACCGCAGTGCACTCGGCATCAGAGCTGGTGCCGTGGACGCTGTCATTGGCAGGCGTGGCATTTTGCGGCTGGTGGCTGGCGACGGGCACGATGAGCGGTGCCCTCGCGGTGGCGCTGGCCATACTCTCGGGCATCGCGCCAGTGGCATTGGCAATGTCTACGTCGACCGTGCAGCGCATCGGGATTCTGGCCGGTGCTAGTAACGGAATTTTGATTCGTGGCAATGAGACTTTCCGGAAGTTGGCTACCGCCAATGTGGTGATTTTTAACCGAGTTGGAACCCTGACCGAGGGTGACACCCACGTGCTCGGTGTCGCCGCAGAGCGCAATGAAAATCCGGATTTGGTTCTGCGTGTGGCGGGCGCTCTCATGATGGAGAGCAACCACCCGGCATCGGCGGCCATCGTGCGCGCGTGCCGTGCATCCCGCGACGCCGGTTCCGGCGGTGGCGAGGTGCCGCACTGGATTGAGACCGTGCATGTCGCAATTGCGGAAGACGGTGCGTTCGTTGGCCAGGTAGAGATTCCGGTGAAGGACTCCGACGACAAGTTGGAGATGCGCTTTGTTGAGGGGCGTGTTTGGCGTCCACGTGATCTCACTGCACTCAGCGAGAAAATGGCCGTGGCTGCGCTCAGTGGCGGTACACCGATGGTGGTGTCGTGGCGTGGCAAGGTCCGTGGTGTTATCACCATTGGTGAGGACATTAAGCCCGATGCGGTCGAGAGCATTGACCAGCTGGAGGATATGGGCGTGGACACCATGATGATCACGCGAGATCCGTACCCAGTAGCTCGTCGTTTCGCTGACCGGCTGAATATCTCGCGAGTATTCGCGGGCATCATTGCCTCCCGCAAGGCCATTGCGGTGCGTTCGGTCCACAGTGACGGTGAGACAGTCGTGATGGTTGGCGACAAGGACATCCGGGACTCTCTGCGTGCCGCTGATGTGGGTGTTTTGATGGACAACACCGAAGGCAACCAGAATCTTGATGTCGATTACGCCGATGTCGTGGCACTGCGCAACAACGTGTTGTCGATTCCGGAGGCCATTGAAATCGCACGTGCTGTGGTGCGGATGATGGACTCCAACATCTACTTTGCGTGGTTCTACAACGTTGCAGTCATCCTGCTGGGTATGACCGGTATGATTCACCCGCTCCTGGCATCGCTATTGATGATTTTCTCCAGCTTGTGGATCGACTGGCGTTCCCGTCGAGTGTCGTCCCGCAGGAAGCATCTATTCAGGGTGAAGCTGGGACGTTGGTAGGGCAGGGTAGCCCTTAATCCAAGTGGCCGTCTACGATGGTCACCGTGACTCAAGACATTAATGCTCCTCATGTCCCAGAAAACGTTGAGCTCACCGAGCGTTCGGCAGAGTTCTTTACGCAGGCTCAGGCAGTGACGCCGGGTGGCGTGAACTCGCCGGTCCGCGCCTTCGGTTCCGTCGGTGGCACCCCACGTTTCATTGACCACGCCGCGGGCTCTCGTCTCGTGGATGTTGATGGCAACGAATATGTGGACTTGGTCTGCTCGTGGGGTCCAATGATTCTGGGCCACGCCCACCCGGCAGTGGTGGAGGCCGTTCAGAGTGCCGCCACTCGCGGGTTGTCTTTCGGCGCTCCGACGACGGCTGAGACCGATCTGGCTCGTCACATCGTTGAGCGCACGTCGGTAGATGAGGTGCGTCTGGTCAACTCCGGCACTGAGGCCACCATGTCCGCAGTTCGCCTGGCTCGCGGTTTCACTGGCCGTTCCAAGATCATCAAGTTCGCCGGCTGCTACCACGGTCACGTGGACGCGCTGCTGGCATCGGCCGGTTCTGGTGTCGCTACTTTCGGTCTGCCGGATTCGCCGGGTGTCACCGGTGCATCGGCTGCCGACACCATTGTTGTTCCTTACAACGACATTGAGGCGGTCAAGGCCGCATTTGCTGAGAACCCGGGCGAGATTGCCTGTGTCATCACTGAGGCGGCAGCGGGCAACATGGGTACCGTCACACCGCAGGACAACTTCAACGCGAAGCTGAAGGAAGTCTGCCACGCAGACGGCGCTCTGCTGATCCTCGATGAGGTTATGACTGGCTTCCGCGCTTCCTACAACGGCTGGTACGGCATTGATGGTGTGGCCGGTGACCTGACCACCTTCGGCAAGGTCGTCTCCGGTGGTTTGCCGGCCGCTGCCTTCGGCGGTCGCCGCGACATCATGGAGTACCTGGCTCCGAACGGTCCGGTGTACCAGGCAGGCACACTCTCCGGTAACCCGGTCGCTATGGCAGCTGGCCTGGCCAACCTGGAAAACGCCACGAGGGATGTCTATGACACCGTTGCGGCCAACGCAGATCGCCTGGCCACGATTCTGTCCGATGCCCTGACCAAGCAGGGCGTGGCCCACCACATTCAGCGTGCGGGCACGATGCTATCGCCGCGCTTCGCCGAGGGTGAGGGGCACAACTTTGAGCAGATGCAGGCAGCGGATACTTTCCGCTACCCGGCCTTCTTCCACGCACTGCTGGCCAATGGTGTCTACCCGCCGGCTTCTTGCTACGAGACCTGGTTCGTCTCCGCCGCACTCACCGACGCCGACTTCGAAATCATCGAGCGTGCAGCAGCCCGCGCGGCCGAGGCGGCGGCAGCCGCCAAGCCGGAGTAGGTGACACGTGTCGAACAAGACCGATTCGCAGGCCGAGCAGCAGGCAGCACAGCAAGCCACACCGCAGGCCGCGCAGCCGGTACAGCCGGAGAATCAGGCAGCTAAGCGTGCGACAAAGCACGCCAAGACCACGGTTGTGCATCTCGTCCGCCACGGCGAGGTTTATAACCCGGATAAGATTCTCTACGGACGTCTGCCCGGCTGGCACCTGTCAGAGCGTGGTCAGCGCCAGGCAGCGGCCACGGCCTCGTCCTTCGAAGGCCACGACATCCGCTACTTCGCCTGCTCTCCACTGCAGCGCACGCAGGAAACATCACGGCCATTCACCGAGGTAATCGGCACGAAGCCGACCCTGGATGAAGATTTGCTAGAGGCGGGTAACTCCTTTGAGGGGGTGCACATCAAGGGCATTGACTCCGCACTGTGGAATCCGAAGTACTGGCCACGGCTGCGTCGTCCGAGCGTGCCCAGCTGGGGCGAGCCCTACGAGGAGATTGCGGACCGCATGTTCCATGCCATCGAGCGAGCCCGCGAGGCCGCCGAGGGAGCGGAAGCGGTGCTGGTGACCCACCAGCTGTGCATCATTGCCGCTCAGCGTCGTGCGCGGTACTTGAAGCTCGCGCACAACCCGGCAAACAGGCAGTGTGATCTGGCGAGCGTGACCTCCTTAATCTTCGTCGGAGACACCATTGTCGACGTGCGCTACAGTGAGCCGGCAAGTCACCTGTAAGGTGAATAAATAGTTTTGTTGAAGTTTCACTGACCCCGGAAGGTGGCACCCAGGTGGCCAAGGTCTCATCGTCCCGAATTGCAGCAACGCTGGTGGCAGCAACTCTGTCTCTGTCGCTCGCGGCATGTAACCCCGGAGAGTCGGTGGGACACGACGCCGTCGCCGTTGGCGGTCAGTTCGAGTTTGTTTCTCCGGGTGGTCAGCAAATCATTGACTACGCACCAGAGGAGCGCAAGCCGGTCGGCAATGTCTTCGGTCCTTCTCTCGAGGACGATGACAAGGAAATCTCTCTTGATGACTTCAAAGACCAGATTGTGGTTCTGAACGCCTGGGGCCAGTGGTGCGCACCGTGCCGCTCCGAGTCTGATGACCTGCAGTACGTTCAGGAACAGATGGAAGAGCAGGGAATCGGCACCGTCCTCGGCATTAACGTCCGCGACAACGTCCGCCAAGCTCCAATCGACTTTGTGAAGGACAACGGCATCACCTACCCGTCGATCTATGACCCGGCTTTCGTCAACGCCGGTGCACTCGGCGGCATCCCGGCGTCGGTGATTCCGACGACCATCATCCTGGACAAGCAGCACCGCCCGGCGAAGGTATTCCTCCGCGAGGTCGATCACACGATGCTGATGAAGGCTGTCGATGAAGTGAAGGCGGAGGGCTAGGCCCCGGCATGGGAACTTTTGCCATGGACACGATCTATTTTGCCGATGGCATCGGCCAGCAGTTCGCCGACGTCGCCACCGGCGGTCCCATTGTGTTGGGGCTGCTCGCCGCTGCACTGGCCGGTCTCGTCTCCTTCGCTAGCCCGTGCGTTATCCCGCTTGTGCCAGGTTATGTCTCCTATCTCACCGGTATTTCCGGAGCATCGGGGGCGCAGGGCAACGGCGTGACGACGGGAGTTGCGGACGCAACCTCCGTCGATAAGCATGACGGCGATGGAGGTCGTGGCCAGCGTTCCTCAACAGCCCGCGTCGGCCTGGCCGCGTTGCTGTTCGTGTTGGGTTTTACTGTCATTTTCGTGCTGGGGTCGGCCTCGATTTTCGGGCTCGTGTCCACGTTGCGTCTGCAGGCGCGCACGCTGACGATTGTCGGTGGCGTGGTGACCATCGTGATGGGGCTTGCCTTCATGGGCATGGTGCCAGCGCTGCAGAAAGACACCCGCATGGCGCCGAAGCGCTGGACCACCTGGCTGGGAGCGCCACTGCTCGGCGCGGTGTTCGCGCTGGGGTGGACGCCGTGTCTGGGCCCGACGCTGACTGCAATTATTTCGGTGTCCGCAGGTACACAGGGCATGACTGCGGCCAGGGGAGTGGCGCTGATTATCGCTTACTGCCTGGGGCTGGGGCTGCCGTTCATTTTGGTGGCGCTGGGGTCGGCACGTGCGATGCGGGGAGTGGACTTCCTGCGTAAGCACTCGCGAACCATTCAGATCATCGGCGGCGTGGCGCTGGTGCTGGTCGGAATTGCCCTGGTTACTGGACTATGGGATGTTTTTGTTGCCTGGGTTCAGGCCGCTTTTATTACTGATACGGTAACGCCAATTTAATGAAGGAATCCTTCGATGTCGGTGAATTGGAATAAGGTACGACAGCCCTTCCAGCAGGTCTGGAACTGGTTGACCAGCATGCGCACGGCGCTGATTCTGCTGTTCATCCTCGCTTTCGCAGCGGTTCCGGGTGCCCTGTTGCCGCAGCGCTCGCTGAATAAGGACAAGGTCGACCAGTATCTTGCCGCCAACGGCAAGACCGCCGAGATCATGGATAAGCTGCAGCTTTTCGATGTCTTCTCGGCCGTCTGGTTCGTCGCCATCGTGGCGTTACTGCTGATTTCCCTGGTCGGCTGCATTATTCCGCGCACTATCGACCACTACAAGGCCATGAAAACGCCGCCGGCTAGGGCGCCGAAACGGTTGGCGCGTCTTCCGCTTCACGACGAAGCCGTCGTCGATGCCCCCGCGGACGAAGTTTCTAAGCGGGTGCGTGAGCGCCTGAACAAGTGGGCATTGACCGAAACTCCAGCAGATGAAGACCGCGCCGGGGCACGCTCCTTTTCTGCAGAGAAGGGCTACCTGCGCGAGTTCGGCAACCTGGTATTCCACCTGGGCATTGCGCTGCTGATTATCATCGTCGGCTTGGGCCGCATGATTTATTACGAGGGCCAGGTCATTTTGCTGACCAACACCGGCACCGAAATTTCTGATGACAACGTCAACAGCGCGGTGGGCGTTCCGTTCTGTAACACCGCAGCGGCAAACTATGACTCGCTGCGCTCGGGCAACACTTTCGACGGTACGACTCTGAACCCGTTCTGTATTCAGGTGGAGGACTTTGCCGCCGATTACCTGCCGAACGGCCAGGCCAAGATGTTCACCTCGCACATCCGATTCGCAGAAGAAGAGGATATGCGTAAGCCTGTCGATGAGTGGGAGAAGACCACGCTGCAGGTCAACCACCCTCTGCGCATCGCCGGTGACCGCGTCTACCTGCAGGGGCACGGCTTTGCCCCGGCCTTTAAGGTGACCTGGCCGAATGGTGAGTCGCGTACGTCGATTGTCCAGTTCCGCCCGGATGACCCGACCTTCTTCCTGTCCTCTGGGGCGCTGCGCTTCGACCCACCAGCGGGCATGTACCCGGACTTGTTCGAGCGCCGCCAGAACCAGATTGCAATCGAGGGCCTGTTCGCTCCGACCGCGGAGTTTACTGGTGAAAAGGGTGCTCTGCTGCAGTCCTCTTACCCGGCGATGCAAGACCCGGCCGTGGCTGTCGACATCTACCGCGGCGACGCGGGCCTGGACACTGGTCGCTCGCAGGGGCTGTTCTCCCTCGACCGCGACCTGATGCACTCGGGTCAGCTGGCTAAGGAAGCCCGCGTCAACCTCAAACAGGGCGAATCCACCGAGCTTGCCGACGGCACCAAGATTGAATTCCTCGGTGCGAAGGAATTCGTCAACTTGCAGGTTTCGCACGATCCCACGCAGTTCTGGGTGCTGGTGGCAACTGTGGCCGCACTGGCGGGCATGGTGATGTCGCTGGGTATTAAACGCCGGCGTGTTTGGGTGCGCATGTTCCCGCTGGAAGATGGCCGCACTCGCGTTGAGTTCGGTGGCCTGGCCCGCACTGACAAGGCCGGTTGGGGCGAGGAGTTCCAGTACATCGTTGACGACATCCTGGAACGTGACAGTGATGACGAGGATGCTGCCGACAACAATACTGCGACCAACGAGAGCGCGGACAACAAGGCCAAAAGCTAACTGACCACTAAGCCTGGTCCATCCCTGCCACAGGCTGAATGCGCGGAGGCGGAAAATGCGCCTCCGCGCAACTTTTTGCGTCCCCCGTGTCTCCGGTCCCCTTTTGCTTAGTCCCGCTTTAGTACTAGGGTTTGAAGAAGTATTCCGCTAATTCCACATTTTTGGAGCCAAGTACATGCTCGTCAATAAGACACTGGCGCAGTTTTCGGACTGGTCGTACTTCACGGCCTTCGCCTTTTATCTTGTGGCCTTTGTTGTATCCATTGCCTACTACAGCCGTCGTATCGCGGCCGCTGAAGCTAAGAGCCAGGTTGCAGAGCGCGAGCTGGTAACCGCAGGTGCTGGTGATGGAGCTACCACTGCTAGTGTCGCTGACTCGGGGGAGTCGGAGACGAAAGCGTCGGCAAGCGAGCCTAAGAACCAGGCGCTGACGAACCGACTCGGCGTTGTGACGGAAATGCTGATTTACGTCGGTGTAGCCGTGCACTTTGCATCGGTGCTATTGCGTGGCCTGGCCGTGCAGCGTTTCCCGTGGGGCAACCTCTACGAGTACGTATCAGTTTCAATCCTCTTTGCTATGGCAATTGCAGCTGGCGTACTGCATCGTGAGGCCATGCGCGTGTTCTGGCCGTGGATGCTGGCACCGATTCTGGCGCTGATGTTCTACGGGGGTAAGAACCTATATGTTGAGGCTGCTCCAGTGGTGCCGGCACTGCAGTCGATTTGGATTCCGATTCACGTCTCGATTATTTCTATCGGCTGCAGTATTGCACTGATTTCCGGTGTCGCGTCGATTCTCTACATGCTGCGGATGTACAACCGCAAGGACAACGAAAAGGGTTTCCTGGGCAAGCTGGTCGCGCCGCTGCCGGACGCGCAGAAGCTGGATGCCATTGCTTACCGCACCGCTATTTGGTCCTTCCCGCTGTTCGGTCTGGGCATTGTGCTGGGCGCTATTTGGGCGGAGTCCGCATGGGGCCGCTACTGGGGCTGGGATCCGAAGGAGACCACGGCTCTGATTACCTGGATTATCTACGCTCTGTACCTGCACGCTCGCGCAACCTCGGGTTGGCGTAATACCAAAGCCGCGTGGATTAATATCTTCGGTTTCGCGACCATGGTGTTCAACCTCTTCTTCATCAATATGGTGGTTTCGGGTCTGCACTCGTACGCTGGCCTGAACTAAGCTTTCATACTTGTACAAGCCGGTATCGCCGGGTGAACTAGAATCGCTTCCATGCGTGTTCTCGTCACCGGTGGTGCCGGCTTTATTGGTTCCAACTTTGTCCTCCGTACTCTGGCCACGCGGCCGGATGTGAATGTCACGGTGCTGGACGCTTTCACCTATGCCGCGAACCCTGCGAGCTTGGAAGGCGCGGACTGTGAGATCATCCGCGGCGATGTTCGTGACGCGGAGCTGATCGATCGCCTCGTGCCCCGCTTCGACGCCGTCGTCCACTTCGCCGCCGAGAGCCATAACGACAACTCGCTAGTGGATGCCGATCCCTTCGTCACCACCAACGTCATGGGCACTGTGAATCTGGCGAAGGCCTGCGCCACCCACGATGTTCGCCTCCACCACATCTCCACAGACGAGGTCTTTGGCGATCTCGCTCTCGACGACCCAGCACGCTTTACGACGGCCACCTCGTACAAACCCTCCAGCCCCTATTCGGCCTCCAAGGCGTCTGCGGACCACTTTGTCCGGGCTTGGGTACGTAGCTTTGGACTGGCTGCGACTATTAGTAACTGCTCGAATAATTACGGCCCGCGGCAGCATCCGGAGAAACTGATTCCTCGGCAGATTTGTGGTCTGCTGCGCGGTCGTAGCCCTCGCGTGTACGGCACCGGCGAGAATATTCGGGACTGGATTCACGTCGATGACCACAACGATGCGGTCTGGACAATCCTGGATTTCGGCGAGGTGGGGGAGACCTACCTCATCGGTGCCGATGGTGAGCGTTCCAACCTCGACGTGGTCGGAGACATCCTGGAGGGATTCGGGCGTGAGCGATCCGATTTCGTTCATGTCACTGACCGCCCGGGGCATGACCGTCGTTATGCGATTGATCCTGCATCCATCCGCAGCCTTGGCTGGCAGCCGCGCTACCAAGACTTTTCCGCAGGCCTCGCCGAGACCATCGACTGGTATCGCGCCAACGAGTCCTGGTGGGCTGCGGCCTATGATGCCGCTGAGGCTGGCTACGCTGAGCGCGAGCAGGAGTTGTAGTTCTGATTGGGCTGGTTTGGGTTGGGTGGGTTGGTTTGGGTTGGGTGGGCTCTGCCTAGCCAGCACCCCGGTTACTTGGTGCACCCCGGTTACTTGGTACGCCCCATGCGTCACTTCAGCCACGCCTGCAATATAGTTCCCATGCGCACCAGGTAAAGGGCTCAAAACAGGCCCAAAATACCCAGACTCGCATGTTTGGTGGCATTTTCGGGCTTTTGGGTGAATCTGACCTGGGAGTTTCTAATCTGAAGCCCACCAAACATGCGAGTCTGCGTCAAAACACCCCTTGTGAATGTCGTTAAACGTTGTTTTCGTATTCAGGATTAACAAATAAGCCTCAAATTCGGGCCATTTTCCCTAAGGTCTCGATTTGTGTGGGCTTCAGATTAGAAACTCCCAGGTCAAGAAGTGTGGATTCACTTAAAAGGGCACACAAATCGAGACCTTAGGGCAACAACCCCCCCCCGCATGAATGTCGTTAAGCGCTAATTTCGGCTCGGCGACTACCCAGCTCACACCCAACCCACCACCAGCCCGAACCTGTCCCTCGCGTCTACACTTGTTATCCATGAGCCCTAAGAGCACATTCCAGCCCACTTCCATCGACGGCGTTTTCACCTTCGAGCCGGTCATCCACGGCGACAGCCGCGGTAGTTTCCACGAGTGGTATCGCCTCGACGCATTCGCCGAGGCCACGGGCTACCCGTTCTTTCCGGAGCAGGCCAACATGAGTATCTCCGCGGCGGGCGTTGTCCGTGGCCTTCACTTCGCCGACGTCAGCACCGCGCCAGATGGTCATCCCGGCCAGGCGAAGCTGGTCACCTGTCCCGCGGGCCATATCCTCGACATTGCGGTTGACCTGCGTCGCGGCTCGGATACCTTCGGCAAGGTTGAGGTCTTCGAGCTCGACAGCAAGACCCGCCGAGTGGTCTATCTGCCCAACGGCATCGGACATGGTTTCGTCTCGCTTGCCGACGACTCCGTGCTCACCTACCTCACTTCCACCGGCTACAATCCGGAGGCTGAACGCGCTGTTAGCATCCAGGACCCGACGCTGGGAATCGACTTGGCCGCGTTGCTGGCCAAGGGTGGTCTCACCGAAGCGGACATGATTCTCTCCGAGCGCGATCAGAAGGCCCCGACGATCGAGCAGTTCGAGGCGCAGGGCAATAAGCTCCCCAGTGAGTTTGACTGCAAGGACCTCGAAAACATGGCTCGCGACGAGTGGGCAATCGCCAACGAAGCGGCCGGGCAGTAAGGCAGAAAGGCGCGAGCACTATGAAGGGCATCATCCTCGCAGGTGGCACGGGCTCTCGGCTGTTTCCAATCACGCTTGGTGTCAGCAAGCAGCTGGTTCCCGTCTATGACAAGCCCATGATCTACTACCCGCTGAGCACGCTGATGCTCGCGGGAATCAGGGACATCCTCGTCATCACCACGCCACATGATGCCCCGCAGTTTGAGCGCCTACTTGACGACGGCTCGCAGTGGGGTCTCAACCTCACCTTTGCCACCCAAGACGAGCCCCGTGGTCTCGCGGAAGCATTCATCATCGGTGCTGACCACATCGGCGATGACTCCGTTGCGCTCATCCTCGGCGACAACATCTTCTACGGCGCCGGCCTGGGCACACAGCTGCGCCGCTTCCATGACGTCGATGGCGGAGCAATCTTCGCCTACTGGGTCGCAGATCCCACCGCCTATGGAGTCGTGGACTTCGACCAAAGCGGCAAGGCCGTGGCGATTCAGGAGAAGCCGAAGAAACCACGCAGCCACTTCGCGGTGCCTGGATTGTACTTTTATGACGCCGATGTTGTTGAAATAGCTCGCTCGCTGCAACCGTCGTCACGCGGCGAATTGGAAATCACGGATGTTAACCGCGCCTACTTGGAGCGTGGAAAACTGCAGGTAGAGGTGCTGCCGCGCGGCACGGCGTGGCTGGATACCGGCACGGTGGACAATCTGATGGCCGCGGGCGATTTCGTGCGCACGATTGAGCAGCGCCAGGGGCTAAAGATTGGCTCGCCGGAAGAGGTGGCGTGGCGCATGGGATTCATCGACGATGCAGCGTTTAGCGCGCGTGCCGACGCCCTCAGCGCCAGCGGCTACGGGGAGTACCTGCAGCAGTTGTTGCTGCGAGGCAAAGACGTTTAGTCGGTTTCGCCGGGATTGTCTGGGCTATCGGGCCTATTTGGTTTATCTCCCTGGTTATCCCGGTCACGAGTCTCGCGTTCGCGCCGTTCCTGTAGCTCCTGCTCACGCTTGCGGCGATCGAATTCGGCCTTCTTGAGCTTCCAGAGGAACTCCGGATCATCGTCGGGAGCAAGCGGGCGGGGCTCCGGTTGCGGAGCAGAAATACGACGCATGCCGTTGCCACGACTGCCAGGGCCAAATGCCTTCCACAGCATGACTACGACAAGGATGATGAACAGCAGCAGAATGAGCCGACCCATGTAATAGCTAACCTCCTGGATTTACCGACTAGAATACGCAACGAGTCCCGTAGTGCCCACGAGGGGTATCGCAACGCAAGGCGGTACGGCGTACAGAGTTCGTTAGGGTACAAAGGAACGTTGGACACGAACGGCCATGGGGCGCTAACAACGTCGGGCGCAGCACAGGCGTAATACGTAGAGGTGAGGGTGTAATGACCAATCCAGAAGAGCAGGACAAGTTGGCTTCTGACGCTCAGACGCCAGTAGCTCCGGTGACCAAGAATGCTGGTCGCGGCAATGCCATGAAGGGACTGTTCTGGTACGGCCTTGCGCGTCTGCTGCTGTTCCTGGTGCTGTTCTTCATCCTGCTCGCGATTATCTACCTTGTTGGCGTGCGGATTCCGGCCGCAATTACGGCTGTGTTTGCACTAATTATTGCGATGCCACTGTCGGTGTTTGTGTTCCCGAAGCTGCGCGTTCAGGCCAATGAGTCGGTTGCCGTGTGGTCGGAGAACCGCCGTGCGCACAAAGAATACATTGCGCAGCAGATTAAGGACCGCGAGGAAAACTAGCGCTCCGCTCTAGCTTCTTTTCTGAACTTTCTCCAGCACCCGCTCGATTGCCTGGTTCACCACATCCGGAGCCTCCAGCGGCAACATGTGGCCGGCCCCGTCGACTTCAACTAGCTCGGCGTCCGGCCACTTTTCCATAATTAGGTCTGCTTGCTTGCGGGGAGTGACATCGTCCTTCGTGCCCACCAGTACCGCTCCCGGCAGACCCTCTAAGTGAGGCCCGGCCGCGAACTCGTCATGGTCCTGCAGGTCGTCGAGGTATCCCACGAAAGTTTCCAGCGGTGTTTCATTAATCATGGCCGCGTGGAACTCGATGATCTCGTAGTCCGTGCGCCGGGCGAACACCGCAACTGCCAACGACGGCGCCATCAGTGACGCGATTGCCTCGCGGAACTTGCGGATCTCCTTCGGCGAGGACTCAATCGCATTGCGCGCCGCATCCGCCACCGGGGACGCGAGAATCTGCGGTACCCCCTGGGCGGCAAGCTTGTCGATAGACGTGGAAATCAGCACTACGCCTGCGATCCGACGGCGAATACTTTCCTCGGCAGCGCGCACCATGTGCAGTGCGATCAAACCGCCCAGTGAATGCCCAACCACGATGAGTTTTCCGGTCCCGGCGCGCTCTGCAATCACGGCCAGCGCATCGGTCGCAGCACCTTCGACCGTGCAGAGTGAAGCCGGAACCGCGCCGGTCTGGCCGTGGCCGCGTAGATCCATGGTGAGCAGGCGTGCTTCCGGGTGTGACTTCCGCAGTGCGTTGAACTGTCGGTACCAGGACTCGCCAGCCAGGGTGAAGCCGTGGATAAAGACGATGGTCACAGGTTCTTTGGCGGGCTCGCCTGGTTCAACCTCGTACCAGTGCACCGGAATATCGGTGGTGACAGCATCCGGTTTGTCGCTGGCCTTTCGCTCGTCATCCTTGGCCGCAATGTCGGCTGTGACCGGTGTGGTCTTGATATGTACTACGCCGGTGGCCGTAAGATCAGTCAGGCCTGGTTCACGGGTCTGTGAATGCAGCGCGCCGTGCTCCAGTGCCAGTCGCCGACGCCCCGAACTGGTCAAACGCAGAGCAGCGCTGCGGACGAAAGCTGGAGCCTTGGCTGCTGTGTCACCTACTCGGGTTGCGGCCTTCTGGACGTCGTCAAGCGTCTTGTGCGTCAGTGCGCGGAAGTCCATCGGTACCCCTTAGCTGAGTGCGAGTGCGAGTGCCGTGATGACGGACCAGGCAAGCATCATCTTGCCGGTAAGCCCCAGTACCGGGATGAGCTCCTTGCCCTTCTTATGCATGCGGATTGGCTCGGAGGCCCTCACCCACAGCGGCACGATGAGCAGACCCACCAGCGCCCATGGGTGCCAGAAAGCGATAAAGATACTGGCCAGGGCAGGCATGATGGAGAGAATCTGCCAGACGATGCGGGTGCGGAAGTCGCCCAGGCGAACTGCCAGGGTGATCTTGCCGGTGGCAGCGTCGGTGGGAATATCGCGCAAGTTGTTCGCCAGGTTTACGGCAGAGGACACCGAACCGATACCGATTGCGCAGGCCAGGCCGACCCAGGACAGGGAGCCGGTCTGGGTGAACTCCGTACCGAGCACCGCGACGAGACCGAAGAAGACGAAGACCGAGACCTCGCCAAGGCCGCGGTATCCGTAGGGATTCTTGCCGCCGGTGTAGAACCACGCCGCCGCAATGCACAGCGCGCCGACCAGAATGAGCCACCACGCGCTCATCAGAGATAGCGCTACACCGGCAAGACCCGCGACACCAAAGGCGCCGAACGCCGCGTACTTCACAACCTTCGGCTCCACCAGCCCAGAACCAGTCAGGCGCAGCGGGCCCGAGCGGTCATCGTCAGTACCGCGGATGCCATCGGAGTAGTCGTTGGCGAAGTTCACGCCCACAATCAGCGCCCACGCGACAACCAGCGCGAGCACCGCACGTCCCCAGATAATCGGCGCGTGCGTCGATGCCGCTCCGACACCGACGATGACCGGCGCAAACGCATTCGCCCAGGTATGGGGGCGCGCGCCTTCCAGCCAATCGCTTAACGACGCCGTTGCAGGACTCTTTGGTGCTTCAGACATGAATTAATAATAGGACGTGACACCAAATGCCTTGAACTAATGCGGGTTCGAGTGGCTTAAAGGCTGGAGGACACAAGTCCAAAGGCTAAAAGAGCGCCGCGACTTTCTTCCGGTCGACCTTGCCCGGCCCAATTAGCGGTAGGGCCTCCACGCGACGCAGGTCCTTGGGAATCATCCAGTGATTGATTCGCCCGGCGTCTTCAGCATCGCCGAGGCCGTCCATAATATCGCCGAGCTCAGCGGTACCTTCATACGCTGCGACAATGGCCTGGCCGAGCCGCGGGTGTGGCACGCCGACCACGCAGGCTCCCGTAACGCCGTCGATGGCGAGCAGTTCACGCTCGAGAACCTCTGGGTGCAGTTTCAGCCCGCCGGAGTCGATGATGGTGTCCAAGCGTCCCGTAATGACGAGCCGACCGTCGCGGATTTCTCCCGCATCCGAGGTGGCGAACCAACCTGGCTTGTGGAAAGCCTCGTGACCGGGCGCATTGCGGTATCCGTGTGCAATCATCGGTCCGCCCAGCCAAACGCGACCATTTTCGATGGCGACCTGTGCACCTTCGATGGGCTGGCCGTCATAGACGCAGCCGCCGGCTGTCTCGGAGGAGCCATAGGTGGTCACGACGTTAATGCCGAGCTCTTCCGCGCGTGCTGCCACCTGCGGATTCAAGGCCGCGCCGCCGACGAGGATGGCGTCGAAGAGACGCAGGGCTGCCACGCCAAAGGGTTCTTCCATGGCCTTCGCCAGCTGCATGGGAGCCAGCGAAGTGTAGGCGCGGTCGCCGGCACCGGCACCAGTGAGGGCCTCGGCGCCGTCGGCGAATGCGGCTACATCAAAACCATCGGTCACATCCACACACACCGGATCCGTGCCCGCGAGCAGCGAACGGATGAGAACCTGCAGGCCAGCGATATGGTAGGCCGGCATCGCCAGCAGCCACTGTCCTTCACCACCGAGCCACTGATGTGTAGCGGTAGCAGAGGAGACCAAGTTATCCACCGTCAGCTGTGCACCCTTCGGTGTGCCGGTGGAACCGGAGGTGCCGACAACAAGTGCGATGGACTCATCAATTGGCTCACCTGCGCGTTGCGAGTTCCGCAAGATTGAGGCTCGCGTGCCGTCGTGAAGCGGAACGGGGAGCAAAGAGACCTCGCCGTCCAGCGCGGCACGGAGGTCGGGCAGGATATCGGTCGAGTCGTGGGGATTGACGGAAAGCAGGCTGAGCGTACGCACAATCCAAACCATAGCCCGTGTTGTGCCGTAGTTTCTGGTGACGAGGCGTGTGAAACGTGAGTGTGGCGGTGGTGACGGGCGGAACAATCGTCGCCGCGGACGCGTTGCGCAGAGCATAGGAAGTCATAGATAGAAAGGCATCGAAGATGGGTTGGTTTTTTGGTAGGTCGGCGGAGCTTGTGCCGGAAGGTGAGGCGCTAAAGGGCGGCTCGCACCCGGTGCTGGAGAATCCGAAGCCGCATGCGGTGCTCGGCACGCCTATTACCGGCCCATGGGAGGATGGCCAGGAGGTTGTCTACATCGGTATCGGCTGCTACTGGGGTGCTGAGAAGCTGTTTTGGGAAACCCCGGGCGTGCTCAGTACGTCGGTCGGGTTCGCCGGTGGCGTGACGCCAAATCCCACTTACCGAGAGTCCTGCACCGGTCGGACCAACCACACTGAGATTGTGGAGGTTGTCTACGACCCGGAGCAGATTAGCTTCGACCAGCTGATCGCGAAGGCCTTCGAGGCCCACGATCCCACTCAGGGCTACCGTCAGGGTAATGATGTCGGCACGCAGTACCGTTCCGCGATTTACACGACGACGCCCGAGCAGGCGCGCCGGGCGCAGGAAATCTCCGATGCGTACGCGCCGAAGCTTGCCGATGCTGGCCTGGGGCCCATTACCACGGAGATTAAGCCACTCGCGGAGACTCCGGCAGGGGAGTACTACCGAGCCGAGGACGAGCACCAGCAGTACTTGTTTAAGAATCCGAACGGCTACTGCCCGGTGCATTCAACCGGCGTGGCCTGCGGGATTTAAAGGCGAAATTTCGTAGAACGCTTAATCGCGATTAGTAAAACTCACTGAGAAAAGTAAGGTGGTTATATCAATCAGATAGTTGAATAGGAGTGAACCCTTGTGGTGAAGCAAGTACTGCGCGTTGCATTTGCTTTTGTCGGCGTAGTCGTCGGCGCGGGCTTTGCGACGGGTCAGGAAATCATGCAATACTTCGTCGCCTTTGGCATCAATGGTGTCTGGGGTGCCGTTCTCTCAGCGGTGATTATGAGCCTGATGGCGATGATCATTTTGCAGCTGGGAAGCTATTTCCAGGCCAGCGAGCACGGCGAAGTATTCCGACGCGTATCGCATCCCATCTTTTCGCGCGTACTGGACATCGGCGTGATTATCACGCTCTTCGCCACGGGGTTCGTCATGTTCGCCGGTGCGGGTGCCAACATGGAGCAGCAGTGGGGCATCCCCGTGTGGATTGGTGCCGTGATTATGATGCTGGTGACCATCGCGGCTGGTTTCCTCGACGTCGATCGCGTGACCACCGTGATTGGTTCCATCACGCCGTTTATCGTTGGCTTTATCCTACTGGCCAGCATTTATACGCTGGCATTCACCGATGCCACCCCGGCCGCGGAGCAGGCAGCTGCCGTTGCGGAAGTCCCGACCACTCTGCCGAACTGGGTTGTCGCCGCGGTGAACTACGTGGGCTTTAACCTGATGGTTGCGGTCTCCATGGCGATTGTTATTGGCGGCAGCCTGTTCAACCCTCGCGCTGCAGGAGCCGGTGGCTTTGTCGGCGGTTTGGTGTACTCCGCAATGCTGCTGATTACCACCATCACGCTGTTCCACACCGTTGGTACCGTCGCCACTGATGCCGTGCCGATGCTCACCGTCATCAACCGCCTGCACCCGTGGCTTGGTCAGGCAATGGCCGTGGTTATCCTCGGCATGATTTTCAACACAGCGCTTGGCATGTTTTACGCGCTGGGCCGTCGCGTCACCGCTAAGCACCCGGAAAAGTTCAAGATTGTCTACGTCGGCCTGGTTCTGCTCGGTTTCGCCTTGAGCTTTATGGGCTTCCAGAACCTAATCGGTTGGGTGTACCCAATCCTGGGCTACATCGGTCTTTTGCTCATTACCGTCATGCTCGTTGCTTGGCTGCGCGGTCGTGAGCGCATCAGCGAAGAGACTTCCCGCCGTAAGCGCATCTTCCGCCTTGTTCGCCGTGGTCGGAAGAAGGAAGCTCGCGAGGAAATTGAAGACTCCAACCTCAGCGTCGAAGAGGTCCGCGAAGCTATCGAGGAGTAGGGGGCTGGCGCGTGGCTGCAGTCAGCGTCGCTGTCAGCTCAGGAATCGGATGGCTTTCAGCGACGTTGCCCGCGCCCAGGCCACGAATGCCCCGGTCACAATGGTGGATACGAGAACCATCAACGGCCACCGCTCGGGGTAATCACGGACCACCCAGGTCCATCCCCATTCCGAGGTCCACCACAGCGGTGAAGCACTGAGGACATCACCGCCAACCAGCACCGCCCAACCGCCGAGCGCGACCGAGGCAAAAATCGCCGCTGCCACACTTCGACGCGCAATCAATCCGGTCACGGCCACAATCATTGCGGCCACAAGAGGCGCGATGACCGCCTGGTACGGCCAAGGGTTGATGTCGGTCTCGCTGCTGGCTTCGCCGCCCGCGCCACTGATAATCACCGCAACCACGAGCACCGGTACGAGAAACGCCATATCCAAGGCAAACAGCCGGAGCGTGATGCTCCCCCGCGAGCGTCGATACATCAGCGCTGGCCAGGCATCAGCTTGCGAGGTCCACGTCATGATGGCGACCACGGTTGCGGCCGTCGGCACGCAGACGAAACTCAGCAACCCCATCGCATACTCCGGGTTCCACACCACACGCACGACCGCAAGCCCGGCAAGCATCAGCGCTGCGAGGCTCCACCAGGTGCGCCAGGGCAGGGTCGCGCTCATGCCATGGCTTAACGACGAAGTGCTGCGTTCCCGGCCCGTCGGCAAGCGGAGAGCTCTTCCGTGAGCAAGCAGTGCGATGACGAAGAAGCCTAGTCCGAGGAGTAAATGCAGCAGCGCGGGCGGCAGGATGGCGATGTCCCAGATTTCGCTGTCTGCGGGAGCCGAGATGGAATTAGCCTGCACTCCGTGGATAGGTAACGTTGGGCGGATGGCCCAGGTCCACGGGAGAACTTGCCAGTTTGGGCTCATGGCATCCAGTGTTCCCGCGATGGCCCAAGCGATGGCAGTCAGCGGAGCAAGGAAGAGAGCTGCGCGTGGCACAAGGCGCCATAGGGTAAGGCCGAATGCCCAGAACACGAAGAATGACAACGTGTTGAAGATCGTGAATTGCAATGCGGTGCTCACGCTCCGGGCAAGGAGAGTGGCCATCAGTGCGTGGCCGAGGGCCGTGGAGGCGATGACAGTGGCTGCGCGTGCCAGGAGTACCCGAATGCTCGAAATATTGCGCCAGATTAGGCCACCTTGGCGGAGCTTTTCTTCACGTTTTTGGCCAATGACGGACGTAATAGCAGCCAGGGGAGGAAGCAGGATAAGCGAGTAGATGTGGGCGCTCGCCATGGCGGTGGCATCAACGCCTGTAGAAAAGACCATGCTGACCAGAGCGATTGCCACCATGATGATGGGCAGGAACATGGTGAGCGACCACTTCGCCCGCAGTAGTTCGGCGCGGAAGTAGTGTCGCGTAGGAACAGCGCGCGTGTTAAAAGTGCGTGTGTGCGGTTGAGCGCTCATCGGGCAACACCTACTGCGGTGAAGAAAGCTTGCTCGAGGGATTGACCAGCAGCCGCAAAGCCCGTCAGCGGGCCTTCGTAGACCAGCCGGCCACCAGCGAGAACTCCCAGGTGGTCAACACTCTTTTCGACCTCACCGAGCTGATGCGAAGACACCACAACTGCTTTGCCGCTATCGGCGAGATTCCGCAACAAGGTACGCAGGCTCACGATAGCTTCGGGGTCGAGGCCGTTAGTGGGTTCGTCGAGAAGCACAATGTCGGGGTCGGTGAGCAGCGCCATCGCCAGTGAGAGACGAACCTTCATGCCCGTTGAGAAAGCGCGGACACGCTTGTTACCAGCATGAAGCCCGACCAAGTTGAGGACTTCGGCGATACGGCTCCTGTCCGTGCCGGTCAAGTGTGCGTGCACTTTGAGGTTGTCGGTGGCCGAGAGTTGCGGGTAGAACGCCGGGCCATTGATAGAGGCGCCGATGTGGTCTAGGTCGGCAATGGACCACGGGCGTCCCGCAATACTGATTTCACCGGAGTAGGGAACAAGGCCAAGCACAGTACTCATCAGCGTGGACTTACCTGCGCCGTTGAGTCCCAATAGTCCGTAGACCTCACCGGCGCGAACGCTCATGTCGAGACCGTTCAGGACCGGTTCGTTCTTGCCGTAGGCGACGGTGATGCCGCGCAGTTGGAGGAGAGGAGCAGCGGCATCTGCGGAAGGGCCTGGGGTAGGAGTTGGTGCGTTCATGCCTTAAGTAATAGGAGTGCTTGGAGCGGTTCGCGCCCTCCCTGAGGATGAGTTGGTGGAAATATCCTCCCCAGGGAGGAGGCGCTAGCGAGGGTGACGGCACCAGCGAGGAGAATCTAAAGCATCCCGTTTTTCGCAGCCCAAATGACAAGATTCACGCGACTGCGTGAGCCCGTTTTTGTTAGTAGCGCTTTCACATGGGTTTTCACGGTCGTCGTGGCGACCACCAACCTGCGAGCGATCTCATCATTGGAAAGCCCCTGGCAGACGAGGTCCAAAATCTCCTGTTCTCGGGGTGTGAACTGGGTTTCTGCGTCAGTGGGGTCTGAGCCATCGCCATGTGTCGAGGAAGCGCTTGCTGACTGCTCGAAGTGGGTTGTGCGCGGTGAAACGTGTCGCAACACCATTGGCGTCACCTTCGGATCGATGACTCCTTCACCGCGGTGGATACGCATGATGGCCGAAAGTAACTCACGGGGATCGGAGTCTTTGAGTAAAAAGCCTGCGGCTCCAGCCTCTAAAGCGCCAAGTACGAGGGATTCTTCGCGGAAGGTGGTCAGTACCAGGACTTTCGGAGCGGATGCGTGGGTCGCGCCTCCGGACGATGCCCCTCGCACGATTTGCCGCGTGGCCTCGATACCGTCCATCACTGGCATACGAATGTCCATGACGACCACATCTGCGCCGGAGGCAAGACGCACAGCCTCAGCACCGTCGCCCACGGCGCCAATGACTTTCATCTGCGGGTGGGCATCAATAAGCTGCGCAAAAGACTGCCGAATCAGCGCTTGATCTTCAGCGACTAAAACTCGAATTACACCCATTGCTCGTCTTTCTATGCAGTGTCAATAGTTAGACCTGCTTTGGCCAAAGCACTTATAGCTGAATGCTGACGCGGAACATACCGTCGCTTTCACCATAAGTCATCTCGCCACCGAGCTGCGCCACGCGTTCATCCAGACCAATCAGGCCAGCACCAGCTCGCTTCCTGTGTGCCAAGGCGTCGCTCACAGCCCGATTTGCGGTCACCAAATGAACCCGCGCCGGGCTGATATCGGCATCGGCAGATGGGGCAATAGGCGACTCAGTAGGCGATTCAATCGTCAACGTGAACTGACCAGCGCCCGATGAGTGCTTGGCCATATTCGCGGCCAACTCCGTCACTGCCCGCACCAGAGTCAAACGCTTCGCGAGTGGCCAATCCGCCAGCGCCTCATAAGACTCCGGCAGAGTCACCGAAACATCGCGACCCGGCGGACAAACAGCCGCAACCAGACGTGGAATCTCATTCGGGTCAGCGCTAATCTCGCCGCCTTCACGTAGTGCATCGACAAGCGCATGCACATCTCGCAACGATTGTTCTGCGGTCTCGGCAATACCTTCCAGCGTGGTCTTTTCAGCAGCGCGTTCCGCTCGTGAGTCATTCATCTCCGCCAGGTACAGTGCGGTTTGGGCCTGAACTTTAATAGAGGTGAGTCCGTGACCCACGACATCGTGAAGCTCCCGGGACAACTCCAACTTGTTGAGCGCCACGACGTTCTCCAACTCCGCGGCATGTTCCTCGGCGTTGATGCGCAGCCACAGCGGCACTGCGTACGCGCTCGCCGTGATGAGCACCGCGGGCAGACCGAAGACCAA
This sequence comes from Corynebacterium sp. HMSC063A05, assembly GCF_001809695.1. Lineage (NCBI taxonomy): Bacteria > Bacillati > Actinomycetota > Actinomycetes > Mycobacteriales > Corynebacteriaceae > Corynebacterium > Corynebacterium sp. HMSC063A05. Next base: position 272,884 of record NZ_KV798500.1, on the reverse strand, counting down.
CAGCCGTTCCGGAGTAAAACCGAAGGCTGGAACCGCTGGGTTGAGGAAACTGCCAATCAACCCTAAAAAGAGCCCAACTATGCCCCAGGTGCGATTCTGTTCCCACCTGGTCACAGCCCATAACGATAATGGGGCGGCAACAATAATAGGGTCTACCCCAAGGTTCACCGGGGATAGCCACACCAGCAAGGCGAGGCCCGCTAGGGCACTGTATGTAACCACAAACGATGCGCGCACTGCTTTACGACGAAACGCTGCGGCGCCGGCAATCATCGCGGACAGAACCAGATTGGTGACATAAGTGAAGCTCGGGCCATAAGTAAATAGCGGCGTCGTGCTCAACCAACAGCACAGCAGGAAAGCAGCCGCAATAGCGAGATCGGCAGCTGGGAACGAGCCGACGAAGTAACGCACCCGGCTGTGCCAGTCGAGTGGGGCAGGAGTCTGCGCGGTGGCAGACTGCGCGGGTGTAGGAGCAATGGTGCGCTGCATGTGTCTAGGCTAGCGGTCGGTGACTTGCGCGGTTTAGTGTGAGTTTTCCACTTGCCGAAAAGTGATATTGATGCGGCCCTCTTTAAGCCCGCACCCCTCCGGCAAAGTGTCCGGACGAGTCTTGGGCACACCATGAAACGCAAGCCGCTTGGGACCACCAAACACAATCACATCCCCGCTGGCGAGAGTCACGTCATCCCAGGGTTTGTTGCGGTTTTCAGTCCCGCCAATGCGGAACAGGGCCTCGTCACCGATAGAGAGCGACACAATTGGGGCAGGGGAGTTTTCGTTGCGATCCTGGTGCATCCCCATGGTGGCCCCGGGTGGGTAGTAGTTGACCAACGCCATGTCGGGCCGAAAAGTGGCAGGCCACTGGCTGAGGGATTCGTCGTAAAGCGCGGCGGCACGAAGTGCTTCGGTGGCGAGCTGCAGCAGATTGTCAGGCACAGGCGGGACGCGAACGCCGCCTGCGTGCGTGACGTAGCGGTACGGATTCGTGGCCCACATGCGCCCCAGATGCAGCATGAAGACCTGCATCTGACCACTTTTGAGCTGCGGGCGAGTCATGGCCAGGGGAGTGCCGGCAACGTCGCGGGCGATGTCGCGGAGTTGCGTGATGATGCCGGCCTGCCGCTCCAATGGAAGCCACCCCGGAAGATGAACAACTCCCGGCGTGATGCGGGCATCGTCGCGCGGGAGCTGATCGAAGAGCATAGGTCTAGTTTGCCTCTTAACCCGCGATGATTGCGTTAACCGGGCGGGACAGGAACTGCGGACCAATCTTGCCCAGGTAGCGCAGGATAAAGTCCGCTGCCGACACCGAATAGAAGTGCCGCTGGCGCTCAATGAAGTTCTGCGGATGCGTTGCCTTCCACACGGCATCTGCGACCTGATCCGGCGTGATGCGCACGCCAAGACGGCGGGTCGAACCAGCGGAAACGTCCGCCAGCTTGGTCTTCGCCCACAGCGGCATGATGGCGACGACGCGGATCTTGTCCTTGCGCCATTCCAAATCCAGAGCTTGCGTTAGACCCGAGACGTAGAACTTCGACGCAGAGTACGGCGCGATGTGCGGCTGACCGTAGATACCCGAAGCCGAACTCATGTTGACCAGGTGAGACCCCTTGGTGCGCTTCAGGTACGGATGCGCCGCCTTCGCACCCAGCGTCAGGCCGGTGCAGTTGATGTCCACCTGCGCGCGAATAATCTCCGGCGACTGGTCAGTGATATCGCCATCGCCGATGATGCCCGCGTTATTGTCCAGCACCGTCAGCTTGCCGCCGGTGTGGGAGGTGAAGTCCGCAAGCGCGTCCTCCCACTGCTTAAAGTCCGTCACGTCCAGCTTGCCGACGATTACCTCCGGGCGCTCAGCCTTAAGCTTCGCCAGGGCATCCTCGTTGATGTCGTAGACGCCTACGGTCCAGCCCGCGGCCAGGAACTTCTCGGCCACCGCGCGGCCAATGCCCTGCGCGCCGCCGGAGATGAAAATGGACGGGGAATCAGAAGCAGCCATAGCGCCTCAATCCTGCCTTTTCTTGCTGTTTTTATAAGTGGATAAATGTTATTCGCCAGCTTAGATGAGCATTTGTTGTTTAACAGCGGATTGGAGGAAACGCGCCCTGATTACAAACGCGCCCTCTACACTGGCCATCATGAAACCCCTGAAGATCCCACCAGGTCCCGGCATCCCAAAGGGCCTTGTCATCCCCGCAGCGGAGCTCACTGAACGCTTCGCACGCTCCGGAGGGCCGGGCGGTCAGGGCGTTAACACCACGGACTCCAAGGTGCAGCTATCGGTCGATATTGCCGAGCTCACCGTGCTTTCCGACATCCACCGCCGCCGCGCTCTCCAGAACCTCAGCCACCGACTGGACGGCACCACACTCACCGTGTCCGTCACCACCCAGCGCTCCCAAGTGCGCAACCGCGCGGAAGCCCGGCGTCGCTTGGCGGATCTCATTCGGGAAGCCGTGCAGCCACCGCCTCCGAGGCGCCGGCGGACTCGACCAAGTCGGGCCTCGATTGCGCGTCGTAAAGCGCAGAAGCAACGCCGCTCTGAGCTCAAAGCCAGCAGGCGCCGACCCAGCGCCTACTAGGGGAATATGGGATTTTCACGCATTCGTTGCAATATAGAGGAATGAGCGAAAATCAGGCCCCTACCGAAAAGGCAGCTGAAGCCGTCGCGGAGTTCAACCGCGTGCCCTCGATCCTGTCCATCCAGTCGCATGTGAGCTACGGCCATGTGGGTAACTCCGCTGCCGTTTTCCCGCTGCAGCGCGCAGGTTTTGAAGTGTGGCCGGTCCACACCGTCGATTTCTCCAACCACACCGGCTATGGCCAGTGGCGCGGCCCGATGATTCCGGCCACGGATGTGCGCGAGGTTATCAAGGGTATCGATGAGCTGGGAAAGCTTGACGACGTCGATGCGATTATCTCCGGCTACCAGGGCGGTAGCGATATTGCGGATGTCATCATCGAGGCCGTGGCGATAGCCAAGCAGCGCAACCCGAAGGCCATTTACTCGTGTGACCCGGTGATGGGAAATGCCAAGAGTGGCTGCCACGTCTCGGATGACATTCCGCCGCTGCTGCGCGACAAGGTCGTGCCGGTGGCAGACGTGATTACGCCGAACCAGTTTGAGCTGGGATACCTGACAGGCCGCGAGGTCAGCGACCTGGAGTCCACCATTGCGGCAGCCCATGCTGCTCGTGAGATGGGCCCGGAGGCCGTGCTGGTCACCAGCGTGCTGCGTCCGGAGCGCAAGGAGGGCGAGATTGAGATGCTCGCCGTCAACGGTTCGGGCGCATGGCTGGTGGCGACACCGTACCTGCCGCTGAAGCGCAACGGTTCCGGTGATGTCACGGCCGCGCTGTTCGCGGGTAACCTGCTGCGTGGTCGCGGTATTGACGGTGACCTTTCGGTCGCACTGGGCAACACAGCGGCCAGCGTCTTTGAACTGCTGAAGGTCACGCACGAGTCCGGCTCTGGCGAGCTGGAGCTCGTTCGTGCGCAGGAGGCCTATGTCAACCCGGAGCAGCGGTTTGAGGTTACGAAGGTGGCGTAAGGCTGGGCAGTAGGGCTGGGGCAGTAGTGCTGGGTTCAGCCCCCGTGCCTAGTAATAGAACGGGAACTCGTCCCAGTTCGGGTCGCGCTTTTCCAGGAACGCTTCCTTGCCCTCGACGGCCTCGTCGGTCATGTACGCCAAGCGAGTGGCCTCACCTGCGAAGACCTGCTGGCCCATCAGGCCGTCATCGGTCAGGTTGAAAGCGAACTTCAGCATGCGCTGCGCCGTCGGGGACTTACCGTTGATCATGCGGCCCCACTCGACCGCGACATCTTCCAACTCAGCGTGGTCGGCGACCTCGTTGACGGCCCCCATGCGGTGCATGGTCTCAGCGTCGTAGGAGCGGCCGAGGAAGAAAATCTCGCGGGCAAACTTCTGGCCAACCTGCTTTGCCAGGTAGGCCGAGCCATAGCCGGCGTCGAAAGATCCCACGTCAGCGTCGGTCTGCTTAAAGCGGGCCTCCTGGCGCGATGCGAGCGTCAGGTCACACACCACGTGCAGGGAGTGTCCGCCACCTGCGGCCCAACCGTTGACCACGGCAATGACAACCTTCGGCATAGTGCGAATTAGGCGCTGCACCTCCAGGATGTGCAGGCGACCTCCCTCGACCTTGGCTCGCGCGGTATCGATGGTGGATGCGTCCGCGGTGGCGTCGTCATGCTCGTGAGACGTTGCGTACTGGTAACCGGAACGACCACGAATGCGCTGGTCGCCGCCCGAACAGAATGCCCAGCCACCGTCCTTGGTGCTCGGGCCGTTACCGGTCAGCAGCACAACGCCGACATCCGGAGTGCGACGCGCGTGGTCGAGCGCGCGGTAGAGCTCATCGACGGTATGCGGGCGGAATGCGTTACGAACCTCCGGGCGATCAAACGCAATACGCACAATGCCGTTCTCGCGGCCCTCGCCGACGTGGCGGTGGTAGGTGATGTCGGTCAAATCCTCAAAACCATCAACCGTCTTCCACTGCTCGGGGCGGAAGGGGTTATCGGTCGAGTACTTCGCGGTATCAGTCATGGCTTCCAGCATAAAGGTCTCTAGCATGAGGGGTATGTCTGTGTCCGCTGCGCCCAACATCCAGTTTCCGCCAATCGATGGCATTCTCGACCGCGCCCACGTCGTGGCGCTACCCATGGCGGTGAAATTCCGCGGCGTCACCACCCGCGAGGCACTCCTCATCGACGGCCCCGCCACCTGGGGCGAGTTCGCGCCCTTCCTGGAGTACGAGGCGCCCGAAGCTGCCGCGTGGCTGCGCTCGGCCATCGAATGCGCATACGTTGGCCTGCCCACCCCGAAGCGCGAGTTTGTCGAGGTCAACGCCACCATCCCCGCCGTCACGCCCGAGCAGGTGCCGGAGGTCGTGGGGCGTTACCCCAGGTGTCGCACGTTCAAGGTCAAGGTCGCAGAGAGCGGCCAATCGCTTAACGACGACATCGAGCGCGTAGCCGCCGTCCGCACCTCAGTGGCCGAAGCCTATGGCTATGAACCTGTGGTGCGGGTGGATGCGAATCGTGGCTGGTCGGTGGAGCAGGCCATCCGCGCCGCCCATGAGTTGGGCCCGCTGGAATATATGGAGCAGCCAGTTGCGACTGTCGCCGAGCTTCGCGAGGTCCGCGACGCAGTGGGGGAGTTTTGCCCGATTGCTGCCGATGAGTCGATTCGCAAGGCCGAGGATCCGTATTTGGTTGCGCGCGAACAGGCGGCGGACGTGGGCGTAATGAAGGTCGCACCGCTTGGCGGGCCACGCCGTTTGCTTCGGTTGGCCGAGGAGCTGGCGATAAAGGTGACCGTCGCCAGCGCCTTGGACACCGGTGTTGGCATGGCCGCGGGATTGTTCACGGCGGCGGCCCTGCCTGCCACCGAGCTGCAGCCGGAGCCAAACGCGGCGGGTTTGGCCACGTCGTCGCTGTTTATTGAGGACGTCATCGAGCCCCGGCCACTTATCGATGGCCGTCTGCCCGTCACCAACCCCGCGCCCGACCCTTCCCGCCTGGCCGAGCTCGCCGCGCCGGGTCCCCGCCGCGATTGGTGGTTCGACCGTCTCCGCGCGGCGTATGTGCACCTGTAGCGGCGCAGTGCAGTGGCGCAGTGCAGTGGCGGCTCACGATCTGCTCCAACTCACGGAGCATCCAGAGATACTGACCCCGTTTATGACACTTTGAGTTCGAAAAACGGCTCCAAACTGTCATAAACGGGGTCAGTAACTCCCAACGAGCCCGATATCCGGCCTGACAAGTAGCCTATTGAGTGTGAACGACAACCAGGACACCTCCCAGACTTCGCACGCTCAGGGCGCCAACATCACCAATGCCGCCGGCACCGATGCTGGCACCCCAGCCTCGGCAACCGACGCCACGCCCCACACCTCCGCAGCCCATACAGCCCCCACGGCCCCATCCGCAGTGGTAGCGGGCCTCATCGTCGATGAGCTGCTGCGTCTCGGCATGGTCGATGCCGTAGTGTGCCCGGGTTCCCGGTCCGCCCCGCTGGCCCGCGCTCTGGTCCAGGCCGCCGATGCGGCGAAGGTCCGCCTCCATGTGCGCATCGATGAACGCTCCGCCGCCTTCCTCGCCCTCGGCCTGGCCTCGCGCACCCGCAAGGTGACCCCGGTAATTACAACGTCCGGCACGGCGGTGGCGAACCTCGTTCCCGCCATGGTGGAAGCCACCGCGTCGGGTATTCCGCTGCTGGCACTGACCGCTGACCGCCCCGCGCATTATCGCGGCACCGGCGCGAACCAGACCATCGTCCAGGACCGCCTGTTCGCCGATGCTTCCGTCGTCGAGTTCGATCTGGACGGCACCGCCCCGGTCACGAAGGCCACCGCCGCGCAGATTCGTGCCCGCATCGACCGCGTCGTCGCTGCCATGGCATCCGGCGCCGGCCACCTCAACGTTCGTTTTGTCGAACCGCTCGTGCCTGGCGACGACTCCGTCGCCGACATCCCCGAGGGCCGCGCAGACGGCGGCCCCTGGACCACGATTGCGTCTACCAACAGCAACAACGTCGGCGCAGCTGCCATCGCAGCCCACTCAGCCAACTCGGCCCCTACCAGCCCGGCCGACGCAGCTAGCACAGCCACAATTGACATCAGCCGCCGCACACTCGTGATTGCGGGCTCGAATGCCCCGCATCTGCCAGAGTTGGAGGATTTGCCAACCATCGCTGAGCCGAATGCATATGCGCCGGCGCACCCGGTTCACCCGCTTGCGGCGGGTACTTTTGCGCAGATTCCGCCGGAGCAGATTGTATTAGTCGGCAGGCCGACGCTGCACCGAGGAATCTCTAAGCTGCTGGCCAATCCTGATATCGAGTTGACGGTTGTCTCGGATGCGGAAAACCACGGCTTTGGAGTGGAGTTCCCGGATGTGACAGCGAACGCAAGGGCCGTCGTAAAGCATGTGCAGACTGTGGGGGACCAGGACCCGCAGTGGACGAAAATCTGTGAGGCCGCCAGCGAATTGGCGGTGAAGTCCGTGCGGGAGACGCTTACCGAGTCGATTGAAGCGGAGGAGCCACTGACCGGATTTCATGTAGCGGCGGCTCTGACGGATAGCCTGCGCACGGGTGACAATGTGGTGTTAGGCGCGTCGAACCCGGTGCGCGATGCGTCGTACACGGGCCTGCCTTTCCCGGGGGTGAACACGTATGCGGGACGAGGTGCCGCGGGCATCGACGGCACGGTGGCGACGGCGATTGGTATTGCGCTGGCGTCCGACCGCGAGCATGCCGACGAGATCCGCCCGCCAAGGACGATTGCGCTCATGGGGGACCTGACGTTCCAGCACGACTCCGCAGCGCTAGCGATTGGGCCGCTGGAGCCGAGGCCGGAAAACCTCACCATCGTGGTGGCCAATGATGCCGGTGGCGGTATTTTCGAGACGCTGGAAGCGGGCAGCCCGGCTCTGCGGGGAAGCTTTGAGCGCATCTTCGGCACCCCGCAGGACGTGGATTTTGAGGGCATCTGCCAGGCTTACGGGGTCGAGCACGTGCGCGTTGACCGCCTCCCAGATCTGCTCGCGCAGCTGCACCCGGATACCGACGTCGACGGCATTCGCGTCATCGAGGTGGCGACCACGCGTGCGACACGTCGGCAGTTGCATCACAAGCTGGCATACAATGCGGAGATTGGGGTGCTGGACAAGCACTAGCTGGACAAGCACTAGCTGGGCAAGGCTCGCTGGACAAGAACTAGCTGGCCGGCAGCATCAGATTAGAGCTGGAAACAATCAAGGACAGAAGAATAAGGAGGTCGCGACCGTCATGCAGTGGAAAACTGCCCTGGCCAATTGGCCGCGCTTCCTTCGTCAGGTGCTGCTCTTTGTAATTATTTGCCTGTTACTTTCGTGCCTGGCCATGGTGGTTGGCTGCTTCATTAATGACCGCAATATCGAGTCGAACATGGGGCAGTCCGTAGCCAATGTGCGCTCGGTCGAGCTTCTTCGCACCACGGTCGATTTCGTCGACGAGAATGGTGACTTTCAGTCGCCACCAACCGGCTTGCTCTATCCCGTTGGTCTGGAAGAGGGGCAGCGCGTCCGCGTCGAATACGACCGCACTGACCCCAATGTCGTCCGCGTCGCCGGACGCACTTGGACGCTGTCGCTTCTCCCGGCTGCCAGCATCGCTGTGGTTGCGTTTATCGTCGTCGCGCCGTTGTGGTGGTTGTCGTTGCGCGCAACCCGTCGTTTACAAAGAGATCCCCAAAAGGTAAACAGAGGGTCACTTTCGCTTTCCGACGAGATGGAAAACTAGCACCATGCGCGTTGCCATCATTGCTGAAAGCTTCTTGCCCAACATCAATGGAGTGACAAACTCCGTGCTGCGGGTGTTGGAACACTTACGCCGTGAGGGGCACGAGGCGCTGGTGATTGCGCCGGGTGCTCGGGACTGGCAAGAAGAAGCAGAGTTCTACTGCGACTACCGCATTGAGCGTGTGCCCACCGTGATGGTGCCGTTGATTGATTCGCTACCGATTGGTGTGCCGAACCGCAGGGTAGCGTCGGCGCTGACGCAGTTTAAGCCGGACGTGGTTCACCTGGCCTCACCGTTTGTGCTCGGTGGTGCGGGCGCGCTGACCGCCAAGGCGCTGGGCATCCCGGCTGTGGCTATCTATCAGACGGACGTTGCGGGTTTTGCCAAGAACTACAAGTTGGCGGGGCTCTCCACGGCCGCGTGGTTGTGGACGCGCGTGATTCACAACTCCTGCGCCCGAACGCTGGCGCCGTCGTCACCGACTATTGAGGACCTGCAGAATCACAAGATTCGTGACGTCTACCGCTGGGGTCGTGGTGTTGATGCGGTTCGCTTTACTCCGACAAAGCGTAGTGAAGAGCTCAGGAAGCAGTGGAGCCCGGAGGGCAAGCCGATTGTTGGTTATGTCGGCAGGCTGGCGGCGGAGAAATCCGTGGAGCGGCTGGCAGCGCTGAACGGCCGCGATGATATCCAGGTGGTCATTGTTGGTAATGGCCCGGAGCTGCCGAAGCTGCAGAAGCAGATGCCGAATGCCGTCTTTACCGGGCAGCTCACCGGCGATAAGCTGGCAGCGGCATTCGCCAGTCTGGATGTGTTCGTCCACACCGGTGACTTTGAAACCTTCTGCCAGGCGGTACAGGAAGCCCACGCCTCCGGTGTGCCGGCCATCGCTCCGAACGCAGGCGGTCCGCGCGACCTGATTACCAACGACGTCAACGGCTATCTGCTGGAGCCCAAGACTTTCACCCGCGATCTGTCTGAGGCGGTCGACAAGCTGCTGCTCGTCGACGATGAGCTGGCTCGCAAGCAGCTGCGCAACCGCTGCCGCGACACCGTGACCGAACGTACCTGGGGAGCACTGTGTGCAGACCTTGTTCGCCACTATGAGGAGGTTTCTGGGGTCTCCGCGGCCGAGACGTCAAGCAAGGTCGCAGCAGATACGATGGACGCTTCCCGTACAGGTGCTGCTACGCGTCAGAAGTCGGTCGCGTAATCTGGACAGCGTGTCTAGGGCTGATTTAACGAAAAATCCCAGCGAAGTCGCCTCGATGTTCGACGGCGTGGGAAAGAATTACGACATCACCAATACCGTGCTCACCGGTGGTATTGACCACTACTGGCGCGTGCGCACGGCAAAGCGCCTGAACCTGCAGCCTGGCCAGAAGGTTCTCGACCTGGCCGCCGGTACGGCTGTTTCCTCAGTGGAGTTGGCAAAGTCTGGCGCATACGTCGTTGCCTGTGACTTCTCCCGAGGCATGCTCAAGGCCGGTGCGCACCGCAGTGTTCCCAAGGTCTGCGGTGACGGCATGAAGCTGCCATTCCCGGACAACACCTTCGACGCGGTGACCATCAGCTTCGGTCTTCGCAACATCGTGGACTACAAGGCGGGCCTCGCCGAACTAGCCCGCGTGACCAAGCCCGGTGGCCAGCTAACAGTCTGTGAGTTCTCCACCCCTGTGGTGCCAGTGTTTAGCACCTTCTACAAGGAGTACTTGATGCGGGCACTGCCGCAGATCGCCAAGGTCGTCTCCTCGAACCCGGAGGCCTACGTGTACTTGGCGGAGTCGATTCGCGCCTGGCCAAATCAGCCGCAGCTCGCCCGCGACATCAATGCCTCGGGCTGGGAGGATGCTGGTTGGCAGAATCTCACCTTTGGCATCGCGGCGCTGCACTCGGCAACCAAGCCCGCGCAGTAGCTCGCGAGCTCGCAATCGGGCTGGGGCGCGGGGCCCGTCGTAAAGCAGTTTTTACCGCCAGGGCTGGCGTCCAAACCACTTATCGGAGGCCAGCGCCGCCTGCCCCGAAGCGCGCCACAGTCGCGCTACCACATCCCGGTCGTGTTCCGTGACCAGGTTTCCCATCAGGCGTGCGGCAACACCCATGAACTGGCCGCCCCACGGGGCGCCGATGGTCATCGGGCCGACGGTCGGCAGGAAGCTCGGGTACGTCAACGTCAGTGCCAACTTGCGAGCCAGCGAGAAGCCGGTGCCGTAGTGTTCGCGAAGCAGGGCGGGCCAGGAGTGAGTCAGCCCATCGCGACCCGCACCAATCGAACTCATCAGCTCCACCGCTAGCCGCGCCGACTCCATGCCGTAGTCAATGCCCTCGCCGTTGAGCGGGTTGACCAGGCACGCAGCATCACCGAGCAACGCCCAGTTCGGCCCCGCCACATTCGACACGGCACCACCCATCGGTAGCAGCGCCGACGTCACGTGCTCCGGTTCGCTCATCTGCCACTGCTCACGCACCTGCCCGTGGTACTCGCGTAGCAACTTCTTCACGTTCGCGCGCGCCGGGCGTGCCGACGTCGCCAGCGCCCCGCACCCCACGTTCGCCCGGCCTTCTCCCAGCGGGAAAATCCAGCCATAGCCCGGGTGCGTCTGCCCCTCGGAGTCGCGCAGTTCCAGGTGCGAGTGAATCCAGCCATCCGCTACGTCCGCGCTGTCGAAGCTGACGTATGACCGCGCGGCCACGCCAAAGACGCTGTCGCGATGCCACGCACGCCCCAGCTGCTTACCGACAGTACTTCGGACCCCATCGGCCACGAGCAGCCAGCGGGCCGAGATGGTGTGTGGCTTGCCTTCGCGGTCGGAAAGTTCCACCTCGCGCACGCCGTGACCCCGCGTGCCACCACTGCTTAGCGCTCCGAGAACCACCTTCCGCGCAGTGACCCCATCAAAGACTTGTGCTCCGGCATCAGCGGCGGCATTGAGCAAGAAAGTGTCGAGCTCAACACGCGGCATCGCGGATCCGACAGCGGGAAAAGTGCCGGAGGCATCATCTGGCCAAGGTGCGGTGATGGAGCCGCCGAAGCCGTGCAGCTTGAGTCCGCGGTTGCGGTTGCGGCGCAGGAGCTCGTCGTCAAGCCCTAGGCGACGTAGCTCAGCGATAGCGCGAGGAGTGAGTCCGTCGCCACAAGTCTTGTCGCGCGGGAAGCGCTGCGAGTCGACCACAGTGACCGAAAAACCGGCGCGGGCGGCGTGAATTGCGGCTGCGGAGCCGGTGGGGCCAGCGCCAACAATGAGCACGTCAGTGCTGCTGGGTAGAGCGACGGCGCCGTCGAACGTGGGGGAAACTCGCGAAATCGGGCTTGAGGTCATTGCCCCAGCGTATAACGACGTTGAAACAAATATGGGAACTGGTCTGCTAGCCACTATGCTCGTAGGGTAGTTTATTTAGCAGTTTCTTATCTTTTATCGTCAGTTAGGCAGGTCTCGAATGCGTACTGGAGACTACTCCGGGCTTAGTTCCGGAAGTGCTCAGGGCACTGGTGAGCACACCGCCACTAGTTCTCACTTCGTTGATGAGGCGCTGGAAGCAACAATCACCGAGGGAATGCGCAAGAGCGAGGACCTCCTGATTACTGAGCTGGGGCGCGGCGAGGACTTCCTAGCCGAGCGGGTTTCCCACCTAGCTCAGGCTGGTGGTAAGCGCTTCCGCCCAATGTTTACCATGCTGTCCGCGCAGTTCGGTGAGCAGCCCGAGAGCGATAACGTCATCACGGCTGCGACTGTGCTGGAGTTGACGCACCTGGCGACGCTCTACCACGACGACGTTATGGATGAAGCGGACAAGCGTCGCGGTGTGCCCTCCGCAAACTCGCGCTGGGACAACACCGTCGCCATTCTGGCCGGTGACTACCTCTTCGCTGCTGCATCCCGCCTGCTGGCGGAGCTCGGTTCCGAGAGCGTAGCCCACTTCGCCGAGACCTTCGGTGTTCTTGTCACAGGTCAGATGCGTGAGTGCCTCAACGACTTGGACCTGCCGATTGAAGAGCGCATCGAGCGCTACCTGAAGGTCATTGCCGAAAAGACCGGTGTGCTCATCGCATCGGCTGGTTATCTCGGTGCCTATCACGCCGGTGCGTCCGCCGATATTTCCAACGCACTGCGCCGCTATGGCGAACTAATCGGCATCGTTTTCCAGATCGTCGACGACATCATCGACATCTCCTCCAACACAGATCAGTCCGGCAAGACTCCGGGCACTGACTTGCGCGAGGGCGTCTTCACGCTACCGGTTCTCTACGCGCTGCAGGAGGACACCCCAGCCGCTAATCGCCTCCGTGAGATTCTCGTCGGCCCAGTCTCCGAGGACGCGCTTGTCGACGAGGCCCTCGAGCTCCTGGCTGAGACCAACGGCGTGGCTCGCGCGATGGAGAAGGTCAATGAACTGCTGGATGAGTCCGACCGCGTCATCGCTGACCTTCCCGACTGTGCGGCCAAGGATGCTCTGCGTCACGTTGCTCGCTACACCGTGGAGCGCGTGGGGTAGTGGATTGAGCTCCACTGTCGAGACGAACCTAGGGGCGAGCTCTGCTGAGAGTTGGGCCCTGCTGGGGGTGAGCCCTGCTGAGGGGTGAATCCAAGTAGGAAAATGTCCTCCTTACCTGCTGATTTGTGTAAATGACAGAGTAGTGGGTAGCATTCCATTCGCACCGTTTAAGAGTGCACGCCAGATTGCCCGAGCGGCCAAAGGGAGCGGATTGTAAATCCGTCGGCATTGCCTTCGTTGGTTCGAATCCATCATCTGGCACAGTGAAATCACCGCGAGATTTTTCTCGCGGTGATTTTTGTTTGTAGGGGCTGTTGGTGGGGATACGGGGCAGGGTTTGGGTTAGGGGGCGGCCACCCATCGATGAGCTATTCACTTATGGTTCCGCTGGGGCTCATCGATAAGTGAATAGATTATCCATAAGTGCGCGCCAAAATGTCAGCAAACGTGACAAGAAATACCGCTGCCTACCTGCTGATTTGTGCTCAGTGGTGATTTCGGGTTAATCTTTGCAAGGCTTCACGGAGAGCACAGAGCGAAACGAAACGGTCAACAATTGGCCACGGAGTTACGTGCTGAGTTCAATGGATGCTGATGCCCCCTTAGCTCAGTCGGCAGAGCGTTTCCATGGTAAGGAAAAGGTCGACAGTTCGATTCTGTCAGGGGGCTCTGTTCTTTTATACGGACTTATGTCCGGTAGAGAATAGGGGCGATGTAGCTCAGATGGTGAGAGCGCACGACTCATAATCGTGAGGTCGGGGGTTCGATCCCCCCCATCGCTACTACGGACAGTGATGTTCGTCGAACCCCGCCTTGATTATGCAGCAATGCAGTAAGGTGGGACATTGTCAGCTAAGGGCTGGAAAGTTCTTTTGCTGGTGGTGAAGGGGCGTGGCTCAATTGGTAGAGCAGCGGTCTCCAAAACCGCAGGTTGCAGGTTCGAGTCCTGTCGCCCCTGCAAGTACCCGTCATCCAGGGCGTATGAAAATGCGTCTGGGTGGCGGGTTTTTCGTTTATATTCGGCGGCGGTGGGTCAATGCGAGTTACTGACTGCGGTTATGTCAAAAATGGCTCGAAAAATGGCTTGAAAGTGTCATAAACTCGCACAGTTTCACATTTGCAGCCCGTAGTCTGGTGGGTCGTCCTTTTTGCAGCCCAAGCTTGCAGCACGAGCGAGCAGCCCAAGCTTGCAGCACGAGCTAGGGCGAAGCAGCAGTGAAGTGGCCGTCAGTGAGTATCGCTGCAAGGCCAGCAGCGGAATCGAATCTCGAAGCCTGCGGTTCCCACGAAGCGCATTTCTTCGATAGTGTGGATAATCGGCTAGAATTTACGCACTGAACCAGACTTGCTCTGCACAGTGGGGGCTCGGCTCCGGAGATTATCCCTGGAGTTTGCTCTTGAAGAATTCACGTTTGAGTTTCACTGTGCAGTATCTTTAGGTCTCATATGCACGAAGTAGCGAAGGAGCATCGTGTCTGAGGAAAACCAGACTTTCCAGGCGGCGGCTCGCCCGTCCGGTAAGCGCCAGGCGACGGGCGCGCAGACCACCGTGGCGAAGAAGCCTGCGCGTGAGAAGGAGACCAACGAGCTTTCGACTCGTAACCCTTTGGTTTTCATCAAGCAGGTTGTTGACGAGCTGCGCAAGGTGATTTGGCCGACCGGCCGCCAGATGGTCACCTACAGCATCATCGTGATCCTGTTCCTGATTGCCATGATTGCTCTCGTGTGGGGTGTGGACACGCTGGCCGGTCTGGGTGTCCGATCGGTGTTGGGCAAGTAATCGGTTATACTGTTTCGCAGTGATGCTTTTCATCCCGCCTCCGAGTTCCGGACGGCGGGATTATTCGTTAGCGCAGCTGGTGTCTTGCTGTGCGAAGTGATTGCGGATGGCATATTGGCTCTTAAGACTCTTTGAGCGAAGATGCCAATGTCGCGAACCGTTGATGTAGATACAAGAGGGGTTAGCACGACATGAATGATGGTCAGAATATTTTCTCCGACGCCCAGTCCGCGGACGCTGCCGCAACTGAGCAGGATGCGCAGGGCGCACCGGCTCAGGTAGAAGCTCCGGCCGAGGGTGCAGCCGCAGCTAACACTGCCGCAGCAGAAGCAGCGCCGGCAGAGGAGACCGCCGCTGACGCTGAGGCGCAAGCAGCTGCTGACGCAGACGCCGAGTACCGTAAGCGCCTGCGCGAGTTCCAGCGTGAGCTCAAGCGTCGTCCGGGCGACTGGTACATCATCCAGTGCTACTCCGGCTACGAGAACAAGGTGAAGACCAACCTGGAAATGCGCGCCCAGACCATGGGTGTCGATGAGCAGATTCACGAGGTCATCGTTCCGGTTGAGGAAGTCGAAGAGCGCAAGGACGACGGCAAGAAGAAAATCGTTAAGCGCAAGCTGCTGCCGGGCTACGTTCTGGTCCGCATGAGCCTGGATGACCCGTCCTGGTCCGTCGTCCGCGACACCCCGGGTGTTACTTCCTTCGTCGGTAGCGAGGGTCAGCCGTCCAAGGTCAAGATTCGTGAGGTCGCTAAGTTCCTCATGCCGAAGGAGACCATCACCGCGGACGCCGCTGAGGAAGCTGCAAATGCCGACGGTGAGCTGGCTGTCGCAGCGGCTCCGCAGGCAGAGAAGAAGGCCGTAGCCATCGACTACGAGGTCGGCGAGTCCGTCACCATCCTGTCCGGCCCGTTCGCATCTGTGGCTGCGACCATCTCCGAGATCGACCCGGACACCGGCCGCATGAAGGCCCTGGTTTCCATCTTCGGCCGTGAGACCCCGGTCGAGCTGGGCATCGATGAGGTCGAGAAGCTGAACTAGGCCTCGCACTAAGCGGACCTCGCACTAAGCCGGGCGGCAAGCCAAGCGCCGAGCAAAGGCACCAGCTAGCTTTCTCGAGCAACCAGTCTGGTAACGGATTTTGATGCACGCCATACGCTGCGGTAACGTAGCCAGGCGTGCATTTTTGTGCCTTGAGCACAGATGCGCCAAGTAATTCGTATCCCCGGTGGCTGGCACCAACTCGATGACCAGCGCCAGCGGCCATGATGGTCGTGGGCGCAAGGGTCGTCGTAAAGCGTCGGCATCCGGACGGGGTGAGTCGCCTTTTCATCGGGGCGGCGTGCCCCGGTAACTAGGAAGTAGGTTAATCCGATGGCTCCGAAGAAGAAGCTTTCTGCGATTATTAAGCTGCAGATCCAGGCTGGTCAGGCTAACCCGGCTCCGCCGGTTGGTCCGGCACTGGGTGCCCATGGTGTCAACATCATGGAGTTCTGCAAGGCTTACAACGCAGCAACTGAGAACCAGCGTGGCAACGTTGTCCCGGTTGAAATCTCCGTCTACGAAGACCGCTCCTTCACCTTCGTTCTGAAGACCCCGCCGGCAGCTAAGCTGCTGCTGAAGGCCGCTGGCATTCAGAAGGGCTCTGGCGTTCCGCACACCAACAAGGTCGGTTCCGTGACCTGGGAGCAGTGCAAGGAAATCGCCGAGCTGAAGAAGCCGGACCTGAACGCTAACGACATCGAGATGGGTGCACGCATCATCGCCGGTACCGCTCGCTCCATGGGCATCACCGTCGAGGGCGCTAAGTAAACCGTCAGCGTTTAGCTGCACCTTCATCAAGTGGTAGGGCCAGCTTCGGCCCGCTAAACACCACAATCCAACCATTTCACTTAATTGAGATTGGACTTTTCATGAGCAAGAACTCTAAGGCATACCGCGCCGCCGCCGAGAAGATCGACGCCGGCCGCATCTACTCTCCACTCGAGGCCGCTAACCTGGCCAAGGAGACCTCCTCCAAGAACTACGACGCCACGATTGACGTTGCTATCCGCCTGGGCGTTGACCCGCGCAAGGCTGACCAGCTGGTTCGCGGCACTGTCTCCCTGCCGAACGGCACCGGTAAGACCGTTCGAGTCGTCGTTTTCGCCGCTGGCGAGAACGCCACCAAGGCTGAAGAGGCCGGCGCTGACTTCGTCGGTTCCGAGGAACTGATCGAAAAGATTCAGGGTGGCTGGACCGACTTCGATGCTGCAATCGCGACCCCGGACCAGATGGCCAAGGTTGGTCGCGTGGCTCGTATCCTCGGCCCGCGTGGTCTGATGCCGAACCCGAAGACCGGCACCGTTACCCCGGATGTCGCTAAGGCTGTCACCGAGATTAAGGGCGGTAAGATTTCCTTCCGCGTTGATAAGGCTGCAAACCTGCAGGCTGTTATCGGTAAGGCTTCCTTCGACGCCGAGAAGCTGGCCGAGAACTACGGTGCGCTTATCGACGAGCTGATGCGTCTCAAGCCATCCGCTGCTAAGGGTAAGTACCTGAAGAAGATCACCGTCTCCGCCACCAATGGCCCGGGCATCCCGGTTGACACCAGCGTGATCAAGGACTACACCGCCTAAATCAGCATCAGCCGATAGGCGAGTGTGCTCTTCACAAGTCGCTCGAGGGTGACTCAGAGCCAAGCTCTTTAAAACCGCCGCCACGCGCACTTTCTCCCGGTGTGTGAGGCGGCGGTTTTGCATTCTCATAAGGGATACCGATAGCGCGGTGGGGGTTTGGGCGCGGTAGACGTCGTAAAGCGAATTGCTAATCCAAAGAACTAATCGAGCCGAAATGGACTCACAGCCAAAGTTTGTTGCTTAAAATCGCGACTATGACGTTGATTTTGGAACCCGAAGAAGGGCTGGAGGCGCTTGGCGAGATTAATCGCCTGGCGCAGCTCGACGACGGTTCCGGAATTATTGAACCGCAGCTCATCTCGTACCTCGACTCGTTGGGCGACGACGCCTATGACATGCCTTGCCTGCGCATCGCGGGGCAGACGCTGCTGGGCGAGGTACTGACGGGGCTAGGGGAGGACGAGCGCGTAGCTGAGGTGCTTCGCCGCAATATCCAGGATTCTGTGGTGCTTCCGGGGATGAGTGAGGAGGAAGCTCTGCAAGCTCGGGCGGCGCAGGTCGTGGTCGTGCGGTTGCTGCGCATCATTGCGCGGATGGAGGCCGTGGAGCTTCGCAACGCCGTGGCGCAGCAGTGCCTGGCATCGCAGATCCCGCCGGTCGTGCGTGTGGCATTGACACTCACCGTGGATATTCTCGATGCCGCCAGGTTGGACGCGCATCCCGACGACATGGTGCGCGTAGTACTCGACTATGCAGACCAAGTGCTCTGGCTTGCCGACGATGACCTGAATGCGTACTTTGCCGAGCTCGAGATGATTGTGCAGCAACGTGAGAAGGACCTGGAGTTCGGCCGCTTTGGAGAGCCTGGTGCGGCGCGCTTTGGATAGGCGATTTGATTAATTTCCTGGGTCTGGTATAGAGTTTCTTCACGAAGTTTGACCGGCTTCCAATCGGTACCAACATTAAGTTGGGACGATGGAGGTTGGTACTCAAGTTTCACCGAAGACCGTCGGTCATTCGCTTTGAAAGAAGCGGATTGAAGGTTTCATTGTAGGAATACAGTGAGCGGCCCACGCAGGAGGACTTGGAAGCGCTTGCGCAGTTTGGCTTCACCTGCTGGCCCTGGGGTCGGCGGAGTTGAAGTGGAACATGCCAAAAGAATTGTGCGCCCCATCCTTGTGCGAGGATTGGGGCGTTTGTTGTATTTGCGCAAAAGAATCCTTCACTTGGCCGAGCGGAAAATTGCAAAGACCAGGAAGGAGGCGAGAGTACACATGGCAGCAAATGCTGAGAAGATTGCAGCTGTTGCAGCGCTGAAGCAGGACGTCGAAGAGTCCAACGCTATCGTGCTGACTGAGTACCGCGGCCTGTCCGTTGCGGAAATCACGGAACTGCGTCGCGCCCTCGGTGCTGATGTTAAGTACTCCGTCGCCAAGAACACCATGATCAAGATCGCTGCCGACGAGGCAGGGATTGAGGGTCTTGATGAGCACCTGAACGGCCCGACTGCAGTCGCCTTCATCAAGGGCGAGGCTGTGGATGCGGCTAAGGCGATTAAGAAGTTCGCCGGTGACAACAAGAACCTCGTGATCAAGGGCGGCTACATGGACGGTGCTGCAATCGATGCAGCACAGTTCGAGGCTCTTGCGGATATGGATAACCGTGAGACCACGCTGGCAAAGCTGGCTGGTGCCTTCAACGGCGTTCTGGCGAACGTCGCTGGCCTGCTCGATGCTCCGACCTCCTCGGTTGCCCGCCTTGCTGCGGCACTCGAGGAAAAGAAGTAATCCCGAGCGGCTCGCGAACTACGCGAACTAAATCACGCGAAAAACTTTTAAATATCACTTTGACGGCTTCGACCCCAGGGATCTCTGAGGGGAGCGGCCGCACCACACTCATAGGAGAATATCCATGGCTAAGTACACCACTGAGGAACTGCTCGAGGCTTTCAAGGAAATGACCCTCGTTGAGCTCACCGAGTTCAAGAAGGCTTTCGAGGAAGAGTTCGACGTCACCGCTGCTGCTCCGGTCGCAGTTGCTGCTGCAGGCGCTGCTGGCGGCGAGGCTGCTGCTGAGGAGAAGGACGAGTTCGACGTCGTCCTCGAGGACGCTGGCGCTAAGAAGATCGGCGTTATTAAGGCTGTCCGCGAGATCGTCTCCGGCCTGGGCCTGAAGGAGGCTAAGGAGATGGTTGAGTCCGCTCCGAAGGCTATCCTGGAGGGTGCTTCTAAGGACGACGCTGAGGCTGCTAAGGCTAAGCTGGAAGAGGCTGGCGCAAAGGTCTCCCTCAAGTAATTCAGTTACTTGCTTCGGCCCCGGTAGTGGCCTAAAGCTGCCAATTCTGACCGCCAATTCTGGGCTTCTTGCCCGGGGTTGGCGGTTCTTTTGTTTCTGGGGCCTTTGCTAACCCACCTGACCCGGGCAAAACCTCACTAATCTCACCCGTCACAGAAAGTTGGGGCAAAAACCAGCCCACTCATTGTCTTGATTGCCCTTATTGGCCTGTAAAGTATCTAACATGCTCTCACGGCCGAGAATTTTGTCTATCCTTCTATTGGGTCTAGGCACTGCACTGCTTGCTGCTGGCATCTTGCTGCCCAAAGTGCTCAATGTTGATCCCAAAATGCCGCTTAACCTGCCGCCGGTGTCGTACACCCTGCGGGCGGAAGACGGCGTATCCACCAGGATTAACGAAGAAGGCAAGCGCGAAGAAGTGCACTCGCCGCTGCAGAGACAGCTCCACGGCGTACTCATCGAACCTGCCGATGCGGACAAGGTTTCGCTCCGTGTCGGTGTGACTGAAATGCGTGAGCTTCCCCCGGAGGTCATGGGCACCGACCCGCTGACCGAGCTTATCGAGGCCAATATCTGGACAGTGACCATCGACCGACTCACCGGCGAGGCGCTGGCTCCTGCGACGCTTGTCGACCGCATGGCGGGCGTTCCGCGGTCTGTGGCTTTCGAGGGGAACTGGGTGAAGCTCCCGGCCGACACGGAGGAAAAGGAATATCTGATCTTTGATGATTTCCTCCACGATTCCCTGCCAGCAAAGTTTGTCGGGGAAGAGGAACGCGGCGGCAACCGCGTTCTGCATTTCCGTCAGGATATTGAGAAGACGAATCTCGCCCAGAAGTACCGTTCTTACGTCTCTCAGCTAACTCAGGATGACAAATCCGGGTTCCTCCAGTACCAGGGCACCCGTGATTTTTGGGTTGAGCCGAAGTCTGGCTCGGTCATCGATATGGCCGAGGACATCCACCTTTGGTGGGAGACTCGCGATGGCGAGCCGATCATGGACTACCTGCGCTTCAACGGAAAGATGGACGAAGGCCTTTCCAATCAGCTTCTCTTCGGCGCAATACAGAATTTCCAGCGCCCGGCTCTAGAGCCGTGGTCAATCGGTCTCATTACGTCCGGTTCGATTCTGGTATTCATCGCAATCGTGGGCATCGTGCGTCCTTCGACCCGTCGTAAAGCAGAGTAACGCTTTACGACGGCCATAGCGCCCAGGCCTCACCCTTTATATCGGTGACGGGTGAATGCGACACGCCCGATTTGTCAAGTTGTACTAGACAACTGTCAGTTTTTGATATAGGCTAAATCGTTGCGCTGGAATTAGTGTATCTGTCGCCAGCTCTTTTATAGTTTGCGCTCGGGGCTCGGGGCTATTATGTAGCACCGTTTTTCGTGCATCTAGCTGTTAAAGGAGTTGCCGCGGCGCCGCCGTTAGGGCTCGGGGGCTCGCCTTTTAAAGGCTGGTCTTGGAGGCCAAGTGGCGGGGGAATCACTTTCGTGTGTGACCAAAGGTTAGACGCAAAGTATCCCGGTGCGCAACAGAAATAATTCCTGCAACTTGAATCGCGTATAAACCAAGCGGGCGGAGCGCACCACCGGTTGCCGGTGTGCTCCACCGCGTGAGGTGCTGGAAGGACGCATCTTGGCAGTCTCCCGCCAGACCAAGGCAGTAACCGGTATTCCCGGAGCTTCGAAGAGGTACTCGTTTGCAAAGATTCAGGAGCCGATTGCGGTTCCTGGTCTGCTCGACCTGCAGCGTGAGTCTTTCGCATGGCTCATTGGCACGCCTGAGTGGCGCGCTCGTCGCCAGGAGGAGCTCGGAGAAGACGCTCGGGTTACCAGCGGTCTCGAAGATATTCTAGAAGAGCTCTCTCCGATCGAGGACTACTCCCAGAAGATGTCCCTGACGCTGTCGGACCCATGGTTCGACTCCGTCAAGAACACCGTGGATGAGTCCAAGGATAAGGACATCAACTACTCGGCTCCCCTCTACGTCACCGCGGAGTTCACCAACCGCGAGACCGGTGAGATCAAGAGCCAGACTGTCTTCATCGGTGACTTCCCGATGATGACGGACAAGGGTACGTTCATCGTCAACGGAACTGAGCGTGTCGTTGTTTCTCAGCTGGTGCGCTCTCCGGGCGTCTACTTCGATGAGACCATCGACAAGTCCACCGAGCGCCCGCTGCACTCGGTGAAGATTATTCCGTCGCGCGGTGCGTGGCTGGAGTTCGACGTCGACAAGCGGGACACCGTCGGCGTTCGTATTGACCGTAAGCGTCGCCAGCCGGTCACGGTTCTGCTGAAGGCTTTCGGCTGGACCACTGAGGAAATCAAGGAGCGCTTCGGCTTCTCTGAGATCATGATGGCCACCCTGGAGAAGGACGGTGTTGCAAACACCGACGAGGCTCTGCTGGAGATTTACCGCAAGCAGCGCCCGGGTGAGCCGCCGACGCGCGAGTCCGCGCTGGCTCTGCTGGAGAACAACTTCTTCAAGCCGAAGCGCTACGACCTGGCCAAGGTCGGTCGCTACAAGGTCAACCGCAAGCTGGGCCTGGGTACTGAGGTCTCTGGCGAGATGGTCCTGACCGAACAGGATATCGCTACCACCATTGAATACCTCGTGCGCCTGCACGACGGCGAGAATGTTATGACCTCGCCGGAAGGGGTCGAGATCCCGGTTGAGACCGACGATATCGACCACTTCGGTAACCGTCGTCTGCGTACCGTAGGCGAGCTGATTCAGAACCAGGTTCGCGTGGGCCTGTCCCGCATGGAACGCGTGGTTCGTGAGCGCATGACCACTCAGGACGTGGAGTCGATCCAGCCGACCACTCTGATTAACGTGCGCCCGGTCTCCGCGGCTATCCGTGAGTTCTTCGGTACTTCCCAGCTGTCCCAGTTCATGGACCAGAACAACTCGCTGTCGGGTCTGACCCACAAGCGTCGTCTGTCCGCACTGGGTCCGGGTGGTCTGACCCGTGACCGTGCTGGTCTCGAGGTTCGAGACGTTCACCCGTCCCACTACGGCCGCATGTGTCCAATTGAGACCCCAGAGGGTCCGAACATTGGCCTGATTGGTTCGCTGTCCTGCTACGCACGCGTGAACCCGTTCGGTTTCATTGAGACTCCGTACCGTCGCGTCCGCGATGGTGTCATCACCGATGAGGTCGACTACCTCACCGCTGATGAGGAAGACCGCTACGTCGTTGCGCAGGCCAACACTCCGATCGACGAGAACGGCCACTTCGTTCAGGAGACCCTGTCTGTTCGTAAGAAGGGCGGTGACGTCGAGTCCGTCCGCGCTGATGAGGTCGACTACCTCGATGTTTCCCCGCGTCAGATGGTCTCCGTGGCTACTGCCATGATTCCGTTCCTCGAGCACGACGACGCTAACCGTGCCCTGATGGGTGCGAACATGCAGCGTCAGGCTGTGCCGCTACTGCGTTCGGAGGCTCCGTTCGTCGGTACCGGTATGGAGCAGCGTGCTGCTTACGACGCGGGCGATGTCATTGTCGCTTCGGCCGCCGGTGTGGTCGAGACCGTGTCGGCAGACTTCATCACCATCATGGACGATGAAGGCCAGCGCCACACCTACCTGCTGCGCAAGTTCGAGCGCACCAACCAGGGCACCTGCTACAACCAGAAGCCACTGGTTGACGAGGGCCAGCGTGTTGAGGCCGGCCAGGTCATCGCTGACGGTCCGGGTACCGACAACGGTGAGATGGCACTTGGTAAGAACCTGCTCGTGGCATTCATGCCGTGGGAAGGTCACAACTACGAGGACGCCATCATCCTGAACCAGCGCATGGTTGAGGAGGACATCCTGACCTCGATTCACATCGAGGAGCACGAGATCGACGCCCGCGACACCAAGCTGGGTCCGGAGGAAATCACCCGTGACATCCCGAACGCGTCCGAGGAGATGCTGAAGGATCTGGATGAACGCGGCATCGTCCGCATCGGTGCCGACGTTCGCGACGGTGACATCCTGGTCGCTAAGACCACGCCGAAGGGTGAGACTGAGCTGACTCCGGAGGAGCGCCTGCTGCGCGCTATCTTCGGCGAGAAGTCCCGCGAGGTCCGTGACACTTCCATGCGTGTTCCGCACGGTGAGTCCGGCAAGGTCATCGGCGTCCGTGTCTTCTCCCGTGAAGACGATGACGACCTGGCACCGGGTGTCAACGAGATGGTCCGCGTGTACGTTGCGCAGAAGCGCAAGATCCAGGACGGCGACAAGATGGCAGGTCGCCACGGTAACAAGGGCGTTATCGGCAAGATCCTGCCGCAGGAGGACATGCCGTTCCTGCCGGACGGCACCCCGGTCGACATCATTCTGAACACCCACGGTGTTCCGCGTCGTATGAACATCGGCCAGGTCCTCGAGGTTCACCTCGGCTGGCTGGCGAAGGCCGGCTGGAGCATTGAGGGCGACCCGGATTGGGCTAAGCGTCTTCCGGCCGACCTGCACGACGTTCCGTCCGACTCCCTGGTTGCAACCCCAGTGTTCGACGGTGCTGAGAACGAGGAGCTCGCTGGTCTGCTCGCGTCGTCCCGCCCGAACCGTGACGGCGAGGTGCTGGTCAACGCTGACGGTAAGGCCACGCTGTTCGACGGCCGCTCTGGCGAAAAGTTCCCGTTCCCGGTTTCGGTGGGCTACATGTACATGCTGAAGCTGCACCACCTGGTCGACGAGAAGATTCACGCTCGTTCCACCGGTCCGTACTCCATGATTACCCAGCAGCCGCTGGGTGGTAAGGCTCAGTTCGGTGGTCAGCGCTTCGGTGAGATGGAGGTGTGGGCAATGCAGGCATACGGCGCTGCCTACACCCTGCAGGAGCTGCTCACCATCAAGTCCGATGACGTGGTTGGCCGCGTCAAGGTCTACGAGGCAATCGTGAAGGGCGACAACATTCCGGATCCGGGTATTCCGGAGTCGTTCAAGGTGCTTCTGAAGGAACTGCAGTCGCTCTGCCTGAACGTTGAGGTCCTTTCGGCCGACGGCGTTCCGGTTGAGTTGGGCTCCTCCGACGATGAGGAACTCGACCACGCGACCGCTTCCCTCGGCATTAACCTGTCCCGCGATGAGCGTTCCGACGCTGACTCCGCATAGTTTCTCGCTTAACGACGAAACATTGCGTGAGTATCAGGGTCGGGAAGCCCTAACTCGCGAATAACCCAACACAGACGACAACGTACAAAAACCTCCGCAGAGAATTTGGTTTCCGCATTACTTCGATGCGGAGGGAAAGGGAAAACAGGTGCTCGACGTCAACAACTTTGACGAGCTCCGGATTGGGCTCGCTACCGCCGACGACATCCGCCGCTGGTCTCGCGGTGAGGTCAAGAAGCCCGAGACGATTAACTACCGTACGCTGAAGCCGGAAAAGGATGGCCTTTTCTGTGAGCGTATCTTCGGCCCGACCCGTGACTGGGAGTGTGCTTGTGGTAAGTACAAGCGCGTTCGCTTCAAGGGCATCATCTGTGAACGCTGTGGCGTTGAGGTGACCAAGTCGAAGGTTCGCCGTGAGCGCATGGGCCACATTGAGCTGGCCGCTCCGGTCACTCACATCTGGTACTTCAAGGGTGTGCCGTCCCGCCTCGGCTACCTGCTCGACCTGGCTCCGAAGGATCTGGAAAAGATCATCTACTTCGCTGCCAACATCATCACCTCCGTGGATGAAGAGGCTCGCCACAACGACCAGGAAACCCTCGAAGCAGACATGCTCGTGGACAAGAAGCTGGTTGAGGACGATCGTGACCAGGAGCTGGCCGAGCGTGCCCAGACCCTGGAAGAGGATCTGGCTGAACTCGAGGCAGCGGGTGCCAAGGCTGATGCCCGTAAGAAGGTTCAGTCCGCAGCCGAGCGCGAGATGCGCCACATCCGTGAGCGCGCCCAGCGCGAGCTGGATCGTCTCGACGAGATTTGGAACACCTTCATCAAGCTCGAGCCGAAGCAGATGATTATCGACGAGGGTATTTACACCGAACTCGTCGACCGCTACGAGGATTACTTCACCGGTGGTATGGGTGCTGAGGCTATTCAGACCCTGATCCGCAACTTCGACCTGGCCAAGGAGGCCGAGGAGCTGCGCGAGATTATTCGCGACGGCAAGGGACAGAAGAAGATGCGCGCCCTCAAGCGCCTGAAGGTTGTCACTGCATTCCTGCAGTCCGGCAACGACCCGGCCGCTATGGTGCTCGACTGCATTCCGGTGATTCCGCCGGAGCTGCGCCCGATGGTGCAGCTCGACGGTGGCCGCTTTGCGACCTCGGACTTGAACGACCTCTACCGTCGTGTCATCAACCGAAACAACCGCCTGAAGCGCATGATTGACCTGGGCGCTCCGGAAATCATCGTCAACAACGAGAAGCGCATGCTTCAGGAATCCGTTGACGCACTGTTTGACAACGGACGTCGTGGCCGCCCGGTCACTGGTCCGGGTAACCGCCCGCTGAAGTCCCTGAGCGACCTGCTCAAGGGCAAGCAGGGTCGTTTCCGTCAGAACCTGCTGGGTAAGCGTGTTGACTACTCCGGCCGTTCGGTTATTATCGTCGGCCCGCAGCTGAAGCTGCACCAGTGTGGTCTGCCGAAGCTGATGGCTCTTGAGCTGTTCAAGCCGTTCGTTATGAAGGAGCTCGTGGCCAAGAGCTACGCGCAGAACATCAAGAGCGCGAAGCGCATGGTTGAGCGTCAGCGCCCAGAGGTGTGGGACGTCCTCGAAGATGTCATTACCGGACACCCGGTCCTGCTGAACCGTGCACCTACGCTGCACCGCCTGGGTATTCAGGCGTTCGAGCCGGTCCTGGTTGAGGGTAAGGCAATTCAGCTGCACCCACTGGCATGTGAGGCTTTCAACGCCGACTTCGACGGTGACCAGATGGCAGTTCACCTGCCGCTGTCCGCTGAAGCACAGGCCGAGGCTCGCGTCCTGATGCTGTCCTCGAACAACATTCTGTCGCCGGCTTCCGGTAAGCCGCTGGCTATGCCGCGTCTGGATATGGTCACTGGCCTGTACTTCCTGACACTGGAGAAGCCGGAGCTGCCGGGTGGCCACCAGGATGCCACCGAGGACGCACCGGAGCAGGGTATTTACACCAGCCCGGCCGAGGCCATCATGGCTTACGACCGCGGTGCAATTGGCCTGCAGAGCCCAATTAAGGTTCGCATCAGCCACCTGCGTCCGCCGGCCGAGATTGAGTCCGAGCAGTTTCCAGATGGTTGGAACAAGGGCGATACCTGGCTGGCTTCCACCACGCTGGGCCGCGTTATGTTCAACGACCTGCTGCCGTGGAACTACCCATACGTCGAAGGCGTTATGGCTAAGAAGCCGCAGGCTGCGATCATCAACGACTTGGCTGCCAAGTACCCGATGATTACGGTCGCTCAGACCGTCGACAAGCTCAAGGATGCTGGTTTCTACTGGGCTACCCGTTCTGGTGTCACCATTGCTATGTCTGACGTGCTGGTTCTCCCGAACAAGCGTGAGATCCTGAACGGCTACGAAGAGAAGGCCGCCACGGTGGAGAAGAAGTTCCGCCGCGGTAAGCTCTCGGCCGCTGAGCGTCACGAGTCGCTGGTTAACCTGTGGAAGGCTGCGACGGCTGAGGTCGGTGAAAAGGTCGAGGCTCTGTACCCGGATGACAACCCGATTCCGATGATCGTGAAGTCGGGTGCTGCCGGTAACATGGGCCAGATTCACTCGCTGGCCGGCATGAAGGGCATGGTTACGAACCCGCGTGGTGAATACATCACCCGCCCGATTAAGACCTCCTTCCGCGAAGGCCTGTCGGTTCTCGAGTACTTCAACAACTCGCACGGTTCCCGTAAGGGTCTGGCCGATACCGCGCTTCGTACCGCTGACTCGGGTTACCTGACCCGTCGTCTGGTCGACGTTGCACAGGACGTCATCGTTCGCGAAGAGGACTGTGGCACCCACGACGGTGTCGTTGTCGAGATTGGCGAGGATGTTCTGGACGCAACCGGCAACCCGACCGGCGAGATCCGTCGTGCGAAGTACGTCGAGACCGCCGCGATTGCTCGCGTACTGGCAGCAGATGTCACCGACGCTGAGGGCAATGTCCTTATCGAGGCTGACACCGACCTGAACGACGACCACATCACCCTGGCTCTCAGCCACGGTGTCAAGGAAGTCAAGGTCCGCTCGGTTCTGACCTGTTCCACCGCAACCGGTGTCTGTGCCAAGTGCTACGGTCGTTCGATGGCAACCGGCAAGCTGGTCGACATCGGAGAGGCTGTCGGTATTGTCGCTGCGCAGTCCATTGGTGAGCCGGGTACCCAGCTGACCATGCGTACGTTCCACCAGGGTGGTGTCGGTGGCGACATTACCGGTGGTCTGCCGCGTGTCCAGGAGCTGTTCGAGGCCCGAGTGCCGAAGAACAAGGCTCCACTGGTTCGCGAAAACGGTCGCGTGCGCCTGGAGGAGGACGAGCACTTCTACACGCTCACCCTCATCCCGGATGCCAACAGCGAGGACGAGGTCGTCTACGACAAGCTGTCCAAGCGTCAGGGTCTGGCTGAAATCACCGTCGATGGCCGTCGTCGCGCCATCCGCGATGGTGACCATGTGGTTAAGGGGCAGCAGCTGCTCAAGGGCGCTGCCGATCCGCACGAGGTCCTCGAGGTCCTGGGGCGCCGCGGTGTCCAGCGTCACCTCATTGAGGAAGTCCAGTCGGTCTACCGTGACCAGGGTGTGGCCATTCACGACAAGCACATCGAGGTTATTGTCAGCCAGATGCTGCGCCGCGTGATTGTGTCCAAGCCGGGTGACTCCGACCTGCTGCCAGGCGCATTGGTCGAGCGCTCCACGGTCATGGCTAAGAACCGCGAGATTGTTGCCTCCGGCGGCAGCGTCATCGAGGGCCGTCGCGTGCTGATGGGTATTACCAAGGCATCGCTGGCCACCGAGTCCTGGCTGTCCGCGGCCTCCTTCCAGGAGACGACGCGCGTGCTTACCGACGCCGCTATCAACAAGCGCTCGGATAAGCTCATCGGCCTGAAGGAGAACGTGATCATCGGTAAGCTAATCCCGGCTGGTACGGGTATCTCGCGCTACCGCAACATCACTGTTGAGCCGACTGAGGAAGCTGCCCGCCAGGCAGCCGCACCATTTGCCTCCTTCGGTGAGGGCTTCTACGGTGCCGAGGACACCTACGGCATCGACCAGGTTGGTTCCGCAGTTCCGCTGGATGACATCGGAACCTTCGAGTAAAAATCAATAGCTTTGCGGCCGCGGCTGGGGGTGGCAATCCTTTGAGATCCCCCAGTTCACCGCTGAGCAGAGCCACGCTCCTAACAGGGCTTACTGGTTAGCAATACGCGGTTAACCGAGCCCGACATTAGGCGGCAACCCAAAAATTCCCCCGACACCACAGTTGGTCAGTTGTTTTTAAACAGCTAGCCAAAAGGTGTTGGGGGATTTTTTGCTATTTACTTAAGTAATTTGCTATTGAAATGCGTAATTTGTGGCTACAATAAACAGTACGTTCGTACGGTAGACATAGCAGCGCGCATGAGAGGTGCCCGCCATGACTGAAATCACCATCATCCAACCCGATCCGACAGTCCCCATCGGCCGAATCGCACCATGGCTCGAAGAAATCGGAGCAACGTACACCACCGTCCGCCTATGTCGCGAACCAGTTCCGGCAATCACTGACTGCGGCGAGGGCATTATCATTCTGGGCGGCGCAATGGACGCCCTCAATGAAGAAAAGGCACCGTGGCTGCCCGCACTACGCACACTGCTTGACGACGCTCTTACCACCCACATTCCCGTTATCGGTATCTGCCTCGGACACCAAATCATTGCCAATTGCTTTGGCGGTACGGTGACAGTGGCAGCACCTGGTCAAGGTCAAGAAGGCGCAGCGGAGGTCACGTTGACCTCGGAAGGTGCGTGCGATCCACTTCTCGGTGCGCTACCTACAACCTTCGAGGTGGCAGAGTCCCACTTTGACGCAGTCGATGTACTCCCACCGCAGGCGACGTTACTGGCCACTGGTGAGCCATGCCCCGTCCAAGCCTTCCGGCTTGGCAGCATCGTCGGTGTGCAGTTCCACCCAGAGGCCACCCCAGAGTTAGTGGAGGAATGGTCAAAGACCAATGGCACGGATTCGGAGGCGATTGTGGCCAAGCTCCGAGCCGTCGATAAGCAGGTGGAAGCCAATGGGCGTGCGTTGATTGCGGCATTCGTCGAGCAGGTGGGTGCCAATCAGCCCAAGCGTGCCTGCAGTGTTGATGCGGGTGTCTAAGCAGGCTGCCTGATTAGACACAGCACGCACCCCGGGGCCGCGGTGGGGGCGGGAAAGCAGATGACTACCGCGGCACTCGCGACGTGCTACATCTTGCGCAGCGAAAACGCCGGTGCATTAAGGACTATGCGCCGCGCTAGATTCCAGTAATCATGTTGAGCGTCTGTTACATGCTCGATTGAATTGCCCATGAACCTGGCCCAGATGCCAAGGCCATCGGGAAGTGAAGACGCGCCGATAAGCGGGGCAGTGTCGCTGTGTGGATAGTCCTGCCAAGAGGTAAGGACATCGTCGACAAGCGGTGGCGAACATATGACCCAGAGGTTTGCCCAGGCGCGGTAGTTGCCATGCGCGATGGGCGAGGAGAGGTCGCGTTTGCCGAGATAGTGAGCCTTTTCGATAAATGCGGGAACACTGTCGTGCGCGTGTAACTCTGCACGCAGATCAATCTCGGCGGCATCGTGGAGCTCTCCGTGAGCGACGCGACCAGCGGTAAAGCAGTCGCCGACAATTGCAGTAGCACCGGGGGAGACAGTCACCTTTGTGTGCTGGCGGAAGTGGCAATCACGCGAAGGAATTGCCGGGTCCGGCAGGTATTCGAGGACGGCATCCGGCTCAACCGTGAATTCAGTCAGCTGTTCGGCGTAGCCGCTGGTCATTGAGTGCACTCGAGTAGCCGCCTGAGAGGTGACAATCGCATGTGCGCCACTTCGAACCTGTATCCGCTGGCGAACATGGTCGCCCTGGGCGAGACCGCCGCCGGTGGCACGAATATAGACCACGTGGGCATCGGGGAAGGACGGGTCGGAATGGAGAATGCGCCCCAGAGACAGCGGTGCACGAACACGCCGGGTACCGGGGCCAGCAGGCAGAATCTCCAGGTCGAGTAAGCCGTCCTTGCCAGGTCGTAGCATGGTTATGCCTGGTCAGAGGAGGAATCAACCGACGCAGACTTCGCCGCAGCCTCAATGAGATCGGCGAACTCCGCAATGCCGGAGCCGTCTAGACAATTGGTCAGCATGACCGGCTTGTCAGAGCGCACGGCAAGCGCATCAGTGTGCATCTGGTCCACATCGCAGCGGACATAGGGCGCGATGTCAATCTTGTTAATGACAAGAACATCGGAGTCCGTGATGCCAGGGCCACGCTTCTTCGGCATCTTCTGCCCCTCGGCGGTATCGAGCACAAAGACAAATAGGTCCGCCAGTGCAGGTGAGAAAGTCAGCGTGAGGTTATCGCCACCGGATTCGTAGAAAACAATGTCGATATCTGGGTGCTCCTCCAGCAACTCGGCGCTGGCCATGAGGTTCATAGTGGGATCATCGCGCACCGCAGTGTGTGGGCACGAGCCTGTCTCCACACCGATAATGCGCGAGGAGTCGACCACGCCGTCCAGCGCCTGCCGGATGTGATGAGCATCCTCTTGGGTGTAGATGTCATTGGTAATGATGCCCGGTGTGAAACCACGGGAAATCAGCTCAGGTACGAGCGTTTCAATCAAGGCCGTCTTGCCGGAGCCGACTGGTCCACCAATGCCAACGTGAAAAACCATTGTCAAAAATTCCTTCTTAATAGTTAACTTGCTAGTTGCTTGTCAGAGGCCAAAAGCCGAGCTTTAGGTAATAAACAATCGGGCCGCCGCAGTCTCGTGGCGCGCAGAGGCAATATCTAACAGCGGCGTACAGGCACCAATATCGTCGGTGCCAATCGTCCGCGAAGTCTCAACAACCTCCGTGACCACTGGAGCCAGCTGTCGAATCAGACGCTGCGCACCGACAAAATCAGCCACCTGCAATCGCACCGCCGCTGATGCCACAGCAGAGACGAAACCAAAGGCCTCGGCCTGCGCCGCCTCATCGGAATCCAGTCCAGCGGACCGATGAATCAACGCCATCACCACCGGGCTGTGCCCATACGCCAAGCGGCTGGACGCATCCGGGCTGCTCACCGCTTTCGAATACGCGCGCAGGGTATCGTCGTCAAGCCCTAACTCACGCGCCATAAACAGCATCTGCTTGCCGACGCGCACGCTGCCCCTCCGCTGCGAAAACGTCGGTCGTGCCGCATGCACCATCGCGTCGATTCGCATTATCCCAGCGACCGAATCCTGCTCCCACGTGCGAAAATGCGCAGCCAGATCGACCGGCGCGAAGGAATAACGCAACATGTCCTCGGCGACGGTGGCAAGTGCTGCCTCGTCACGCTTGCCGACGATCCCCTCGGCGACCAGCCCCTCGAGACCATGCGACAGCGTATAGCGACCGGAGGGGAATGCGGTGTCAGACCACTGCAAGGCCTGGTAAAACGACGAAGTCAAGCTCATCACCAGAGCCTAGAAGAGATAGTGCAGGCGCGTTAGCGGAAGCTCCTGGGCAGGCTCGATGCTGACGGGCTCGCCATCGACGGTGACCACATAGGTTTCCGGATCGACGTCAATCTTGGCCAGAGTGTTGTTTCGCACCATGTTTGCCTTGCCAATTCCGCGGCAGTCCTTTACCGGCAGAACACGGCTTTGCAAACCGAGCTCTTCCGGCACACCGGCATCAATTGCGGCCTGGGACATGAAGGTAATGCGAGTAGCCGTGAGAGCGGAACCGTAATTGCCGAACATATTGCGGAAATAGCAGGGTTCAGGAGTCGGGATGGATGCATTGGGATCGCCCATTTGTGACCAGCAGATTACCCCGGAGCGCAGAACCACATCCGGTTTTGCGGCAAAGGAATCGATTGGCCACAGCACCAAATCCGCAATCTTGCCGACTTCCACCGAACCCAGATAGTCATCAATTCCAGCGGAAATGGCGGGATTGATGGTCAGCTTCGCCAAGTAGCGCAGGACGCGTTCATTGTCATCGCCATTGGTTTCATCAGCACCGGGAAGTGGGCCGAGCTGGGCGCGGCAGTGATGAGCAGTCTGGAATGCGCGCGTGAAGGACTCGCCGACTCGTCCCATCGCCTGCGAATCGGAGGAGAAAATGGAAATGATGCCCATGTCATGGAGCACGGTTTCAGCTGCGATGGTCTCAGGTCGAACACGCGAATCGGCAAAAGCGACATCTTCCGGCACCGAGTGGGAAAGGTGATGACAGACCATCACCATATCCAGCAGTTCTTCGGCGCTGTTGATGGAGTAGGGCAGCGTCGGGTTCGTCGAAGCCGGCAGAACATTCGGAATCGCCGTGACCTTCAAAATGTCCGGGGCGTGACCGCCACCGGCGCCTTCAGAGTGGAAGGTGTGGATGGTCTGGTCACCAATGGCTTTGCGCGTGTCCTCGAAGAAACCTGACTCGTTGAGCGTATCCGTGTGGATGGCCAGCTGAACGTCGTACTTATCGCAGATGTCCAGCGCATTGTGAATAGTCGCAGGTGTCGCGCCCCAGTCCTCGTGAATCTTGAGCCCGGCAGCGCCAGCGAGTAGCTGTTCAACCAGCGCGTCCGGCTGACTGCCCGAACCCTTGCCCAGGAAACCAGCATTGACCGGCAGACCCTCTGCCGCGCGCAGCATGGTGTGAATATGGAATTGACCAGGCGTACACGTCGTGCCCTTTGACCCCTCCGCAGGCCCGGTACCGCCACCGAAGAACGTCGTAATGCCGTTGGAGAGACCCTCTTCGGCCTGCTGCGGTGCCAGGTAGTGGATGTGCGTATCGATGCCACCGGCCGTCAGCAGTCGATGCTCACCGGCAATAACCTCGGTACCAGCACCAATGACCAGGTCGGGGTGAACTCCGTCCTGCGTATGCGGGTTGCCCGACTTACCAATTGCGACAATCTTGCCATCTCGCAGACCCACGTCTGCCTTGACGACGCCCAGGAGAGCATCAACAATAATCGCGCTCGTAATAACCGTATCGGGCGTGCCTTGTGCGCGAGTTGCCTGCGGATCTTGGGCCATGCCGTCACGGATGGACTTACCGCCGCCATAGATGGACTCGTCGCCGGGGAAGTTGGCCGTGTAGTCCTTCTCGATTCGAATGACCAGATTGGTATCCGCCAGCGGTACTACATCGCCGGTTGTGGGGCCGTAGAGCTCCGCGTATCTCGACGAGCTGATCGTCGTTTCCTCATCCGCGGCAACTGGCATCGGTTCTGCAGGCTCGTGCGCAAAACCGTAGTCGGCAATTCGCTGAAAGGCAGCTTCCCGAGTGGCTTCATCATCCAGCGGGCCCTCAGTCATCCCCGCGAAGCCGTGGATAATGCGGTCTCCACCGAAGTCGACCAGTG
The DNA here is from genome assembly GCF_001809695.1 of Corynebacterium sp. HMSC063A05. Taxonomy (NCBI): domain Bacteria; kingdom Bacillati; phylum Actinomycetota; class Actinomycetes; order Mycobacteriales; family Corynebacteriaceae; genus Corynebacterium; species Corynebacterium sp. HMSC063A05. The sequence goes on along the minus strand of NZ_KV798500.1, from coordinate 238,888 downwards.
TGACCGTCTTGGTATCGCCGGGTTCAAAGCGCACTGCCAGGCCGGCGGGGATATTTAGGTGCATTCCCCAGGCCTGATGGCGATCAAAGCAAAGGGCCGCATTGGCTTCGAAGAAGTGATAGTGAGAACCGACCTGGATTGCGCGGTCGCCGGTATTGGCCACCTTTAGTCGCAGAGCGCGGCGGCCTTTATTCAGAACTATTTGTCGACAATCTGTGTTGTTACTCGGTTGCATCTGCATCGATATTTCCTAGGTCAAACTCAGTGTGGACATCTGCGCTGTGATGGTGGTGATGATGGTTGTGACCATGACCGTGACTGTGCCCATGCACGTGGCCGTGGTGATGATGACCGTGGCCATGCACGTGGCCGTGACTGTGTCCATGGCCGCCATCCTCCTCGCCGTGACTATGGGCATAACCGTGCTCATGATCGGCAAGTAATGCTGCCTCAATGCCGTCATCATCATGCGACTGCAAAAGATGCAGAGCGGTTTTAGCAGACTGGGAGATGGCCGTCGCCAGTGCAGTACTGGTGATGAGTGGTTTTTGATTCTCGGCTGTCTGCAAATCAGCGCGGATTACTGTGCTCCGACGGGTTGGGCGCAAGGACTCGTCGTCAAGCGTGGCTTTATACGGTGCCAGCGTCTGCGAGACGGATGGGTAGACATCGTCGAACGCGACCACTACATCGGCGCCAGAACTGTGCGTCCACGCCAGACGAGCGATACGGAACAGCTCCGCGTCCGCGAACGGATCGATGGCAGCGGAACATATGACCGCGATATCGTCGGCCGAGGTCTCGCGCCGGAGCGTTGCGCGTAGAAACGCCAGCGTGGTGGTGGCACCCAGCGGCGGTGCCGCGAGTGCAATGCGCACATTCGAGTGATTGCGCTTGAACCACTGACAAGTCTTGGCCGTGTCGGCGATGAGTGGCAGATTGCGGCCACTTGTCATGGGCATAACGACGATATGGAGATTCTCGGTGTCCTCGCGGCCCAAATCCGCCAGTGTGCTGCGCAGCTCGGTGCCTGTGGAGGTCACGATGGTCTGATCAAAAGTGTCGAGGCCCTCTACTGCGGTGGTGATGAACTCTGGGCTGGCATCGACTCCGCAGTGAGCGATGAGGATACGTGGGGTCTGGGCTGCCATCTATTTGCCGCCAATTGGGTCATGGACGGATACGAGCTTTGTGCCATCGGTGAAGGTGGCCTCGACCTGTACCAGCATGATTGCCTCGCGGACACCATCGAGGACATCGTCAGGTCCGAGTACCTCGGTGCCAATGGTCATGGCTTCGGACACGGTCACACCATCTCTGGCGGCTTCGACGACGGCATCGCTAATCAGTGCTACTGCTTCGGGCCGGTTGAGTTTTAGACCGCGGTTCTTTCGTCGCTCGGCGACACGAGCTGCAAGAAAGAGCATGAGTTTATCTTGCTCGCGCGGGGTGAGGCGCATGTGTTACCTGCCTAACTGCTCAAAATGTGTGCTCATTGAGACTCAACGCCAGTTCGTACTATATCTGATTTCACAGCAAATAATTGCTGCACTACCGAATCATGACTGGTTACTTGCAGGCTATGCCTAAGCCAGCCGTATGGGTTTTCGGCGCTGAGGCAGCAATTTGCTGGGCAGCATTACAGCTGATGACCGGCCTATAGTTGGGCGGCTGGTGTGGGGTAGCTGAAGGAAGTAGCTGTCGTGAACTGACATCAGGGGTATCTCATGACGACCACAATGGCCGACGCTAAGCAGGGAAAGCGGAGGGCGGGAAATACTGGGTCGTCATCGAAGTTGGGTGACGACTATCCGCTCCGATTCGCGCCACGACACTACCGAACGTGGACACCAGTAGCAGTTGCCGGCTCGGCACTGGGAGGAATGGCCTACTTGGCTGACTTCTCCATCGGTGCTGGAATCGGCATTGCTCACGGAACAACAAACGCTGTGGTTGGCATTCTCATCGCCGCAGTCTTGATTTTTCTCTCCAGCGCGCCGCTGGCAATCTACGCCGCAAAGTTCAATCTCGACCTCGACCTCATCACACGCGGTTCCGGCTTTGGCTACTACGGCTCCGTAATCACCAACGTCATTTTCGCGACTTTTACATTCATCTTCTTCGCCACCGAAGGCGCAATTATGGCCCAGGGCCTAAAGCTCGGGCTCGGGATACCACTTTGGCTGGGATACCTGGTGAGCGTGCTCATCATCATCCCCGTAGTGGTTTTCGGAATGAAGACGCTACAGAAGATGCAGACGTGGACCAACCCACTCTGGCTAGTCATGATGGTGCTACCGATGGTGTATCTCGTCGTCAGGCACCCTGACTCCGTGGACGCTTTCTTGCATTATCAGGGGCAGGGAGAAGGTCCTAGCCTGGCGGCAATGATGGCTTCTGCCGGTGTGTGTTTGGCGCTGGTGGCGCAGATTGCCGAGAACATTGACTACATCCGTTTCATGCCGCCGAAGACAAAGGACAACGCCACGTCGTGGTGGGCCTCGGTCATCATGGCTGGGCCGGGATGGGTTATCTTCGGTGCAGCTAAGCAGATTATCGGTGTGTTTCTCGCGGTCTACATGATTTCGGTGGTCGGCGGCGGCATGACCGAAGCCGTTGAGCCAGTGCATCAGTTCATGACGGTGTACCAGGAAATGGTGCCCACGTGGCTGGCAATCACGCTGGCGGTCGTCTTGGTGGTGATGAGCCAAATCAAGATCAACGCCACGAATGCATACTCTGGCTCGCTGGCGTGGACTAACGCCTACACGCGAGTGGCAAAGTCCTATCCGGGACGCATTGTCTTCGTCTTCGTCAATCTCGGCATCGCACTGGCGCTTATGGAGTTCGACATGTTCTCCATGCTCAATGCGGTTCTGGGGTTCTACTCAAACCTCGCCATTGCGTGGATTTTCACAGTGGCTACGGACATTGCAATTAACAAGTGGGTCCTGAAGATCTCGCCGATTTATCCCGACTACCGACGCGGAATGATTCACGACTTCAACCCCGTCGGCATTACCTCGCTCGTTGCTTCCGCGACAATCTCAATCGCCATGTACTTCGGCGCTTTCGGCGAGAGCTTGGTGCCGTACTCCGCACTCGTCGCCGCAGCAATCGCCTTCGTCGTCACGCCGACGATGGCAATTCTGACTAAGGGGCGCTACTACCGACGTCGCTTTGACGACGGCATCGCCGCACCGCTTTTCGACGAGCACGGGAACCCATCCAATGAGTCTTTCACCTGTGTCATCACCGGTGAACAGGTCGAACGACCTGATGTAATCCTTTCGGCGGAGCGTGGCGACGATGGCGCGGAGCAGTACATATCCTCGCTCGCACTGACAATGGACCGCGACGGCCGACATGTTATGCCGGCTCAATCGCGGCGGGGGCGTAGCGCATCAGTGCGAACGTCCTGAGAGGAGGCGCTAGGCCTTTAGCGCCTCTGAGATGGGGGTATCGCCCTCATTGAAGTTAATGGTGCGACCAATCGTTTGATCGTTGAATACGGTCTGCGCGATGACATTGGCAACCGTTGCACGGGCAACCTTTGTGGCCTTTGTGGCATCGGTGTCAATGGAATCCTGGCCTTCGTCGAAGGTCAGCGTGCTCGGTCCCAGGATTGTCCAGTCCAAGTCAGATTCGCGCAAAGCTGTATCCGCGGCGGCCTTGGCCTCGGCGTAGGCAAAGAAGGAATTATCCTCAGGAACTCCGTGGTTCGGGCCGGCACCAAAGTAGGACACCATTACGTAGCGGTTAACTCCGGCGGCCTTGGCAGCTGCCATCGAGGTGATTGCGGCATCGCGGTCGATTGCGTAGGTGCGCTCTGATGAACCGCCGCCTGCGCCAGCGGACCAAACGACGGCATCATTGCCGCGTAGCAGGTCAGCGAACTTCTCGGTCGAGAGCTCGGTGATGTCATAGACAGCTGGGGTGGCACCGAGCGCTTCAATGTCCGAGACCTGATCAGGGTTACGAATAACTGAGGTTACTTCGTAGCCTTCATTGATGAGTAGGGGAGTAGCGATTTGGGCCACCTTGCCGTGGCCGCCGATAACAATAACTTTTTTAGCCATGCCCCACCTATACGTCAGCTCGCTGGTACTAGCAATGCAGTTGCCTTCGCTGGCAGTGAACATGACGAACGGTGAGCGACGAACGGTGAGCGCTGAGTATGGCGAGGCGTACTTCTTGCCACCCCATTTGCAGGGTACAAGAACGCCTAGTTAAGTCGTCCTAAATCAAGTTATATATGTAGACGTAATTTACCTGTTCAATCCGGGTATTTTTCGATATTGGTAGCCCAGCAGAGGCCCTTAGTTTTTCCAAAAAGACAAAATTAGGGCGAATTCGCGTAGAAAATACCTGTGAAATGCCGTTGCGGTATTCACCATGGCTCATCGACCAAATTCTGATGTCGGCACGTTGCCACGACTAATCGGAAAAATTACTTCTACGGTGGCGCAAATGGCGCCGGGGCGAGGAATTGATTCAGTGCGCATTGAGCCTGTGGGCTGGCATGCGCATGAAGAAGGCGTGCGGAAGCTAGTTGATAGCTTTCAAGCTATTCCTGCTGACCAGCGGGTCAGGTTGGCGAAGCGCACATCAAACCTTTTTCGCGGGCGTAGTAAAACTCTCGTACCAGGTCTAGATGTCAGCGGTCTCGGCGGAGTAATCGCCGTCGATCCAGTTGAAAAGACTGCCGACGTGCAGGGAATGTGTACCTACGAAGACCTGGTAGATGCCACTTTGCCCTACGGTCTGATGCCTTTGGTTGTGCCAGAGCTAAAGACAATTACGCTCGGTGGAGCTGTGACCGGTATTGGCGTGGAGTCAACGAGTTTCCGTAACGGCCTGCCACATGAGTCCGTCATCGAGATGGATGTCCTAGTCGGTACCGGCGAAATTGTGACCTGCTCGCGCACGGAAAATGTCGATCTTTTCCGTGGCTTTCCAAACTCCTATGGTTCCCTCGGCTACACCGTACGGTTAAAAATCGAGCTCGAAGAAGCACTTCCATACGTCGAGCTGCGACACGTTCGGTACAACTCCACGACGGAAGCGGCAGAGGATCTGGCAAAGATTTCCGTGGAAAAGGAGTTCCAAGGCGAGCCTGTTCACTTCCTTGACGGTGTCGCTTTCTCGCCGAATGAGATTTACCTGGTGCTGGGACGCAAAACTGATGAGGAAGGTCCCGTCTCGGACTACTCCCGAGACAAGATCTACTACAGGTCCCTGCAGCACCCCTCCGGCGTTACTCGAGATCGCCTGAAGATTCGCGATTACATCTGGCGCTGGGATATTGACTGGTTCTGGTGCTCTAGAGCCTTCGGTACCCAAAATCCCGCAGTTCGTGCAATGTGGCCGCGCGAGCTCAAACGATCCTCGGTGTATTGGAAGTTCGTCGGCCTCGATCGCAAGTACGACATTGACGCGAAAATGAAAGCACGAAAAGGCCTGCCGGCCAATGAGCGCGTCGTCCAAGATATCGAGGTCACTGTTGACCACTTGGCTGAATACCTGGATTGGTTTTTCCAAGCCTGCGATATCCAGCCTGTGTGGCTATGCCCGATTCACCTTCGTGATGGCTCCAGCGAGCTAATTGGTACTGGCGACAAGCTCGCTGGCAGCAGCAGTGCTTGGCCACTGTATCCGCTAGATCCCGAGACCACCTGGATCAATGTCGGGTTCTGGTCTGCAGTGCCGAACAACCATGTCCCAGGAGATACTCGCCTCGGCGCGTTCAACCGCGTTATTGAGGCCAAGGTCAGCGATTTGGGCGGTCACAAGTCACTGTATTCCGAGGCGTTCTACTCACCAGAACAATTCGGAGCACTCTACGGTGGCAACCTACCCGATGAGCTCAAAGCAATCTACGACCCTGATTCCCGGTTCCCGCGGCTGTATGACAAGACCGTCACTGGTGCCTAACTAGAAGCCCAACCACTTCAAGCGGCTTTTCTCCAATTCTTCGAAATAGCCAGTTAATAGCAAGGATTCACCATGGCATTTACTCCAATGAACGTTGCAGAGATTTTCGAGGCCTTCATCGATACCTCGGAGAAGCCTCTGCCAATTCGCCTGACGGCTTTTGATGGTTCAGTCGCTGGCCCCGACGATGCAAAAGTAGGCTTGAACGTCCGCTCGCTCGATGCGCTGAACTACATCGTTACTCATCTGCGTGATGATGTCGGATTCGGTCGCGCATTCGTCACCGGTGAGATCGAGCTGACTCGCGTCCGTCTCGGACACCCAATTGAAGCGTTCGACGCTCTGATGAAATTGCACGAACAATTCGTGATGCCACCTGCAGCAACTTTGGCGAAGATTGTTCGCTCCCTGCGTTCGATGGGGCTGCCATATGTTCCTGTTGTGCCCGAGATTGAACGTACTGCATGGTGGAAGAAGCGCCTGCAAAACGGTCTAGCACGTCACTCTAAGGAACGCGACGCAGACTCGATTTCGTCGCATTACGACGTCAGTAATGAATTCTACGAGATCATCCTGGGCCCATCGATGACGTACACCTGCGCCTACTACCCGAATGAGAACTCCACGCTCGAAGAGGCACAGGAAAACAAGTACCGCCTGGTATTCGATAAGTTGCGCCTGAAGGAAGGCGATAGGCTTCTCGACGTTGGCTGTGGTTGGGGCGGCATGGTTCTCTATGCGGCAAGGCGCGGCGTTAAGGCCATCGGCGTGACTCTGTCGAAGCAGCAGGCAGAGTACGCACAGGCCAAGATTAAGGAAGAGGGCCTGGAAGATCTTGCTGAGGTGCGCTTCCAGGACTACCGCGATGTTCCTGAAGAAGGCTTCGATGCCATCTCCGCAATCGGTCTTTTGGAGCACATCGGTGTGGAGAACTACCCGAGCTTCTTCGGCTTCCTCTATGGCAAGTTGAAAGAAGGCGGTTTGATGCTGAACCACTGCATCACCTACTGGGATAACCACCGCACCCGCAAGGGCACCTTCATCGACCGTTACATCTTCCCAGACGGTGAGCTCACCGGTGTCGGAACTATCATGCGAGCAATGCAGGATCAGGGCTTTGAGATGCTCGATCAGCAGAACCTGCGTTTCGACTACGAGCACACTCTCTATGACTGGTGTGAACGACTGGACAAGGATTGGGACAAGGCCGTCGAGCTGGTTGGTGAGCAGACCGCAAAGCTGTGGGGCATGTACATGGCTGGTTCCGGGTACAACTTCGCATGTAACCAGATCCAGCTGCACCAGGTTCTGGGTGTAAAGGTGTTCCCGGACGGCTCCCGTGGTGATGTCCCGCAGCGTCAGTGGTGGAAAGACTAATTGTCTTAAGCGTCGATAATTCTCATGTCCGCTAGCTAGCCTGAAAGTATATGAAGGTAGAAAAAGTTGGCGTAATCGCATTATCGGCAGTTGTATGTGCGGCTGCCCTGGCTGGTTGTGGGGGACAGGACCAGCAACAGGTCGGCCGTGAGGCCGATGACGGCAGTCATGATACGCAGTCGGAGGCACCTACAACGCCTGCCCCGAGTGCTAATAATGCGCACAGCAGAAAGCCCGATGAGCCGATTCTGGGCAATATCGGGCCTAATGGCGCCTGTGATGAAAGCGTCATCGCAATCGACCACGAAAAGCCCACAGCGCGGATCACATATCACGGTCAGCCTGGTGACCACATCAAGCTGACCATTAATAGCAATAGTCCGGAGCGAGAAGCAGAAACCCAAGGGTTTGAGCTTTCGAGCACGCTGACCGAGATGCAAATTCCAACAGACATCCCCAACGACACCATTCCGAACATTCAGGTGGAAGCCGATGGGCGAGTGGGGCTCGCCGGCAACTGTGTCATCGAAGTGAATTAGAGGCGTAAAACCGGCTATAAATAAGGCCACAGAACTAGTCGTCGTAAAGCATGCGCGTGACTGCAGTGACGAAAGAGAGCGCGTGGGGAGGCGCGCCGTGCTTTACGACGATAATTTGTGAGTCGGCCTTCGCACTGATCAAAGTGGCTGAAATTTTTACGCTATTACCTGGGTGTTTGGAGTAAAGCCCCAGCTCGCGTACTGTTATACAACGATCCCAGAAAAGAATTGGGAACTTGAGACATTACCCAGTAGGCCAGCGAGAGCGGCTGACTGGGTTTCGCACGTTCAAAATCCCTCCGCTTTTCTCGTGTTAAACCGATGGGCTCACCACTGGATGAGTAATAACTTTTCTTGTGAAGCATTCACACGGATGGTGGTTACTCCGCTGCGGTCGGCATCGGGCACGAGAATCTCAGGCGGCGAGAGAAAGAAGAAAGAGGCTTCATGCCCACTATTCAGCAGCTGGTCCGTAAGGGCCGCCATGACAAGAAGGCTAAGGTTGCAACCGCAGCTCTGAAGGGTTCCCCTCAGCGTCGCGGCGTTTGCACCCGTGTTTACACCACCACCCCGAAGAAGCCGAACTCGGCTCTTCGTAAGGTCGCTCGTGTGCGCCTGACCTCCGGCGTCGAGGTCTCCGCTTACATCCCGGGCGAGGGCCACAACCTGCAGGAGCACTCCATGGTGCTCGTCCGCGGTGGTCGTGTTAAGGACCTCCCGGGTGTCCGCTACAAGATCGTCCGTGGTTCCCTCGACACCCAGGGTGTCAAGGACCGCAAGCAGGCTCGTTCCCGCTACGGCGCAAAGAAGGAGAAGTAAGCCATGCCACGTAAGGGCCCAGTACAGAAGCGTCCTGTCGTCAACGACCCGGTCTACGGCTCCCCTCTGGTGTCGCAGCTGGTCAACAAGGTTCTGATTGACGGTAAGAAGTCGACCGCAGAGCGCATCGTCTACGGTGCACTTGAGCTGTGCGAAGAGAAGACCGGTACTGACCCGGTGCTGACTCTGAAGCGCGCAATCGAGAACGTCAAGCCGGCTCTTGAGGTTCGTTCCCGTCGTGTCGGTGGCGCCACCTACCAGGTCCCGGTCGAGGTTCGTCCGGGCCGTGGCACCACTCTGGCGCTGCGCTGGCTGCTGATGTTCTCGCGTCAGCGTCGTGAGAACACCATGACCGAGCGTCTCGCTAACGAGATCCTCGATGCATCCAACGGCCTGGGTGCATCCGTCAAGCGTCGTGAGGACACTCACAAGATGGCGGAAGCAAACCGCGCATTCGCTCACTACCGCTGGTAATCGCTTATCGACGGGGCCGCGAGTGGTCACCGTCGTAAAGCAGCTGCCGGTATGTCAACGGCGCGCGTCGGTCGCGGTCCACGGATCTTTAAGGGTCACTCAAATAGGGCCAGCCCGGCGCTTACACCTGATGTCTTGCGTAGAATTTACGCAAAAGGTGTACGTCACGGCGCGACTTCGCGCCAAGACGGTGGCATTATAGATAAAGCAAACCCGACCGACGGCGGATTTGACGGCCAATTGCAATCCCGTAATTGAGCCTCACCGCCAAACCGATTTGAAACGAGTGGGGAATCAAGTGGCTGAAGGTGCACTTCCCGTTAAGAAGGACCTCCACAAGGTCCGCAACATCGGCATCATGGCGCACATCGATGCTGGTAAGACGACTACGACCGAGCGCATCCTGTACTACACGGGTATTAACCGCAAGGTCGGCGAGACTCACGATGGTGCGTCCACAACCGACTGGATGGAGCAGGAGAAGGAGCGCGGTATTACCATTACCTCCGCTGCTGTGACCTGTTTCTGGAACGACAACCAGATCAACATCATCGATACCCCGGGTCACGTCGACTTCACCGTTGAGGTCGAGCGTTCCTTGCGTGTGCTCGACGGTGCCGTCGCAGTCTTCGACGGTAAGGAAGGTGTCGAGCCGCAGTCTGAGCAGGTTTGGCGTCAGGCTCAGAAGTACGATGTCCCACGTATTTGCTTCGTCAACAAGATGGACAAGCTGGGCGCTGACTTCTACTACACCGTTGGCACCATCGTTGACCGCCTGGGCGCTAAGCCGTTGGTTATGCAGCTGCCGATTGGCGCTGAGGATGACTTCGACGGCGTTGTTGACCTGCTGGAGATGAAGGCCCTCATGTGGCCGGGCAAGGTCGAGATTGGCACTCCTGCGCAGGTCGAGGAGATTCCGGCTGACCTGGTCGACAAGGCTAACGAGTACCGTGAGAAGCTCATTGAGACCGTCGCTGAGTCCGACGAGGAGCTCATGGAAAAGTACTTCGGTGGCGAAGAGCTGACCATGGACGAGATTAAGGGCGCCATCCGCAAGATGGTTCTGAACTCTGAGGTCTACCCGGTCTACTGTGGTACCGCTTACAAGAACAAGGGTGTTGAGCCGCTGCTCGACGCTGTCATTGACTTCCTGCCGAATCCGCTGGACATCGGTGAGGTGCACGGCCACCAGATGGGCGACGAGGACGTCGATATGGTTCGTAAGCCGTCTAAGGATGAGCCGTTCTCTGCTCTTGCATTCAAGATCGCTGCTCACCCGTTCTTCGGTAAGCTGACCTTCGTCCGCGTTTACTCCGGTCGCGTGGAGCCGGGCCAGCAGGTCCTGAACTCCACCAAGGACAAGAAGGAGCGCGTCGGTAAGCTGTTCCAGATGCACGCCAACAAGGAGAACCCTGTTGACGAGGCAGTGGCAGGTAACATCTACGCCTTCATTGGTCTGAAGGACACCACCACTGGTGACACCCTGTGTGCACAGGATGCTCCAATCGTTCTGGAGTCCATGTCCTTCCCGGATCCGGTTATCTCGGTTGCTATTGAGCCGAAGTCCAAGGCTGACCAGGAGAAGCTGAGTACCGCTATTCAGCGTCTTGCTGAAGAGGACCCGACCTTCACCGTTCGCCTGGATGAGGAAACCGGCCAGACCGTTATCGGCGGTATGGGCGAGCTCCACCTTGACGTCCTGGTTGACCGCATGAAGCGCGAGTTCAAGGTCGAAGCAAACATCGGTAACCCGCAGGTTGCTTACCGCGAGACCATCCGCAAGCCGGTCGAGAAGTTCGAGTACACCCACAAGAAGCAGACCGGTGGTTCGGGTCAGTTCGCCCGCGTCATCATTGCTCTGGAGCCTTACGCTCCGTCTACTGACGAGGTTGAAGAGGGTGAGTCCACCACTTACAAGTTCGTCAACGAGGTGACCGGTGGCCGTGTTCCGAAGGAATACATTCCATCTGTCGACGCTGGTATTCAGGACGCAATGCAGTACGGTACCCTGGCTGGCTACCCGCTGGTGAACATCCAGGCAACCCTGCTCGACGGTGCTTACCACGAGGTTGACTCCTCTGAAATGGCCTTCAAGATTGCTGGTCAGCAGGCTCTGAAGGAAGCTGTCCAGAAGGCTAAGCCGGTCCTGCTTGAGCCGATGATGGCCGTTGAGGTCATTACTCCGGAAGAGTACATGGGTGAGGTCATCGGTGACATCAACTCCCGTCGTGGTCAGGTTAACTCCATGGAGGACCGTACGGGCGTCAAGGCTGTTAAGGCTCTGGTTCCGCTGTCCGAGATGTTTGGCTACGTTGGTGACCTGCGTTCCAAGACCCAGGGTCGCGCTAACTACACCATGATCTTCGACTCCTACGCTGAGGTTCCTTCCTCCGTGGCCGAGGAGATCATTGCAGCGCGCACCGGCGCTTAAATTGCATCGGCAGGGTGGGGCGCTCTATCAGGGCTGACCCCATCTCTGTGCGCACTGCGCTGTCACTCTTTTTAGACGGTGCAGTGCGAGGGTCTGCAGCTTTTTAGTAGATTCCCTTAAGATTTGACTGTGCTGAGATGTCGCCAGACTCTTGGCTCGTGTTAGCACAGGCAAGCTCTTGGGGGTAGCTGCTCGCAATTCATATCGTTGGGCGATTTTAGATCGCAACTCAAATATCTAGTATTTATGCAGGTAAATGACGATGTGAGTTGCTGGCCGTTACCCACCCTTAACTAGGGGGTTGGTCTGGTTTGGAAAACTCCAGTATCCTGCCCTAGTATCGAGTAACTGGCACAGTGAAAGAATAGTGCTCTTTTGCGCGCGCACGTTCCGAAGTCGTAAGCGAACAGCTTGAAAGCTTCTGATGTTGTGAAGGCGGATTGAGTGACCACAAAATTGTGGCTGCGAGAGTCGTGGCCACCTAGACCTCCAGGAGGACTAAAAGTGGCAAAGGCGAAGTTCGAGCGTACGAAGCCGCACGTCAACATCGGTACCATTGGTCACGTTGACCACGGTAAGACCACCACTACCGCCGCTATCACCAAGGTTCTGGCTGACAAGTACCCGGACCTGAACCAGTCGTTCGCTTTCGACGCTATTGACAAGGCGCCGGAAGAGCGGGAGCGCGGTATTACCATCAACGTCTCGCACGTTGAGTACCAGACCGAGAAGCGTCACTACGCTCACGTCGACGCTCCGGGCCACGCCGACTACATCAAGAACATGATCACCGGTGCTGCTCAGATGGACGGCGCGATTCTGGTTGTCGCCGCTACCGACGGTCCGATGCCGCAGACCCGTGAGCACGTTCTCCTGGCTCGCCAGGTTGGCGTTCCGTACATCCTCGTTGCACTGAACAAGTGCGACATGGTTGACGATGAAGAGATCATCGAACTCGTCGAGATGGAGATTCGCGAGCTGCTGGCTGAGCAGGACTACGACGAAGAGGCTCCGATTGTTCACATCTCCGCTCTGAAGGCTCTTGAGGGCGACGAGAAGTGGGCAGAGTCCATCGTCGAGCTCATGCAGGCTTGTGACGACAACATCCCGGACCCGGTCCGCGAGACCGACAAGCCGTTCCTGATGCCGATTGAGGACATCTTCACCATTACCGGTCGCGGCACCGTTGCTACCGGTCGTGTTGAGCGCGGCGTTCTGAACGTCAACGACGAGGTGGAGATTCTGGGCATCAAGGAGAAGTCCCAGAAGACCACCGTTACCGGTATCGAGATGTTCCGCAAGCTGCTGGATTCCGCTGAGGCTGGCGACAACTGTGGTCTGCTGCTCCGCGGTACCAAGCGTGAGGACATCGAGCGCGGTCAGATCGTTGCTAAGCCGGGCGCTTACACCCCGCACACCGAGTTCGAGGGTTCCGTCTACATCCTGTCCAAGGATGAGGGCGGCCGCCACACCCCGTTCTTCAACAACTACCGTCCGCAGTTCTACTTCCGCACCACCGACGTCACCGGCGTCGTTTCCCTGCCGGAAGGTGTCGAGATGGTCATGCCGGGCGACAACGTTGACATGTCTGTCAAGCTGATCCAGCCGGTCGCAATGGACGAGGGCCTGCGCTTCGCTATCCGCGAGGGTGGCCGCACCGTCGGCGCTGGCCGCGTTACCAAGATCATTAAGTAAGTCTTCTCCCCAATGGGGAAATGCTTTAGCTAGGTCTTAGAAGAATCCCGACTCCGCGTAAGCGGAAGTCGGGATTCTTTGTATCTGTACATAGCCGACATTAGACGGGATGGGACCGGCGCAATAGCCGTCGTTAAGCAGACTGTTCCGTAATGGGTGTGATGTACGTTGCACTTTGGAATCGCGATTTTACATTTGCAGTGTGGTCGTGCTTTAATACGGAGGTTGCTTTAACAAAGGCGTTCGCGCCAATTGTTGTATCAGGCCCAGCTGGGAACCAGTACGAAATTGGACTTAGCGCCTATGGTAAGGCGAGCATGACCACGTAGGGAAGTTTCTTCCCAATCGTGCCTCACGGAGAAAACGGGCGACACGCCCGACCGCGGGGGTCGGAGGTGGCATGGCAAATTAACAGCGGCAGTAGGCAAAATGAAGAGCCCCACGAGGGGGGACTTGTTTTCCACTGGGATTTGAGTGCAAGGCGTTATTCGTCCGCTCGGGTCATGGCCAAAAGTTAATTTGCCATGACGATCGAAGACGAAATCGCTTTGAAGTAATGCACAACCCAGTTTTAATTTCTGGCGCTGGCCATAGTTGCTGACGGCGTCGAGAAACATTGACAGGGTCGACGCCCCTTTAATTGGGGCGCGCCGACCGAGGAGAGGACAAGCGTGGCCGGACAGAAGATCCGCATCAGGCTCAAGGCCTACGACCACGAGGCTATCGACGCTTCTGCGCGAAAGATCGTGGAGACCGTTACCCGTACGGGTGCACGCGTCGTTGGCCCGGTGCCGTTGCCAACCGAAAAGAACGTTTACTGCGTTATCCGTTCGCCGCACAAGTACAAGGACTCGCGCGAGCACTTCGAGATGCGCACTCACAAGCGTCTGATCGACATTCTCGATCCAACGCCGAAGACCGTCGATGCACTTATGCGCATTGACCTTCCGGCAAGTGTCGATGTGAACATTCAGTGATCCTGGACTTTTGGTAGCGGAGACAAGATAAATGAGTGAAAACGAGATCAAGGGCATCCTGGGCACGAAGCTCGGTATGACTCAGATCTTCGACGAGGAAAACCGCGTTGTTCCGGTTACCGTCGTTGAGGCTGGGCCGTGCGTAGTGACTCAGGTGCGCACTAAGGAAACCGACGGCTACGACGCCGTCCAGATTGCATACGGCGAAATTGACCCACGTAAGGTCAACAAGCCGGAGGCCGGCCACTTCAAGAAGGCCGGTGTGACCCCGCGTCGCCACAGCGTCGAGATTCGCACCCCGGACGCTTCCTCTTACGAGGTCGGCCAGTCCGTTGGTGTCGACATCTTTGGCGAAATTGAGTACGTCGACGTCACTGGTACCTCCAAGGGCCACGGCTTTGCCGGTGGTATGAAGCGCCACGGCTTTGCTGGCCAGGGTGCTGCTCACGGTAACCAGGCTGCTCACCGTCGTGTTGGTGGCATTGGCGCCTGCGCCACGCCAGGACGCGTCTTCAAGGGCAAGCGCATGGCAGGCCGCATGGGTAACGACCGGGTCACAACCCAGAACCTGAAGATCCAGAAGGTTGACGCTGACGCGAACCTGCTGCTCATCAAGGGCGCAGTTCCGGGTGCACGCGGCGGCCTGCTGGTTGTTAAGACTGCCACGAAGGGTGGTGCTCACGCATGACCAACCTCAAGCTAGACGTACACACCGCTGAAGGCGGCGTGAACGGTTCGGTTGAGCTTCCTGCTTCCGTGTTCGACGCGGAGGTGTCCATCGCCCTGATGCACCAGGTTGTTGTCGCGCAGCGTGCAGCAGCTCGCCAGGGCACCCACAAGGTCAAGACCCGCGGCGAGGTTCGCGGCGGTGGCCGCAAGCCGTGGCGCCAGAAGGGTACCGGTCGCGCTCGTCAGGGTTCGATCCGTGCTCCGCACTGGACCGGCGGTGGCATTGTCCACGGCCCGGTGCCGCGCGACTACAGCCAGCGCACCCCGAAGAAGATGATTGCAGCTGCACTGCGTGGCGCACTCTCTGACCGTGCTCGCCACGACCGCATCCACGTTGTCGAGGAACTGGTCCCAGGCCAGACCCCGTCCACCAAGGCAGCTCGTACTTTCGTCGAGCGTCTGACTGAGCGCAACAACGTGCTCGTCGTTCTGCCACGCGAGGACGTCAACTCGTGGAAGTCGGTTCGTAACCTGCCAGGTGTCCACATCCTGTCTGAGGATCAGCTGAACACCTACGACGTTCTGAAGGCCGATGACGTCATCTTCGCCGTTCAGGCGCTTAATGACTTCATCACTCGCACCGCCGGTAAGGAGGAGAAGTAATGGCTACCATCGCAGATCCCCGCGACATCATTGTTGCACCGGTAGTGTCTGAGAAGTCCTACGGACTCATGGAGCAGGGCGTTTACACGTTCCTGGTTCACACCGACGCTAACAAGACCCAGATCAAGATCGCGGTCCAGGAGATTTTCGGTGTCAAGGTCGCTTCCGTCAACACCCTCAACCGTGAGGGCAAGCGCAAGCGTTCCCGCACCGGCTACGGCAAGCGCAAGAACACCAAGCGCGCCTACGTGACTCTCGCGGCCGGCAGCGATCCCATCGACATCTTCGGCGGTTCGGCAGCCTAGCCGCTAGCCGACGAGGAAGTTAAGGAAGAGCAAAAGTATGGCTATTCGTAAGTACAAGCCGACTACGCCGGGTCGCCGCCAGAGCTCCGTCTCCGAGTTCAGCGAGGTTACTCGCTCGACTCCTGAGAAGTCTCTGCTGCGCCCGCTGTCGAAGACTGGTGGCCGTAACGTACACGGCCACATCACCACTCGCCACAAGGGTGGCGGACACAAGCGCCAGTACCGTGTCATCGACTTCCGTCGTAATGACAAGGACGGCATTCCGGCAAAGGTCGCTCACATCGAGTACGACCCGAACCGTACCGCCAACATCGCACTGTTGCACTACGCAGACGGTGAGAAGCGCTACATCATCGCTCCGAAGAACCTGAAGCAGGGTGCCATCGTTGAGTCTGGCGCTAATGCCGACATCAAGGTTGGCAACAACCTGCCGCTGCGTAACATCCCGACCGGTTCCACCATTCACTGCGTGGAGCTCAAGCCGGGTGCCGGTGCACAGCTGGCACGTTCTGCTGGTGCTTCTATTCAGCTTCTCGGTAAGGAAGGCAAGTACGCAGTTCTGCGTATGCCTTCTTCTGAGATTCGTCGCGTTGACGCTCGTTGCCGCGCAACCGTCGGTGAGGTCGGAAATCAGGATCAGATCAACATTCGTTGGGGCAAGGCCGGCCGTATGCGCTGGAAGGGCTGGCGCCCGACTGTCCGCGGTGTTGTCATGAACCCGGTCGACCACCCGCACGGTGGTGGTGAGGGTAAGACCTCCGGTGGTCGCCACCCGGTTTCCCCGTGGGGCCAGAAGGAAGGCCGCACCCGTAAGCCGAACCGCCCGAGCGACCAGCTGATCGTTCGTCGCCGTCGTACCAACAAGAATAAGAAGCGCTAAGGAGGGAACTGAGAATGCCACGCAGCCTTAAGAAGGGCCCGTTCGTCGATGAGCACCTCCTCGCGAAGGTCGATGCACAGAACGAGAAGGGCACCAAGCAGGTCATCAAGACCTGGTCTCGCCGCTCCACGATTCTCCCCGATTTCATCGGCCACACCTTCGCCGTTCACGACGGTCGCAAGCACGTGCCGGTGTTCGTGGATGACTCTATGGTCGGCCACAAGCTGGGCGAATTCGCCCCGACCAAGACCTTCAAGGGTCACGTCAAGGATGACAAGAAGGGACGTCGATAAGCCATGAGCAACGACATTACTTCTGCACGCGCAACTGCGCGCTTCGTCCGCGTTACTCCGATGAAGGCACGTCGCGTCCTGGACACCGTTCGCGGTAAGTCCGTCGACGAGGCACTGAACATCCTGGAGTACGCACCGCAGGGTGCTGCTGATCCAGTTGCCAAGGTTGTTGCGTCTGCAGCTGCAAATGCTGAGAACAACTTCGGCCTGGACCGTCGTACTCTGGTCATCTCCGAGGCTTACGCCAACGAGGGACCGACCATGAAGCGCTTCCGCCCGCGTGCGCAGGGCCGTGCTTTCCACGTCCGCAAGCGCACCAGCCACATCACCGTGGTCGTCGAGAGCCAGAAGGAAGGTGACCGATAGTGGGACAGAAGATCCATCCACACGGTCTTCGCCTCGGTATTTCCAGCGACTGGAAGTCCCGCTGGTACGCCGACAAGCAGTACGCTGACTACCTGGCCGAGGACATCAAGATCCGCGATCTGCTGTCCACCGGTCTTGAACGCGCCGGCATCTCCGATGTCGTTATCGAGCGCACCCGTGACCGCGTGCGCGTCGACATCCACACCGCACGCCCGGGCATCGTTATCGGTCGTCGTGGCTCCGAGGCTGACCGCATTCGCGGCCAGCTCGAGAAGCTCACCGGCAAGCAGGTTCAGCTGAACATCCTCGAGGTCAAGAACATTGACGCGGATGCGAAGCTGGTTGCTCAGTCCATCGCTGAGCAGCTCGCCAACCGTGTCGCTTTCCGTCGTGCAATGCGCAAGGCTATCCAGTCTGCAATGCGTCAGCCGCACGTCAAGGGCATCAAGGTTGTCTGCTCCGGTCGTCTCGGCGGTGCCGAGATGGGCCGCACCGAGCGCTACCACGAGGGTCGCGTTCCGCTGCACACCCTGCGTGCGGAGATCGACTACGGCACCCACGAAGCTCACACCACCTTCGGTCGCATTGGCGTCAAGGTGTGGATCTACAAGGGTGACGTGATCGGTGGCCGTCGCGAGTCCGAGATCAACGCCGGCAACGCCCGCCAGCGTCGCGGCAACGACCGCCCGCGTCGCGGTGGCAAGCGTCGTCAGCGTGCATCTGAGAAGAAGGAGGGCTAATTCATGCTCATCCCGAAGCGCGTTAAGTTCCGTCGTCAGCACCGCCCGACCCGTTCTGGTATGTCCAAGGGCGGCAACAAGGTGACTTTCGGTGAATACGGTCTCCAGGCTCTCGAGCCGGCCTACATCACCAACCGTCAGATTGAGGCAGCGCGTATTGCCATCAACCGCCACGTCAAGCGTGGTGGTAAGGTCTGGATCCAGATTTTTCCGGACCGCCCGCTGACCCAGAAGCCACTGGGTGTTCGTATGGGTTCCGGTAAGGGCCCGGTCGAAAAGTGGGTTGCAAACGTCAAGCCGGGTCGCATCATGTTCGAGATGTCCTACCCGGACGAGGCAGTTGCTATCGAGGCACTGAAGCGCGCAGGCGCTAAGCTGCCGATTAAGACCCGAATCGTTCGGAAGGAGGATCAGTACTGATGTCGAACGGCATTCCCGCCCACGAGCTTCGCTCGCTGGATAACGATGACCTGGTTGCCAAGCTCAAGGAGTCTAAGGAGGAGCTGTTCAACCTCCGTTTCCAGAGCGCTACCGGTCAGCTGACCAACAACCGCCGTCTCCGCACTGTCCGCAAGGATATTGCTCGCATTTACACCGTTATGCGTGAGCGCGAGCTCGGCCTGTCTGCTGCACCAACCGATGGTGATGCAGCATGAGTGAGGAAAACATGAACACCACCGAGGCTGGCGCACGTAAGGTGCGCACCGGTTACGTCGTGTCCGACAAGATGCAGAAGACCATCGTTGTCGAGCTCGAGGACCGCAAGCAGCACGCCCTGTACGGCAAGATCATGCGCACGAACTCCAAGGTCAAGGCGCACGACGAGAACGAAGAGGCTGGCGTGGGCGACCGCGTCCGCATCGAAGAGTGCCGTCCGCTCTCCAAGGACAAGCACTACCGCCTGATCGAGATCGTCGAGAAGGCTAAGTAAGACCCGTTGGCTAACTAAACAGCTAGGGCTTTACAACGAGAACCCCGCCGCGGGAAACACGCAAGTGTTTTCTGTGGCGGGGTTTTGTTTTTGGCAAGCCATGTTTCTTCGTGTTTCTAGTCTCTTCAGTGCAGGTTTGCTGGGTTTTATCTCTGATAGCATTGGCGACGATTTGTGCTTTGTGAGGGGAGAAGTTCGGTGACTACTGACGTGACCAGGATTGATGATCGAGACCTGGAGTCCGCGCTTCGCTCACACGACGTGGCGACATTGTCGCGGCTCTTAACTGATGTTGAGCCCAAAGCTGCCGCTCGAAAGATGCGCCGCCTCAGCCATGAGGAACGTGCGCTGTTCTACCGCACACTGCCGAAAGACACGGCGGTTGAAACCTTCGATGAGCTGGACTCAGCGCTGCAGGCGCATCTGATCGACAGCCTCCGTGATCCTGAAGTCACCGCAGTCTTTGCGGAGATGGAACCGGACGACCGAGCTGAGTTGCTCGATGAGCTACCAGCCTCGGTTGCTTCAAAGCTGCTGGCCGATTTGCCGGATGATGAGCGCGAGCTCACCAACATTGTTCTCGGCTACCCCGACGGTTCCATTGGCCGCCGTATGAGCCCGGAGCTGGTATCGCTTCACGACGACATGACGGTGGGGAAAGCCCTCGAGACCGTCTGCAAGCATCTGGATGATGCCGAGTCTATCTACACCTTGCCGGTGTCGAACCGGAATCGCCGACTGATGGGCGTGGTAAGTCTTCGTGATTTGATGCGCGCCGACCGTGATATCCATGTGTCGGCAATTTTGAGGAAGGCCGACTACGCAGAGGCCACCGAGTCCGAAGAGAAGGTGGCTCGCATGTGCGCCAATCGTAAGCGCTTAGCTCTACCGATCGTCGATAGCGAGCAGCGTGTTATCGGCCTGCTCACGGTGGACGACGCACTCCGGATTCTGGAGGAAGCAGATTCCGAGGACCAAGCTCGTATTTCCGGTTCTGAGCCACTGCGCTTGCCGTACCTTGCTACGCCAATCTTTGAGATTGTTCGCTCTCGTGTGGTCTGGTTGCTCGTGCTGGCAATCGGTGCGACATTGACCGTGCAAGTCCTGGAAACCTTCGAAGAGACTCTGTCTCAGATGGTCGTTCTCTCAGTGTTCGTACCGCTGCTGATTGGTACAGGTGGCAATACCGGTAACCAGGCTGCAACTACGATTACGCGTGCGTTGGCGCTGGGGGATGTCCAACCGCGAGATATATTCAAGGTCATTCTCCGAGAGGTGAGGGTCGGCGCGTTCCTCGGTCTATTGCTTGGTTCTCTAGGCCTACTATTGGCTGGATTGTTCTACGGTTGGGACATCGGCCTCGTTATCGGCCTGACGCTGCTGGGTATTTGTACCCTCGCGGCAACCGTCGGTGGCATCATGCCGCTGATTGGTAAGAAGTTCGGCATTGACCCAGCAGTCTTCGCGAACCCGTTTATTACGACGCTTGTTGATGCCTCCGGTCTGATTATCTACTTCCTGATCGCTAAGTCGGTACTGGGGATTTAGACCCCACGGTGCGCAGCTGCACCGATACATAAAAAGTGTCCAGCTGCGCCATAATGGTGGCCATGAGCAATGGCACCCACAATCACCGCACTTGGAAAGAAATTATTGCCGCCGATCCGCAGCATTCTCGGCGCTACGCCAACCGGTGGCGGGGATTCGTGCGCGAGGGCCGCGATATCGATGGCGAGGCGCGGCTGGTGGATGCGATGGCGCCACGCCACGCTCGAATTCTAGATGCCGGCTGCGGACAGGGGCGCGTGGGCGGTTACCTGGCGAAGGCTGGGCACCGAGTCATGGGCGTCGATGTCGACCCCTATCTCATCGATGAGGCGAAACGCCAGTTCCCGGACGCGACGTGGTTGGTAGGGGATTTGGCGCAATTGGCGCACGTGCTTGACGACGGCCTCGAGAACACGCCCCACGATGACACGGCATCCGCTTTCGATGTCATCATTTGCCCCGGCAATGTCCTGACCTTCGTAGCGCCAGAAGACCGCACGAAGGTACTGCAGGCCTTCGCAGCGGCACTGAATCCGGAGGGCGGTCGTGCCATCATCGGCTTCGGTGCCGGCCGTGGCTGGGACTTTGCGGATTTTGAAACCACTGCGCAGGAGGCGGGGCTCACCGTGATTCAGCGTTATTCGACGTGGGATCTTCGTCCGTTTGAGGATGAGTCTCAGTTCCTGGTTGCAGTGCTTGAACGGGGGTAGAGAGCTGTGATCGTCGTAAAGCGGTTGCGATTCCGTGCCGGACTATCGTTATTCTTTTATGCGAATAACTGCAATTAACGGCACGCAGGGAAGGCTTCGGCGGTGACGCTATACGAAACGCTGGATACGGCTGGTGACAAAAAACAGGAACTGATGACGCAGGACTACGGGCGTTTTGCGGTTCGAGCGGTCCTGGCGGGCATGTATCTGACGTTGGGAACGGCCTTTGCAGCGGTAGCTGGCCAAGTGGCCGAAGCTGTTGCTCCGGGCACTGGGGGACTGGTCTTTGCGTGCCTGTTCGGGCTTGGACTGTTCGCCATTGTGGTGCTCGGTGCAGAGCTGGCGACTGGCAGCATGATGTTTGTGTCCTGGTCCGCTGCACGCGGTCGCATGCCGTGGGGAGTGGCTCTTCGGATGGTGGCCGTCGCCACGTTCTACAACTTCATCGGTGCCGCGATTGTGGCGCTGGTGCTAAGCCAGAGCGCCAAACTCGGTGGGATTGATGACACACATCTGATTTCCACCTTGACCGAGGGGAAGCTGGCCAAGCCGTTCTTCGGTGCTTTCGTAGAGGCGATGGGCGCGAACTTCGTGGTCAATATGGCTGTTTTAGGCGCGCTACAAGCCAAAGAAATCATTTCGAAGTTCGCTGTGATTCTGCCGATTATTGCGGTGTTCGTTGGGCTCGGGCTTGAGCATGTGATTGCGAACTTCTCGCTGTTTTCCTTGGCCTTTTTCGCCGATCCGCGTCCTGCCGGCTTCGATGGCCTGCACATTACAGGCAACTGGGTGGCAGTGTGGTTGGGCAACTTCGTAGGCGGTGGCCTGGGAATTGGCGCGGTCTACGCCTGGTTGAACCAGACGAAGACCAGCTATGTTGATTAGCTTTTGAGCTTTGCCGGAGCCTATCCGACGACCTATCTCAAGGGCTATCCGACGGCCTGCCCGAAGAGCAGGCCGACGAAGTAGGACACAATCAAACCGAGCGCGCCACCGATGACCAGACGTAGCGCAGCCTTGCCGGAGTGCGTGGAGCTGAGCTTGGCGCTGATGTAGCCGGTCAAGGCCAACGTCACGATGGTGACAACGGTGACCGCAATCGCGCCGGAGGTGGGGCCGGTGAACACCAGAGCCGCAATCATCGGCAGGATGGCGCCGAGTAGGAACGACAGTGCCGAAGAACCAGCAGCCGCCCAGGGGTTGGTAAGTTCCTCGCCGTCAATGCCCAATTCCAGCTTTAGGTGAGCTGCCAGCGGATCATTTTGTGCGATGCCGTGGGCAGCATCTTCGGCGATATGTTGTGGGATGCCGTAGCCAGAGAGAATCCCCACGAGCTCCTTATGCTCTTCATCTGGAAAGTCCTTGAGCTCGGCCTTTTCTTTGGCAATCAGTGCTCGCTCAGTATCGCGCTGAGTTGAAACCGAGACGTATTCCCCCAGAGCCATCGAGATAGCACCAGCGATAACGGCGGCGGCACCAGCAGTCAGAATGGCTTCGCGAGAAGAACCTGCTGCAATCACGCTGAGCAAGATTAGAGCAGTGGAGACGATGCCGTCGTTGGCTCCGAGGACTCCGGCGCGAAGCCAGTTGAGCTTCGACGTCTCAGAAGACTTATGCGGTTCATGAGGATGCGCGTACGTGGTCATGGCAGGACCTTTCTCCCATGTCAGCCTCACGCCTACGGGTGGTACGAGGCCTCACCATCGATTTAATGCCGATTCGGGCACATTCTCAACCAGTGAAGTGAAACGAGGGCAGTCCTCTCGTATGTAGTTTTATGCCAGCTTATGTGGGTGTTTGCGGAGGCCGTCGTGCGTCAATGTCAATACCGCGATCAGCGCAATCAGCGCGCAGGTCAACATTGATATGGCCATTGATAAAGGCAGATTGGAACCAAGCCCCACCAACGGGGAAACCGTGGCGGCCGCGAGGAACTGTGCGAAGCCCATGAGGCCGGAACCTGAGCCAATTCCGATATCTCGAACCTCCTCAATTCCGAGTGCTGTGGCATTGGCGAAGATCAGCGGCATCATCGGTACCGTAATGAACAGCAACAGCCAAGTAGTGAAGAAGTTAATCCCGACTATGGCATTAACAATCAGGCCTATCGACGTCACGAGCATGACCGTGAGTGCAACTAAAATGCCCTTGCGGGGATGAAGCCGGTTGATCATCTTGCCGTTGAGGATTGACACAAAGGTCAACATCGCTGCATTGGATGCGAACACGAGAGAGAACTGAGTAGGGGTGAGCCCCAGCAGCTCCTGGAAGATAAAGGGTGACGCAGCGATATAGGAGAACATCACCGAGAAGCCACCAGCGAAAGCTAACAAGTAGCCGACAAATACGGGCCGCTGTAGCAGCCTGCCGATATTGGGCAGGAGATTGCGCAGAGAGCCTGTGGAGCGTCGCTCTGGCGGTAGAGTTTCCGGAACCATCAGAAACACAATCGCGACCATCGCGACGTTGATGGCTGCGAGAAACCAGAACACGCTGCGCCAGCCGAATGCGGGGCCCAGAAAGCCACCCACAAGGGGAGCGATTGCCGGGGCGATGGAGGAAATGCCCATCAGCGTCGAGAAAGCTCTCGCTGATGCCTTGCCCTTCAAGAGGTCTGGGACTACAGCACGAGCCAGAACCACTGTGGAGCCACCAGCTAACCCCTGGAACAGGCGCATTGCAATAAGCGTGCCAATATTCGGTGCTATTGCACAGAGGATTGACGAGCCCAAGAACACCAAAGTCGCAATGAGAAGCAACTTCCTACGGCCCAAACTATCGGAGAGAGCGCCAATGACGAGCTGCCCTGCAGCCATACCGATCATGAAGGTTGCCAGAGTGAGCTGAACCATTGACTCGGTTGTGGAGAACTCCTTGGCTATCTCCACGAAGGAGGCCAGGTAGGTATCTGCGCCGAACGGGGCGGCGGCGGATAATAAGGCTAACCCGGCAAGTAGCGATACCGGAAGCGTCTGTGCTGGCTGTGTCTGAGCGTTCTCGGAATGTGGATTTGTCACTGTCTCAGTCTAGGGTTTCCGCGGAATAGGGTTGCTGCGGAGGGTATAAACCATGTTGGGGGCATGAAACTAAGGGATTTTGTTGTCCCGCACGAACGTGCCATAATACACAGGTTGCGCGAAGTGGCTGCGTGCTGCTCTCAACGGTCTATGACCGTAGCTAGCATGGGGTCAAAGCGATATGGAAGTTGCCTCTAGCAGGTGCTTTCGTCGTAAAGCGTAAACACAAGACATAAAGACCGCGTGCGTTTAGGACGGAAATCTGACGCACAATGCAACCAGGTCAGGAGAAACGCAGTGATTCAGCAGGAATCCCGTCTGCGCGTTGCCGACAACACTGGTGCACGTGAAATCCAGTGCATCCGCGTTCTCGGCGGCTCGACCCGACGCTTCGCTGGCATTGGCGACACCATTGTCGCAACTGTCAAGGAAGCTACTCCGGGCGGCAACGTCAAGGCAGGCGAAATTGTTAAGGCAGTCATCGTCCGTGCGAAGAAGGAGACCCGTCGTCCGGACGGCTCCTACATCTCGTTCGACGAGAATGCAGCTGTCATCATCAAGGCCGACGGTGAGCCAAAGGGCACCCGTATTTTCGGCCCGGTCGCGCGTGAGCTGCGTGACAAGAAGTTCATGAAGATTGTCTCGCTCGCACCGGAGGTGATTTAAGTGAAGATCCGTAAGGGCGATACCGTGCTGGTTATCTCCGGTCCGGACAAGGGTGCTCAGGGCAAGGTCATCGAGGCCTACCCGAAGCGCGACAAGGTCCTGGTCGAGGGCGTTAACCGTATCAAGAAGCACGTTGCAAACTCCGCTGCGGAGCGCGGTGCATCCTCGGGTGGCATTGTCACTCAGGAAGCTCCGATTCACGTGTCGAACGTCATGCTGGTCGACGAAGATGGTACCCCGACTCGCGTTGGTTACCGCTTCGATGAGGACGGCAAGAAGGTTCGCATCTCCCGCCGTACCGGGAAGGACATCTAAGCATGAGCGAAAATTACACCCCTCGTCTGAAGGCCCGTTACCGCGATGAGATTCGCGGCAAGATGCAGGAAGAGTTCTCCTACGAGAACGTCATGCAGATTCCGGGCGTTACCAAGGTCGTCGTTAACATGGGCGTCGGCGCTGCTGCTCAGGACAAGAAGCAGATCAACGGTGCTATCAACGACCTGACTCTGATCACCGGTCAGAAGCCGGAGACCCGTCGCGCTCGCAAGTCGATCGCTAACTTCAAGCTTCGTGAAGGCGACGCCATCGGCGCTCGCGTCACCCTGCGTGGCGACCGTATGTGGGAGTTCCTGGATCGTCTGCTGACCGTGGCTCTGCCGCGAATCCGCGACTTCCGCGGTCTGTCTGATCAGCAGTTCGATGGTCACGGTAACTACACCTTCGGACTGTCTGAGCAGACCATGTTCTACGAGATCGACGTTGACAAGATCGACCGCCCGCGCGGTATGGACATCACCGTCGTGACCACCGCTACCAACAATGAGGAAGGCCGCGCGCTGCTGCGCGAGCTGGGCTTCCCGTTCAAGAAGTAGTTTTGCCTCTTCGGTAGCTTCTGTCTGAAGCCTCGGATGCCGCTTGGCCTCCGGGGCTTTTTGCTGCTCCGTTAACCCTTATGTTCATGGGGGGATGTCGCTGTGCGGGGCCTGCGCAAAAGTTACCAGTGTTGCCGGTGTGAAAGTTGACCCTTTTTGGGGGTTGAAAATTAGTAAAGTCACAAGCTTTCTTAAATGAAAGTTAGGCGTTCGTGATGATTTCGTTGTAAACTGCCATTCGTCATAGTGACGGCCGCCAAAATGCATTGTGGTCGTTATCAATTTGGGCAAGATTTAAGTGACTTCAGCTTCTGTGTGGTTGAGCCAGTGGTTCTACACAGAGCGGTCCTTAAGTTAAAACGCAAAGGGATTAACTACATGAAGAACTTCTCCGTGGCCGTCCGCTCGGCTGCTGTTGCAACTGTTGCGGCTCTGGGTCTGAGCTTGGGCGCAGGTGCTGCCAACGCACAGCCGGCACTGCCGGAAATGCCGAACATTCCGATTCCGGGTATCGGCGACACCGGCCCGAAGGGCGTCAAGCAGATCGTCACCTTCGGTGACTCCTTCACCGCTAATGCCGGTAAGGGTGGCCCGCGTGGCCTGGCGCCGGGGCAGAACGTGCTGGTCGCTAACTGTGCCACCGACATGGAAAACTGGCCGAAGATTGCAGCGTCGAAGCTGAACAAGTCCCTGGGTGACTGGTCCTGTAACGGTCTTGGTGGCTTCCCGGGTCAGCTCCTCGCATACCTGGAAGCTTCCATCCAGTACGGCGACATCGGAGAGGGCACTGAGAAGGTTGTCCTGATGTACGGCGGCATGGACTGGGTCCAGTGGGTTGACGTGGCAGGCGAGCTGGTCGCAAAGCCGGACCCCAAGGCTCCGTCGCTGTTCAAGCAGACGCTGCGTCAGTTCACTGACCGCGTCCACCAGGTTGCTCCGGGTGCTCAGGTCGTCCTGGCTTCGTACCCTGAGTACGCTACCAATGACCAGCTGTGCCTGGTGAACGCCCCGAACCAGACCTTCCCGATCCCGGCACCGGGTGCCAGCGAGATTCAGGGGGCATTCCGCGACAGCATTCGCTCCGCGTCTCAGCACGTAGGTGCCGGCTTCATCGACGTCTACGAGGCAACCCTCGGCCACGGTACCTGCAACCCAAACCCGGATGAGCGCTTCGTCGCCGGTTTCGCAGATCCGGTGATGGGCCCGATGACCAATCACCCGACGGTGGCTGGCGAAAAGGCTATGGGTAACATCATCGCCGACCAGCTCTACTAATTTCCTCTAGCCGGCGCCATATCGGCTAGAAATTGAGTTCCACTGCTAATTGGTGGGGCTTCACGCCGCGAGCGGACTAACGTCCAGCCGCGGCGTTTTTGCATTTCGGCCGGTATTTGTTAGTATCACCAGGTCTGCCCTCTGTAAGAGGTGCGGCAGTAAAAATGTAAGAACTTTGCTGTAGGCCCCTCGCCTCGCATCGTCTCTGGCGTCACCTGGGTGGCGAGCTGACTCGGCTATTGAACCGAGTTGGCGAACAGTAGCCCTTAAATCGCCGGAATCACGATATTGGTAATCGCTCCAACTTAAGCTTTCGTCGTGTGACAGTTGCTGTTTGCGCGGTCATTGGAGTTAGCCACGAGGTGGGAAGGAACCGCAGCGAGAAAGGAAGCGGTCACTAACCATGACCATGACTGACCCAATCGCCGACATGCTGTCGCGCGTGCGCAACGCTAACAACGCGTACCACGACTCTGTCTCGATGCCGTCGTCCAAGCTGAAGGCTAACATCGCCGAGATCCTCAAGTCTGAGGGTTACATTGCGGACTACGCAGTCGAGGACGCCAAGGTCGGCAAGACCCTGACCCTGAACCTGAAGTACGGCCCGTCCCGCGAGCGTTCGATCGCTGGCGTGCGTCGCGTCTCCAAGCCGGGTCTGCGTGTTTACGCAAAGTCCACTAACCTGCCGAAGGTCCTCGGTGGCCTGGGCGTGGCTATCATCTCCACGTCTCAGGGCCTGCTGACTGACCGTCAGGCTTACGAGAAGAAGGTTGGCGGGGAAGTCCTCGCTTACGTCTGGTAAAGGGGGAACTACACAATGTCTCGTATTGGTAAGAACCCTGTCGTTGTCCCGGCAAATGTTACTGCACAGGTCAACGGCCAGGACGTTTCCGTCAAGGGCCCGAAGGGCGAGCTGTCTGTCTCTATCCCGGCTCCAATTACCGTTGAGCTGAAGGACAATGAGATTGTGGTCAACCGCCCGGATGACCACCGCAAGAGCCGCTCCCTGCACGGCCTGTCCCGTTCGCTGATTAACAATATGGTTGTCGGTGTGACCGAGGGCTACACCATCAAGATGGAAATCTTCGGTGTTGGTTACCGTGTCGCCAAGAAGGGCAAGGACCTCGAGTTCTCCTTGGGCTACTCGCACCCAGTCCTGATCGAAGCACCGGAAGGTATCACCTTCGATGTCGACGGCACCACCAAGCTGTCGATCACAGGTATTGATAAGCAGCAGGTCGGACAGCTCGCAGCTAACATCCGTCGTCTGCGTAAGGATGATCCTTACAAGGGCAAGGGCATTCGTTACGATGGCGAGCAGATCCGTCGCAAGATCGGAAAGACGGGTAAGTAATGAGCAACACCAACGAAAAGCGCCTCCCGGTAGGCAAGGACATCTCGACTCGTCGTCGTGTCGCCCGCGCCCGCCGTCACGCACGCTTGCGCAAGAACGTCCGCGGCACCTCCGAGGCACCGCGCCTCGTCGTGCACCGCTCTTCCCGCCACATCACCGCTCAGGTTATCGACGACTCTATCGGTCGTACCCTGGCCGCTGCTTCCACTCTGGACGCAGATCTCCGTGGCTTCGAGGGCGACAAGAAGGCCAAGAGCGCCAAGGTCGGCGAGTTGATTGCTGCTCGCGCTAAGGATGCTGGCATCGAGAATGTCGTTTTCGACCGCGGTGGCTACCAGTACCACGGCCGCGTTGCTGCTCTGGCCGAGGCTGCCCGTGAAGGTGGTCTGAAGTTCTAATGCGCACTTACAAGTCCAACGGAAGGAATGCGTGATGTCGGAACGCGATAAGCGCGAAGGCGGACGTAACTCCGCTGACAACAAGAACAACAACCGTCGTGGTGGCCGCGGTAACGACCGTCGCCAGCAGGACGAGCGTTCGCAGTACATCGAGCGCGTAGTAACTATTAACCGAGTTTCCAAGGTCGTCAAGGGCGGTCGTCGCTTCAGCTTCACCGCTCTGGTCATCGTCGGTGACGGCGAGGGCATGGTCGGCGTCGGCTACGGCAAGGCCAAGGAAGTACCGGCAGCTATCCAGAAGGGTGCTGAAGAGGCTCGTAAGAACTTCTTCCGCGTCCCGATGATTGCTGGCACCATCACCCACCCGGTTCAGGGTGAGACCGCTGCTGGCATCGTGCTGCTGCGCCCGGCTGCTCCGGGTACCGGTCTGATTGCCGGCGGCGCTGTCCGCCCGGTTCTCGAGTGCGCCGGTGTTCAGGATGTTCTGTCCAAGTCGCTGGGTACCAACAACTCCATCAACGTTGTTCACGCAACCGTTGATGCTCTCAAGCAGCTGGTTCGCCCTGAAGAGGTCGCCGCACGTCGTGGCAAGTCCCTCGAAGAGGTCACCCCGGCACGTATGCTGCGCGCACGCGCAGGTCAGGGAGCGTGATTTCCATGGCACTGAAGATTACCCAGGTCCGTGGTACCGCTGGTACCAAGCAGAAGCAGAAGGATTCGCTGCGCACCCTCGGCCTGAAGCGCATCAACGATTCCGTCGTCCGCCCGGATTCTCCGGCTGTGCGCGGTCTCGTGAACGTTGTGCGTCACCTGGTCGAGGTTGAAGAAGTAGCGGGGGAGTAGGTAAACCATGAGCGAACCAATTAAGCTCCACGACTTGGCCCCGGCTCCGGGTGCTAAGAAGAAGAAGACTCGCGTCGGCCGTGGTGAGGCTTCCAAGGGTAAGACCGCTGGTCGCGGCACCAAGGGCACCAAGGCCCGCAAGCAGGTTTCGGCAGCATTCGAGGGTGGCCAGATGCCACTTCACATGCGTCTGCCGAAGTTGAAGGGCTTCAAGAACCCGGCGAAGGTCACCTTCCAGGTGGTCAACGTTTCGGATTTGGAGCGTCTGTTCCCGAACGGTGGCGACGTCACCATCGCCGACCTGGTTGCAAAGGGCGCCGTCCGCGCTAACCAGCCGGTGAAGGTCCTCGGCGACGGCGACATCAACGTCTCCGTCAACGTCACCGCAACCAAGTTCTCGGGCTCCGCAAAGTCCAAGATCGAGGCTGCAGGCGGCTCTGTCACTGAGGCTTAAAGCATTTAAGCTTTAATAGAAGAGCTCCTAACCCATGTGGTTAGGAGCTTTTTTGTATTGAGAGGGAGGAAATTGGAGGGGAGGGCAGCGCAAACCGCTGGCTTACAGCAGGCCGGTGGTTCGCAGAGCCCACTCCAGTTGGTCGATGTCAGCGTCGGTGTGCAGCGCGGTGATGGTCAATCGCAACATTGCCTCACCACGGGGCACCGTCGGATAGCGAATTGCAGGTATAAACACGCCTAGCTCCGCCAACTGTGCTGAGGCGTCCATCGCTTCGGTCTCGTCCCCGACGGGCAGCGGGATGATGGCAGATGCGGGGTCTGACTGCGCGCCAACCAGGGAGCGGACGCACGCAATATTACGTTGCAATCGCTTGACGACGTCCCCAACCTCCAACTGCTTCAACGCTGCGCGGATAGCTGCGACAGAACCAGGGTTCATGGACGTTGAGTACACGTAGCTACGGGCTTGATTGCGTAGCAGTTCGCCAACTGGTGCCGAGCAGAGAACGTATCCTCCTTCGACCCCGAGAGCCTTGCTCGCGGTGCCGACCACAATGTCCGGGCGAATGCCCAGGTGCGCTGCAGTGCCACGACCGTGTTCTCCGATAACTCCGACGCCGTGGGCGTCGTCAAGCATCAGCCATGCGTTGCGACGGTGACAGGTGCGCTCGAGTGCCGGGCCGTCGATGAC
The DNA here is from genome assembly GCF_001809695.1 of Corynebacterium sp. HMSC063A05. NCBI lineage: Bacteria > Bacillati > Actinomycetota > Actinomycetes > Mycobacteriales > Corynebacteriaceae > Corynebacterium > Corynebacterium sp. HMSC063A05. Next base: position 207,965 of record NZ_KV798500.1, on the reverse strand, counting down.
CTCGCCTGACATAGAGAACACGGAGTCGGAGATGACAAGTTTGTGGCGGGCGCTCGATGTTGCGAGGAGATGGTCGAGTGCCTGGTAGTCAGTGTGCGGAAAGACCGTGACTTTAGCTCGGGCATTGCGGCATCCGTCAATGATGGAAGCATGGTTGGCGGCGTCGGAGAAGATTTCAACGTCGGCGGTGGCGATGGCAGCGATGGTTGAGTGGTTCGCCTGGTAGCCAGTCGCAAAGAGAACGGCATCGTCGAAACCGAAGAACTGCGCGAGTTCATTCTCAAGTGCGCTGTGGATGCTAGTGCCAGTGGTTAAGCGAGAGCCGCCGGACCCGGTGCCGAAATATCCAATTGCCTCGGTGGCAGCTGAGATGAGCTCAGGGTGCGTGGACAGGCCGAGGTAGTCCGAAGAAGAAAACAATAGGTAGTCGGCTCCGTCAATTCGGCTATGCGGTAGTTGTGCGGTTTCGAAAGTGCGCAGTGTGCGGGCAAGTCCTGCACCGGCCCAGGCCGTGTTTCTTTGGGCGGCGATTGCTGAGAGGTCGCTGCTGAGGCCGGTAGTGTCCGTCGAGAAACTGGCGTCAGCTGGGAGCTCGATATAGACCGGCGTGTTCTCCAGGTAGTCGATTAGCTCGGGGATATCGATGCCGGGTTCAACGATGAAAATGCGAGTACCAAGAGTGCTGCCGTGGTCCTTGATATTGGGGATACGGTGGAAGATTCCGTCCAGTGCGAGATAGCCACGCGTGTAAAAGGGATCGTCGGAGAGGCAGATTTCTGCGACGATGCCCGGGGCGCTGTGAACCTTGGATGCGAGGATGAGCGCCTCGTGAAAATGGTCCTTGGCGCAGTCCTTGCTGGGGTGTGAGATGGCATCAAAAGTGGAAACCCGTACACCGCGGGCTGGGTTTGGGTCGAGCCGCTCACCGGAGGAGGCATCGATAAGAGCGGCGCCGCGAAGACCCGTGAGTGAATAGGCCATCTCGACGGCGATATCGGCGGCCTGTATACCTGCAGCGTGTAGGCGTTGAGTAATGAGCTTGCGGGCGTCCCCAGGGCTGGAGTTCGACTCTAGAAAGGGGACTAACGCCGGCACGGTGCTGATGGTCGACTCATCAATCTTGTCCGCAGTGATGTGAATTGTGTCGGCTCGCCCCTTGTCGTGGTGAAGTGCACGGCTAGTCATAGCAGAAGCCAACTGAGGTAGTTCGGTGGCCGGTGCAAGACGCTCAGCGCCAGAGATATGGCAGCCATCGGCGCTGGAGCGCATGCGGATGCTGTAGGTACTCACAGAGCAAAACTTTAACACTGTTCAAGTTTTGTTTGAGAAGGTTGGGTGGAGCACATGAGAGGGCGGGGGCTCAGAGGGGATGAGCGCTGGAATCGTCGTCAAGCGAAAAGAGGGTGATTGACGGGGCGCTGTACTAACGGTGATATAGAGGCGTATTGCGACGATATGGAGAAACGCTGGTAGACTCACTACGTCAAATACTGTCAATTAAAGGTTTGAGGAATACGTCATCCGCGTTGCTTAACTAAAACGGAAGACTACTGGCGGATAAGCGGGTAAATCTTTCGGGAAAAGCGTGGGAGAAGCGGATTTCTTGACCTCGGGAGGATGCACGTGGCTTCCGGTCTCATTGCGGCGTTGCGCGATCCCGATTTGCGTAAGAAGATCTTCTTCACTCTGACGATGATCATTCTGTACCGAATCGGCTCGCAGATTCCAACCCCTGGTATCGACTACCAGTTGGTCAACGCGCAGCTCGAGCAGATTTCGAAAGATCAGTCCAGCGTTTACTCGCTGATCAACCTGTTCTCAGGTGGCGCTCTGCTGCAGATGGCGATTTTCGGCATCGGCATTATGCCGTACATTACGGCCTCGATTATCGTCCAGCTGCTCACGGTGGTGATTCCACACTTCGAGCAGTTGAAGAAGGAAGGGCAGTCGGGTCAGACAAAGATGACCCAGTACACCCGCTACCTCACAGTGGCGTTGGCGTTGCTGCAGTCTGCGGGCATTGTGGCCATGGCAGACCGTGGCGCCCTGCTGGGCGGCTCGCAGTCGCTGCTGGTAAAGGATGCGGGTGTCTTTGACCTCGTGGTGATGGTCGTTGTGATGACCTCCGGTGCCGTGCTGGTCATGTGGATGGGTGAGCTCATCACTGACCGAGGGGTCGGCAACGGTATGTCACTGCTGATTTTCTCCGGTATCGCCGCTGGTATGCCGGCGCAGGGAGCGAACATTCTGCGCTCCACTACCGGTGTCGTGTTTGCCACCGTGATTGTTGCCGTGCTGATTCTCATCATCGGCGTTATTTTCATTGAGCAGGGACAGCGCCGTATTCCGGTGCAGTACGCAAAGCGCATGGTTGGTCGTCGCCAGTACGGCGGATCTTCCACCTACCTGCCGCTGAAGGTGAACCAGGCCGGTGTTATCCCGGTCATCTTCGCGTCCTCTCTGATTTACGTGCCGGTTCTGATTACCCAGATTGTTCAGTCCGGTCAGTCGAATCCGAACATGGACAACTGGTGGCAGCGCAATGTCATTCAGTACCTGCTGGCGCCGTCCAGTTGGCAGTACATTCTGCTGTTCTTCCTGATGATCATCTTCTTCTCCTTCTTCTACACCTCCGTGCAGTATGACCCGCACGAGCAGGCGGAGAACATGAAGAAGTACGGCGGATTCATTCCGGGCTTCCGCCCGGGGCGTCCGACTGCTGAATACCTGTCCTACGTCCTGATTCGCCTGCTGACTGTCGGCTCGCTGTACCTGGCACTGATCGCTGTTCTGCCAAATGTCGCTCTTGATATGGGGCTTGGCGACGCGAACGCTGGTCGAGGCGGTATGTTTGGAGGTACAGCCCTGCTGATTCTGGTCAGTGTTGCGCTGACGACGGTCAAGCAGGTTGAAAGCCAAATGATGCAACGTAACTACGAAGGGTTCTTGAAGTAATGCGACTCGTACTTGTAGGTCCTCCCGGTGCAGGCAAGGGCACTCAGGCAGCTATCCTCTCGGAGAAGCTCGGTGTCCCACACATCTCCACCGGTGACCTGTTTCGCGCAAACATCGGTGAAGGTACTCCGCTCGGCATTGAGGCGAAGTCCTACATCGACGCCGGCAACCTTGTTCCGGACGACGTGACTGTGCGTATGGTCGAGTCCCGTCTGAACGAGGACGACGCTGCCAAGGGGTTCCTGTTGGATGGCTTCCCGCGCACTGTTGGTCAAGCAGAAGAGCTGAAGCGTCTGCTGTCCAACCTCGGCACTGAGCTGGATGCGGTCGTACAGTTCGACGTTTCTGAGGATGTCGTAGTCGAGCGCATGCTGGCCCGTGGTCGCGCAGACGACACTGAAGAGGTCATCCGCAACCGCATGCATGTGTACACCAATGAGACCGCTCCTTTGCTGGATTACTACTCGGAGAAGATCATCAAGATTGCCGCTGAGGGATCCGTTGAGGAGATTAACGAGCGCACGATGGCTGAGCTGGAGAAGCTGAACTAAGCTCCTGGCGCGCCGGATAACTAGACGCTCTAGCTTTTTTGCTGGCTGGAGCCGATGGGTTTGCCGGTTGTAGGTGGTTGTTGAAGCCGCCCTTTCGAACCGTTGAGGTTTGGAAGGGCGGCTTTTGTGTGTGGCTGTTGGGGTCTGGGGCGGGGGTGGGGGGCAGCCGATAGTGAGGGCTACTGGAAGTCCTGAATAATCTGGTCGATGAGTGGCTGCGCGGCCTCAGCGCTGATATTCGCGAAAACGAACTCTTGGTAGATGCGGTTGGCCTCGTCAATGACCATAACGAAAGGGGACCCCTTGTTGATGCCGCTAAATGCGTGCTTGCCGGGTAGCTCGTATGGTACGTAGTTTTCGACGGACTCAGCCTTTTCGTTAATGCGCTCGACAGTGGCCGGGTCCTCGGCCGTACTGAGCATTGCGGTGCCACCGTCTCCAACTGCCATTACGCAGGTGAAGCCATGTACGCTCTCGCTGCCAAAAATGACGGGTTTAGAGTCATCCGACTCGACGCAGCTGCCAATCGCCTCCTTAATTGCATCAGGTGTGAAGTTTTGGATTGACTCAGGCAGTGCAGAGGTGCCCATGAAACCCGAGGTGCTTCCAGGGGTCTCCGGCGATTCCGCGGCAGGGGAAGTGGAGGGGATAGTCGGCGCTGGCGACGGTTCGGGATTGCTTGAGCAAGCGCCAACCAGGAAAAGTGAGCTGGTGACAATAACAGCGCCCGCAGTCTGCGCGGACTTCAACAGTGAATGCATGCCAGTTATCGTAGGGCAGCTCAACTTTGGGTGTAAACCGCCCGAAAAACGAAGCAAGCCGATTGCAGATTAAGCGTCACGAATGAACATCCATAAAGATTCCCATGCAACGCCTCGTAGAAATACATGAAGCAGAGCGCTGGCTGGGGGAGCGATGCCCTCGTAGGTGGCGGGATTCGGCTAGCCGGTGGTTCCCTTCTAAGTCAGAGTAGACTCAACCAGCGTGATGAGTTTTCGACGCCGCCGCAAAGTAGTTCCTGCCCGCACCGAGGGAGAATTGGATGCGATGCAAGCGGCCGGCGAGATTGTCGGTCGTGCATTGCTGGCTTGCAGAAACGCTGCTAAGCCGGGGGTGACCACGGCAGATCTCAATGAGATCGCGCACCAGGTCATTATCGATGCTGGCGCAACGCCGTCCTTCCTTGGCTATGAAGGTTTTCCGGCGTCTGTCTGCGCATCTGTGAATGAAGTTGTTGTCCACGGCATTCCGTCAAGCTCTACGGTTCTCGCCGATGGTGATTTAGTCTCAATTGACTGTGGCGCAATCCTGGATGGCTGGCACGGTGATTCGGCACTTACGTTCGGCGTCGGAAAGCTGAGTGAAGATGTCGAAAAACTGAACATTGCGACATCAGAGGTCCTCACCGAAGGTATTAAGGCCATGGTTCCGGGCGCTCGCCTCACCGATATTTCGTATGCGCTTGAAATGGCCACCCGTGAGGCTGAACTGCGCCACGATATTGAGCTCGGCATCGTAGATGGATATGGCGGGCACGGCATTGGGCGGGAGATGCACATGGACCCCTTCCTGCCCAACGAGGGCAAAGCTGGAAAGGGCCCCCGCATCGTCGAAGGCTCCGTATTGGCCATTGAGCCGATGCTCATTCTCGGCGGCGAGTGGGGTAGTGATGAGCTTGACGACGGCTGGACGGTCGTCAGCGCGGATAGAATGCCGGCCTCCCATTGGGAGCATACAGTTGCCGCCACGGCGGACGGCCCCCGTATTTTGACTCCTCGATACGAATAACTAGTGCGTGAGGGCCAAGCGAAAGGTCAGAATGTTGCCATAAAGGCTGCGATGAATTCTGAACGGGTGGAGCGAACCAGCCTGCCGTCGCTTGCAACCGGTCCCATAATGGTCGTATTTGGTAAAAACGCAGGTCGCGTGTAAAGTTGGGCGATGGTGTGGGCGCAGTGTCGCTGCAGTGATGATTATCCCTGCACGGAACTGCTAAAACACCAGGCAGAGTAGAGATTTCCCAACTGGTGCCGGGATTGTCCCGGGTATCCGCCAGAGAGACGTGGAGGACATGGCTAAAAAGGAAGGCGCAATTGAGGTTGAGGGTCGCGTCGTCGAGCCCTTGCCGAACGCGATGTTCCGAGTGGAGCTGGACAACGGGCACAAGGTGCTCGCCCATATCAGTGGCAAGATGCGCCAGCACTACATCCGTATTCTCCCGGAAGACCGAGTCGTAGTGGAGCTCTCTCCCTACGATCTCGAGCGTGGGCGAATCGTCTACCGCTACAAGTAAATCGACCTGACCACTGTTGGTAGTGGTTATGGGCTTATTTACTAACTAGACAGAAACTCCACCGTCCTAGCTGCTTCTGGTGACGGCCGCGTGATGTTGAGGCCTGGCGTCTCAGCAGATTGGCGCGGCGGTTCTTTATGAAAGCTTTTCCACAGAAGTAAGCGAGACTACCTCCGGCAACGGTGGCTGGAGCCTTTCTATAACACCTGCGCGACTCGGCGTCCGACCGAGTGAGCCGGGCCTGGGAAGGGTGGCAGTGGAGTAAACCACCGCATCAACCGGAAGGAAATTGCCGTATGGCACGCCTTGCTGGAGTTGACCTGCCACGCAACAAGCGTATGGAGGTCGCTCTTACCTACATTTATGGCATCGGCCCTGCCCGTGCCAATGAGCTGCTGGAGAAGACTGGCATCTCTCCGGACCTGCGTACCGATGCTCTCACTGATGAGCAGGTCGCCGCGCTGCGTGACGTGATTGAGGCCACCTGGAAGGTCGAGGGTGACCTCCGCCGTCAGGTTCAGGCTGATATCCGCCGCAAGATTGAGATTGGTTCCTACCAGGGTCTGCGCCACCGTCGTGGCCTGCCGGTCCGTGGTCAGCGCACCAAGACCAACGCTCGTACGCGTAAGGGTCCGAAGAAGACGATCGCCGGAAAGAAGAAGTAAAACATGGCAGCTCCGAAGTCCGCACGCGGCCGTCGTACCGGCCGTCGCGTTGTAAAGAAGAACGTGGCTCAGGGCCACGCATACATCAAGTCCACCTTCAACAACACCATCGTGTCCATCACGGACCCGAAGGGCGCTGTTATCTCGTGGGCCTCCTCGGGTCACGTCGGTTTCAAGGGCTCCCGTAAGTCCACTCCGTTCGCTGCCCAGATGGCTGCCGAGAACGCTGCTCGTAAGGCCATGGAGCACGGTATGAAGAAGGTTGACGTTTTCGTTAAGGGTCCGGGTTCGGGCCGCGAAACCGCCATCCGTTCCCTCCAGGCTGCTGGCCTTGAGGTGTCCTCGATCTCGGATGTGACCCCTCAGCCGCACAACGGCTGCCGTCCGCCGAAGCGTCGTCGCGTCTAGGAATAGGGTAAGGAGAGAACAGAAATGGCCCGTTATACCGGTCCCGCAACCCGTAAGTCCCGTCGTCTCCGCGTCGACCTCGTCGGTGGCGACATGAACTTCGAGCGTCGTCCCTACCCTCCGGGGCAGGCTGGTCGCGCTCGTATCAAGGAGTCGGAGTACCTGCTCCAGCTCCAGGAGAAGCAGAAGGCACGTTTCACCTACGGCGTGATGGAGAAGCAGTTCCGTCGCTACTACGCCGAGGCTCACCGTCGTCCGGGCAAGACTGGCGATAACCTCGTCGTCCTGCTGGAGTCGCGTCTCGACAACGTTGTCTACCGCGCTGGTCTGGCTCGTACTCGTCGCCAGGCTCGTCAGCTGGTTTCCCACGGCCACTTCACCGTTAACGGTAAGAAGATCAACGTGCCGTCCTTCCAGGTAAGCCAGTACGACATCATCGACGTGCGCCCGAAGTCGCAGAAGATGATGTGGTTCGAAGAGGCACAGGAGAACCTGGTCGACGCTGTCGTCCCGGCATGGCTTCAGGTTGTTCCTGAGTCCCTGCGCATCCTCGTGCACCAGACCCCGGAACGCGCACAGATCGACATTCCGCTTCAGGAACAGCTGATCGTCGAGTTCTACTCGAAGTAATAACTAACTTCGCTTGCATCCATTCATTCCCTATGGCGTCATATAGCGGTCGCCACCTGGAGGATTTTCGAAAATGCTCATTTCCCAGCGCCCAACGCTGACTGAGGACTACATTGATTCCTCTCGCTCCCGGTTCGTTATCGAACCGCTGGAGCCGGGTTTCGGTTACACCCTCGGTAACTCTCTTCGTCGTACGTTGCTGTCGTCCATTCCGGGCGCTGCAGTCACCAGCATCCGCATCGACGGTGTGCTGCACGAGTTCACCACTATCCCGGGCGTGAAGGAAGATGTCTCCGACATCATCCTGAACATCAAGGGTCTGGTGCTCTCGAGCGAGTTCGACGAGCCGGCTACCGTTTACCTGCGTCGCGAAGGTGCAGGCGCGGTGACCGCTGCAGACATTGAGTGCCCAGCAGGTGTGGAGATTCATAACCCGGATCACCACATCGCTACTCTCAACGAATCCGGTCGCTTGGATATTGAGATGATCGTTGAACGTGGTCGTGGCTACGTGCCGGCGACCCCGAACTCCGGTGGCGAAATTGGCCGCATTCCGATGGACCAGATTTACTCGCCAGTTCTGAAGGTCAGCTACAAGGTGGAGGCTACTCGTGTTGAGCAGCGCACCGACTTTGACAAGCTGATCATCGATGTCGAGACCAAGAACTCGATCACCGCCCGCGACGCAATGGCGTCGGCAGGCAAGACTCTGGTTGAGCTGTTCGGTCTGGCACGCGAGCTGAACGAGGCTGCTGAGGGCATCGAGATTGGCCCGAGCCCGCGCGAGGCTGAGGATGTCGCTGCGTACCAGACTCCGATTGAGGATCTGGACTTCTCTATGCGCTCCTACAACTGCCTAAAGCGTGAGGAGATCCACACTGTCGGTGAGCTCGCTGCTCGTACCGAGTCGGATCTGCTGGATATCCGCAACTTCGGTGACAAGTCCATCAATGAGGTCAAGGAAAAGCTCGCTGAGCTTGGCCTGGCTCTGAAGGATTCCCCGAACAACTTCGACCCGGCTGCTGTCGCTGATTTGGACGCTGCCTCGGGCGATGACGCTGACTGGACTGATGGCGCAAGCGCTGGCTACGACGAGTAGTTCACCGACGCGACTTCATTAAAACGAGGAGATACCTATGCCTACCCCTAAGCAGGGTTCCCGTCTCGGCGGCTCCGCTTCGCACCAGAAGAAGATTCTGGCCAATCTCGCGAAGCAGCTCATCGAGCACGGCAAGATTAAGACCACCGACACCAAGGCCAAGCTGCTGCGTCCGTACGTTGAGAAGCTGATTACCAAGGCAAAGCGCGGCACTCTCGCAGATCGCCGCAACGTTGCAAAGCTGCTCAACGACAACTACGCAGTTAAGAAGCTGTTCGACGAGATCGGTCCGCAGTTCGCTGATCGCGACGGCGGCTACACCCGCATCATTAAGCTGGGTAACCGCAAGGGCGACAACGCCCCGATTTCTCTGATCGCTCTGGTTGAGGAAGAGACCGCAACTGCTGAGGCAACTCGCGCAACTCGCGCCGCTGCTTCCAAGCAGGCTGAAGAGGCAAAGGCCGAAGAGGCCGAGGCTGAGGCTGCTGAAGCTGAGGCTGCAGAGGAGGAGTAAATCCCCTCGCCGACGGCTTTTGGCCGTCACAGCTTTGAACCCCCGTCGAGTAGTTCATATCTGAACTCTCTACCGGGGGTTCTTTGTGCTTGACGACGGCGCACAGCGCCCGACCCCAGTTCTGTCTCCGGTTACACCGAAGATTACGTACCAACATTGGGAGCTGTACGGAGGCCCTTCGGTGGAAACTGGTGATTTTCTAATCCGGGGTCGCGGCTACAATCTGTTAACCGTGACATCACTTACGCCAACGACTCCGGATACCCCGTGCGATTCTCCCGATCGTGCCGCTACGGGGAGTACCGCCTCCGACCTGGTTCGGTTGCGTTTTGACATTGCCTATGATGGGACAGATTTCCACGGTTGGGCTGCTCAGCGCGATAAGCCTACGGGAGAACCGGTGCGGACTGTGCAGGCGACGTTGGAATCCACTCTGGAGAAGGTGTTGCGCACTCCAGTGCAACTGACTGTGGCCGGTCGTACAGATGCCGGCGTTCATGCCTCCGGTCAGGTGGCTCACGCAGATGTTCCTGTCTCTTGTTTAGACACACGTTCTATCGCAGGGGACCCGGGTAATTTGGTTCGTCGTGTAGCGCGACTATTGCCCGCGGACGTGACGCTTCGGGGCGCCTCGTTTGCGCCCCCGGGTTTCGATGCCCGCTTTTCCGCGTTACGTCGGCATTATGTCTATCGTGTCACTAGTTGCGTCAGTGGCCCGCTTCCTACCCGTGCTCGCGATACGGCCCACTGGCGACGGTCAGTGGATATCGACCGTATGCAGGTGGCAGCTGATGCTCTACTGGGGCTCAATGACTTCGCCGCTTTTTGTCGACACAAGCCACATGCCACAACCACTAGAGATTTACAGCGGTTCCAGTGGTTCGACGTATCTACGCGGGAAGAACCGGAGCTGTACGAGGCCCATGTGACTGCCGACGCGTTCTGCTGGTCTATGGTGCGCTCACTGGTAGGGGCCTGCCTTAGCGTCGGTGAAGGGCGGCGTGAGGTTGGATTCACTGAACAGTTGTTGAGTGAAGAGAAGCGTTCCCCGTTGGTCCCGGTGGCAGAGGCGCGTGGGCTCAGCCTGGTAGGTGTTGATTACCCCGCCGATGCTGATCTGGCGGCCAGGGCGGAGCAGACCCGTGAGCGTCGTGATGCCCGGACAGATGTGGACGAGGCTTAAATGTACAAGCTCTCGGTAAAATTCCCTGAAGAAAGTGACCGTAGGAGGAGTGTTCGGTAGTGGTGTGGGCAATTGTTAGCTTGGTTGCGCTGCTCGTAATCCCCGGCGCTGTTGTAGTGCGAGCCAGCGGCGTTCGTACACCGTGGGCGCTGGCCCTCGGTCCTGCGGTGACGTTTGGTATCGCAGGCACCGCAGGGTGGGTGCTCGGCGCTATCGATGTGCGCTTCACCTTGGTCAGTGCGTCTATCTGCTGCGCCGTGACATTACTTCTCGCGCTGTGCTGGCGTGGCGGCAGCGCTTTGATTCGGCGACGGCGCGGTGGTGTCAATCGCTCGGTGTCGGCCGAGGCGCAGCCGCTCGCCGCAAGTCGATGGCGCGAGTTGGGTTATGGGCTAATCGCAAGTATCGGGGTCATCATCGCAGCGGCGGTTCTCACGTGGACCGCTATCGGCCGCATCGCTTCAATGTCCGAGGGGATGGCGACCATCCAGCAAGGCTGGGACACACTCTGGCATGCAAGTGTGCTCCGTTCGATTACGGAAGATGGCATGGCCTCGGCCACTAGGATGGGCGAGATCCAGAATGTGGAAACTCAGGCGGTGTCCTACTATCCCGCCGCATGGCATGCGTTCGGTGCGCTTTGGGTACTGATTGTCCGTCTACCAATCACCGAGGCGGTCAATTACCTCGGCATTATCATTCCGGCCGTGACCATACCCACGGCTGCTGCGGCGCTGACCTGGCGAATTATTGATCGCCAAAAGCTGTCCACCGCCGTTGCCGCGGGGGTTGCGGCGCTTGTTTCCGCAGCGCTTCCGGTATTGATGCCCGTCGGGGTCTTCGTGGGGGCTTGGCCGTACCAGGTCTCGATTGCGCTAGCGATTACCGTTTTTGCCTTTGCTACGTCGCTCCCACACGCACCTCAGCGCATCTTGAGCGCCGCTCTTGCAATAATCGGTATCGGAGAGCTCCATCCGGCATCGGTGCCTACAGTTGTTATGCTCGGTGCAATCTGGTGGTTGTGCTACCGCCTGCCGCGTCCCGCGCATCCTGAACTGGGTGCGGTTCGCGCCAAGCTTTACGACGTCGCGGTGATTGCAGCCGCCTTTGTGCCAGCAGTGGCAGTTCTACTGCCGCAGTGGCTTACGGGAACTTCTCAGACCGAGGATGTGCGCGCGGTTAGCGCTGAAGTAGACGACCTCGATCGTTTCGATGCGTGGTATCGAGGCGCCACAATGCTGACTCGCCACACTGAGGAATTCCGGCCGTTCTGGCCAATTATTATCCTCGGTTTCATCGGAATGGCGGTTTTGGTTTTCGCAGGTACTTCGCGCCGACGGGTGTGGGTAGTACCGGCCTGGTTTGTTTCGGTGTTGATGACGACCCACGCGCTCAATCATTTTGGTGGCATGCCGGGCGATATTCTCGCGTTGTACACGGAGCTTCACTATTCCACGCCTCACCGGTTGGTGATGGTCACCGCGTATCTGTATTCCGCGTTTGCGGGTATCGCCGTGGCGTGGAGCTGCGCGTGGGCGGCTCGAATTAGTGAGTCAAAGGTGCCATCGACGGGGCGGGTTCTGGGGTTGAGCTTAGCGACGGTGAGCTCTGCTGTACTCGTCGTCTATGGAGTGGCGTCTAATGCTAGCGCTGCAGATTTCGCCTACAAGAGCCCTCGAGAATGGCAAATCATTTCCAATGCTGACCTGAAGGCATTTGATTGGTTGGCCGAGCAGCCGGAGGCACATAAGTACCGCACGTTTACGAATCCGCCGGAGGGGTCCAGCTGGATGTACGCTCGCAATGATCTGCCGGTAGTGTTCCCGCACTATGACTGGCCAGTTGCGAATAAGTGGACTGCCACCTCAATGCTGTATTGGCACGCTGATTACCTCGGTTTTCCAGACCCCGATCGGCCGGATGGGGCGAACGATGTCGACCGCTCAGCCCGAAAGCTGAACGTGGGATTCATCTATTTGTCACCCCCGGGTATTTGGGATTCCAAGGAGGATTTAGAGTTTCCTGGTGAAGGGCTCTGGGTAGCTCCAGGGGTAACCCCTGTTTATCGAGATAGGGAAGTAACCATCTTCGCTTTCAATGATGTGATCACGCCAGAACGCATCGACGAGATGCGAGCTAGTTCTCCGGAAGTAATTCCTCCCTCGGCTACTAGGGGATGGAGCGATGGTCGGGTAGGTTAGGACATCATGCGGATGAATAAATTTATGGCAACGATCGCAGCCGGTGTGATGATGACTTTCGCGCTGGCCGGATGTGGAGACGACGAGCCGGCTAAGCCGGAAGTCTCGAATCGCTCCGTCAGTTCTTCCGCAAAGACTAAATCCTCGACTCCGCCGAAACCGACTGAGGAGTCGACGAAATCGACAGAATCAGAGACGCCGACGGAGACTCCTGCAATCACCCAGGTCAATGATGCGGATTACACTCCGGCGGACGGCCCAAATACTCGACTCTTTCAGTTGGAGGATGGCACGACACGTTGTTTCCTCAACGATTTGAGCGGTGACGCCTACTTGGCCTGTCAGGTGAATCTTGCCAATCCTCCGATGGTCGATGACGGCACGGGGAACGAGGTTCCCGCCAATGCTGTGTCCTGGAATCCGGGAGGAGTTACTTACGAGGTCCTTACTTTCCCGCCGGCGGGTGAGATGAAGACGCTGCCAGCGAATTCTCAGTTGAGCGCATTCGGATACAGCTGCGCGGCCTATGGCCCGTCGACTCTGGAGTGCTCGGGACCAGCGGGCGCTGCCACTATCGACAATGGCAATGTCACCGGTGCACAGATGCCGAAGGAGGATGTGCCTCCTGCAGCAGGCGGTCAGCCGGGTGGCCAAGAAAATGGTGCTCCGAATGACCCAGCGCAGCAGGGTGAGCCTGACGGCTCCCCGGCGCCGGGCGGTCTGCCAGATTTGGGCGCGTTGATTCCGGGACTGAACCGCTAGTTGCCCGCATAGCCAGTGGCTGCAGTTCATCGGTAGTGCGGGAGGTAGATAGCGTCCAGGTGAATTCGCCCATCACCAGTCGAGGGCATGAAGCTGGCATTTCCGATGCTGCTGCCGTGGGCGAACCTGCACGACTGACCTCGATGATTCTCGCGATTCCCGTACGCAGGTCGGGCTCATACTCTTCGACGACAACCACATCGACGGTGTCGTCTCCAGCTCGCGCGAGAAGTACTGCGCCCAGATCAAGAGCCACAGTAAAGAAATGTGGACGGGACGTGCGAATTCCTACTCGATAGCCGAGCGAGAGCATTCCGATGAGCAACTCACAAATGTCCTGATTTCCGCAGTCGACCTCCAATCGGGGAAGGTTCGCGGGACACATTGTGATGGTTTGTCCACTGCTCCCGACCCCTATGACCTGCGCTGGACCATTAGTGATAGCGACGTCACGTTGTCGGCTTAACCACAGGTGCGGTTTGCGCCCCAACGCCGCCACATGATGAGAGCGTCCAGTGCGGCGCAGCTGTACTACCTCCGCAGAGCTCTCAGTCAGAGCACACTCCTGTGCCGTTAATCGCCGTACGCGAATGCCAAGGGTCCCCAGCCTGTGGATGAGGAAGCGTAGGGCTTTGTCAGTGGAGGCTTCCACCGGAAGAGTTGCCACCAGATGTGTCCAGGGCTCAGGGGTTGTGCCGGAGCGTTCGGCCGCTCGGAAGTAGCGGTGCGCATGCTCTCCGCGGATTTCCGGCGCAATGTGATAAAAACACAGCGCATCCAGGGTCACTGGGCTGTCGTCGGCAAGCGAGACGATATCCGCAGCGCTTAGCTGGCTACGCAGACCTGGTGTGAGACGTAGTCCGATGAACTGTCCTGGTTCGGTGCGTCGCAGCCGGTCGCGAAGGCTGCGTCCGCGCACAGGGACATGCGCGCCTGCAGTGATGATTATTGCTGTAATGAGCAGCCACAATGACAATGGCATGTGAAAATCCCCCCAATATGTTCCCCACTAAAATTCCCCTGGTCGCACAGTAGCGCGGCCTGGCTTACTCTGCAGGGTAGAGATTATTTGGGGGAATAGTTTTGGGGGAAACTCATGCCACGTACACCGACCACGCCTAGCCAGGTCAGCGGTCATCGATTCTTGATTCGTCGGATTGAGCATGCGCTTGTGCGTGCGGATTCGCGAATGCTGCACGACCCTCTGCGCACGCGAACCCGAGCACTGTTTATCGGCTGTGCGCTGGTGGTTTTACTGGCCGCCGGTACTGCGGTGCTGTCGTTGGTGCGACCGCAGGGCGGTTCTAGCTCCAATGAGCAGCTGATTGTCGTGTCAGGGTCGGAGGGCCTACATGTACGTGTCAATGGTCGATTGCATCCAGTCGCGAATCTCGCATCGGCGCGGTTAATTTTGGGCAATCCTGCTGAGCCGAAACGGGTGCGCAGTAGCGAGTTGGACAAAGAGGACATCAGTTTTGCTGTCGGGATTGAGGGCGCACCAGCAGTTCCGGCCACGCCGGCAGGCTCTGGGGCCTCGGGAGCTGCCAAGACGGGCAGCGTAGGTGCGCCGGAGCTGGCACTGTCTTTATGCGAGCGGACGGTGCAAGACCTCGGGCAACCGTGGATTGTTGCAGAGTCACTTGCGCGTCTTGAGGAAGTACGTGGGGAACCGCAGCAGCTTACCCGGACCCACTCGGACAGTGCCGTTGTTGCCGATGGCCAAAACCACTGGCTGATTACGCAGGGCTACCGCTCACGGTTGGATGTCAACCACCCGGAGCACGCCGCTGTTTCTCGAGCGCTGGGTTTGGAGCGCGCCGCAGTCCGGCCTGTTAGCCCTGCGTTGCTCAGAGCGATTCCGGAGGTTCCGATTCTGGCCGCGCCAGCAATTCCAAACCGCGGCGCACCCACACACTTCGCCGCCCCATTCGACACAGTCGGCAATGTGGTCGAGGTCGGGCAGCGGCGCGTTATCGTGCTTGACGACGGTGCCGCGATTCTCTCCCCGGTGCTAGGAGAGCTATTAGCTGCACATAGCCCAGTTCTGCAGGCCAGTGAAGGGCAGCTGGCGGCAGTACCCGTTGCGAATGCACCAGCAGTCCCGGGACTACCTGAAAAGCCGTTGACGTTTGCCGATGCTGATGGCTGGTTGTGTGCCGGCCGGATAGCAGGACGGCTGCAAGCTCTCGTGCAGTGGTCGCAGCATGCTCCGGAGGGGCGGCACGTGGATTACCCGCATGCTGACGGGGCGGGTGTGGCCGTCGACGGTTTCGTGGATGGCCGCAGTCGTGAGCGCAGCTCGATCGCAGTAAGCGTAAATGGGGCTGTACACGTCATTTCGCCAGAGGGAATGCGCTTTGCTGTGCACGATCGCACGACGTTGGCTGCTCTCGGGTTTAATGCATCATCCAACGCCGACAGCGGTGGTACGCGGCCAGTGGACTGGGAAGTTCTGGCCGCGTTGCGTGGAGGCCCTGAGCTGAGTAAGCAGGCGGCGCTAGGGCCGCTGTCCGGGACGCGAGAGCAGCCAGGCACCTAGGCCCAGCACGCATATCAGGAGCAAACCAGTCGCCCGGAGCGGTGCATTGTGCTCCTGCGAAGAAAGCAGATCCGGCGGAGCCGGTGCGGCAGCGGGATTGGCGGCGTGCTGCGCGGCGGTGTCCACAGTGGTCCAAATCAGAGCGTCATACGGTGCAATGATGCCGCGACCAAGGTCGAGGTCGGAACTAATTGGGCTCGCGGAATTAAGGATGATGTCGCGAACCTGTGCTGGGGAAAGCTCTGGGTTTCGCGCCAGCAGCAGGGCAGCCGTTCCCGACACGGCTGGCGTGGCAAAACTGGTGCCGGCGATTTGCTGAGCTCGGGTGTTATCCCCGGACCCGAACACGTGGCGGTCTATGAGGCCGGTAGGGGTGCGCGGATCGGGACCGAGTACGGGACCGCCGGGAGCAGAGACATTGACCCATTGTCCCGTGATTGCATACTCCGCGGGTTGTGCTTGGCCAGCATCGTCGAACTGTACTGCTGATACTGCGATTACCTCCGGCAGGACTGCGGGCCACGCTACGGATCCGGCCTGACAACTATCGCCCTTATTTCCTGCCGCTGCGACCACTACTGCGCCTGAGACTTCCGCACGTGCGACGCTCTCGGCAACATCCGTTGCACCTTGGGGCATTACACCTGCCGGGGCACACGATGTGAGCGAGATATTGATAACCCTCGCGCCCTCCGCGACGGCCCTGTCGATAGCTTGTGCCAGCGACTCCAAATTGCCTTCGCCATCGGCCGTTTGTCTTATCGACAACACGTGCGCGTCGGGCGCCAGTCCCGCAAAACCATCGGCACCGGGCCGGCCTGCAATAATGCCGGCTACTAGAGTTCCGTGACCGTCGCAGTCTACGAACCCGCTGTCGCCGTCGACAAAATCGCCACCGTCGAGAACCTCGCCCAGGCGCTCATTGGGTGAGACCCCGGTATCGATCACCGCCACCGTAATCCCCGCACCCGTCGTCAGTTGCCATGCTTGGCGAAACCGAAGAGTTTTTTCGATCACTGTCGGTTCACGCAGTGCGCTTTCCGACGACAGCATCGTGGCCACGCAGTCCTGGCTGTTCTGGGCAGCCGCTATTGGTGCGATGCCCGACGGTGCTACTGCGGTGGCCGCCGTCAACGTGGAGATAAGCACCGTGGAAAGTGCGGTCGTGGCGGTGAGACGGGTTTTTATGGCATTCATGAAAAGTGGGTTTTTCACTGGAAGAACCCACTTACGAACTCAGGGAATTCGGCAATGATGGCCGCAATGGGCAGAATGACGGCGATGCTGCAGGCCTCGGTTAGCTCAGCTATGCGGCGCGTTGTAGGTGAGATGCGTGACGCTGGAAATGCGGCTAAGGCGGTGGCTGCAAGCATTGGGACGACAAGGCCAGCGGAAACTGGCCAATTGCCTTCGAACCACTGTTGAAAGGCGACAGCCACAATGACGGCAAGACCAGCTAAAGCAGTGCAGGTGGAAGCTACTTTCCGGGCTTGGCCACGGGAGTGAATTGCACAAAAGACTATGACAGCAGCAGCCATGCCCAGAGGCCACCACCTGTTCGCATAGGCTCCGGAGAAAAGTACCACCAGGGTGAAAATGCTGAGACTTCCGGTGCCACTGCAGACGATGCCGTCGAGAATCCAACCCGCTCGCTTAGGTGCGTTGTGGGATATTTCGGGAGTTTCGCTGTCATCGAAGCTCTCTCCGGCGGCAGGGACTTTGGGTACGCGAATACCGGCAGCCTTGATAGCCAGGGAAGGTGCCAGCAGTATCAGGATGACTGCACTAGCAGCGGTGAGTGCTCCTGATTGAACCGAGTTCTGGAAAAGTGCGACAGCCGCAGCGTAAATACCGAAGGTAACTGCAGCGCTGAGACTCGCGGCGCCCAGGGTAACAGTGATGCGGTTGTCGCCGTCGTCGGTGTTGGAAATGAGAAAAACCAAACCGGTGACGGCAAGCGCGACGCTAATCGCAGCAGTCGGCGGCCAGTCGGTGAGTATGCGGTGTAGGTCGAGGCCAACGAAGCAGAGCCCCGAAGCGGTGCCCAGAATGAGCACTTGCAGCTCCAGGGACATGACAATCGCCGGTTTTGCGCTACACAACAGAGCCAGGCGCAGTCCACCGGCTACTGCCAGCAGTGCGATGAAGCTGATTGCCGCGGCCAGTGTGGAATCGGTACTGCTCAAGCTCAGTGAGGCAGCTGCAATTGAAGCTGTGGCTACGAGGGCGGCGGTACAGCCAACAACTAAATCAGCCGTACCGATACCGTCGGTATAGGTGGTGTCGGTAATAGCATCGGCGGCATCGAAGAGCCGAGGTTTGGGCACGGGCCCTGGGTCGTTGATAACAACCAGGCGTTCGCCTGGCGCAATACCGGCATCGTTCAGGGTGTCGTCGGCAAGCAATATCGTGCCGGCGGCGGTCCGTAGCTGCCACTGTGCCAGCGGGAAGTCCGCAATGTCGATATCGAAAATTTGCAGGATATCCGGTACGAGTGCGGCGATTGCGACGTTGGTCGGTAATGCAAGGTCTGCGTGTGCTCGGTTGGCGTCTTCGGGCATGTGTGCGGCATCAATGCGCACGCGAATGAGTTCCCCCAGCATGTATTTCCCCCATGAATTCTGCATGCTTTAGTCCCTCTAGAGTGGCGTACAACTCGTTAGAGCGCTACTCGGGGTAGTAACTGCGCGTGCCCCCGCTAACAGTCTCGGCCATGCGCTGCGAGAATCCGGAGTGTGTTTTAAGCTATGTGCACACCGATTGGTCGGGGGATTGGCCGTCGAGTGAACACAAGGGGCGACACATAGCGGGGGGATTTTTGTGACTAGTGCACGGGCGGGGATTTCGGCTACCCGAAAAGCGGGGCCGCAGCCTATGACGGGCACAATCGCGCCGGATGCGCCACCGGAAGCGCCGGAGCCACAGCCGGTGCCGCTGATGCGTGCACTCATGTCGTTGATCATGGTCGTGGCGGTGGTTGGCATGGTGGTGTTGATGTTTGTCTCTGGGATGGGACGTAACCCGATGTCGTTTATGTTTCCGCTGATGATGGTGTTTTCCACTGTGGGCATGATGGTGTCGGGAGGGGCGGGAAATAAGGACATGGCACCGGCGCGGAAGGACTATCAGAGGCATTTGTCCAGTATTCGCCGGGCGGTGGCGAAAGCAGCGAGGATGCAGCGTGAATCGGCGCAGTTTATCCACCCTCGGCCTGGAACTCTGTGGCAGCTGGGGGCGATGGGGCGGGCGTGCGAGCGCCGAAAGGGGGACCCGGATTTCTTGCAGCTGCGCATCGGGGTGGCAACGCAGCAGCCCGCAACGCTTGTGACACCGCCGGCAATTCCGGCGCCCGAGAAACTGGATCCGGTTTCCGCCGTAGCACTGCGGGAAGTTATTCGATCGGCTCGTCAGGTTGAGGGAGTGCCCTTTGCCATAGATGTGTCGGCCTTTGAGATTATCGCCCTCACTGGAGATACCGCGGCGCAGGGGCTGGCTCGAGCGATGGTCGCCCAAGCCGCTGCGCTGCATCATCCGGAGGATTGCCTGATTGCAGTTGTGGGAGATGGGTGGGAATGGCTGAAATGGACACCACACCACGGGCACCCCGCAGTTACTGATGCCTGTGGCTCAGCGCGGTTGCGGGCAGCGACGTGTGCGCAGCTGACGGAGCTGCTCACGGCTATCGACACACTGCCAGCTGCAGTGCTGATTGTGCTGGCGGATTCGAGCGGACAGCTCGATGTCACTGAACTGACACCGATTTTTGACGAGGCGGGGTCGGAGACCTCGGTAGCTCTGCTGACCGTCGTGGAGGCGCAGTCAATGTTGTGGGAGGCCGCGGTTAACCATGGCATCGCGCTGGCCGTTTCCACCTCTACTGTGCATGCGGAAACCGCGTCCGGAAGGGAGGAGATTGGTGTACCTGATCAGCTGAGTCCAGCAGAAGCGGAGGTTCTTGGGCGGAGCTTGGCGCGTTTTGAAGTGCCAACAAGCGCAGATGATTCTGTTAAGACCTCGGAAGATCCGGTTATGGAGGAGCTCGGGTTGTATCCGCCTCCGACAACTCTGCGCTACCGACCGCGCTCTGGCAGTGCTCGTCTGCGTATTCCCGTTGGGGCTGATGACGGCGGCGCGCCGGTCTATCTGGATTTTAAGGAGAGCGCCGAGGGCGGCATGGGCCCACACGGTCTGTGCGTTGGTGCCACAGGATCGGGTAAGTCGGAATTCCTCCGAACGACCGTGGTAGGGCTCGCAGCCACGCACAGTCCGGATCAGTTGAACTTTGTGCTGGTGGACTTCAAAGGCGGTGCGACGTTTCTGGGACTGGATCAATTGCCTCATGTCTCGGCGGTGATTACCAACTTGGAGCAGGAGCTTATCCTGGTCAACCGCATGGAAGACGCACTGCGCGGTGAGATGACGCGGCGCCAAGAGCAGCTACGCGCTGCGGGGAATTTCGCCGGTGTCAGCGACTATGAACAGGCCCGGCGCTCTGGGCAGATAGATGCGCCACCTATGCCCGCGTTGCTGATTGTGGTGGATGAGTTTTCGGAGCTGCTCTCCGCACGCCCGGAGTTTGCCGAGCTCTTCGTTGCGATTGGTCGGTTGGGGCGCAGTTTGCACATGCATTTGCTGCTGGCCAGTCAGCGTCTGGAGGAAGGCCGCTTGCGCGGGCTGGAAAGCCATCTTTCCTATCGCATTGGGTTGAAGACCTTTTCCGTCGCGGAGTCCCGCAGCGTGTTGGGTGTTCCGGACGCCTATCATCTGCCGGCCATCCCGGGCATTGGGTATATCAAATCTGCTGCCGCCGAGCCGGTGCGTTTTCGGTCGGCGTATGTTTCCGGCCCGGTGGTCCGCCCGCAGCCTGTTGACGGTGCGGCGGCTGGGGCAGAGCAGGGGCTGCAGGGGCAGGTCGCCACTGTCGCTGAATTTACCGCTGAAAATTGGACGCGGGAGGCTTTCGGTGCGTCGTCAAGCGATGGTGGAATGGTGGATCCGCCTGTGCAGACATCGGAGCAGACGGTGCTCGGTGCCGTGGTGGCAGCGGTATCGCACGTACCGACACGTGCGCATCGCGTGTGGCTGCCACCATTACCGGAGGCCATCGAGTTCCAGCCCGACGAGCAGCTGCCGCGACAGCGATTGACCGGTGTGATTGGACTGGTGGACAAGCCGCTGTTTCAGCGCCAAGACCCACTGCGTATTGACCTGCGCACAACCGGCGGGCACGTGGCAATCGTCGGAGCTCCGCGGTCAGGAAAGACCACTGCTGCACGCACAGCGGTCCTCGCGCTTGCCGACGGCATCAGCGCCCGTGACCTGCATTTTTATATCGTTGATTGTGGTGCGGGCGGCTTGAGCGACCTGGCTGAGTTGCCGCATGTCGCGTCGGTTGCACACCGCGGAGACGAGGAGCTTATTCGCCGTACGCTTGGTTTTTTGCGTCGTGAGGTAAGTCGTCGGGAACAGCTCTTTCGCGCTAATGGATGGCTCTCGTCGGAAGCAGCACGGGCGGCAGGGCAGCCAGATTCGGTGTTGGTCATTGACGGCTGGGGTGCGTTCAAAACGGAGTTTCCGGCGCTGAGTGACGATGTGCAGGCGCTGGTTGCAGATGGATTGGCGGTGGGAATTCATGTCCTGCTGACAGCCCATCGGTGGACGGACATGAGACCTGCCGTTCGCGACCTGATTGGTACTCGGATTGAGCTGCGTCAGGCGGAGTCGATGGATTCAATGATTGATCGTAAGGCAGCGGAGCTGGTGCCGGAGAGCCCAGGACGTGGGGTCGCGCCGGGCGGCTTTTCGATGTTGGTAGCTCTCACCGGTGCTGCGGACACCAAGCGGATTGTAGAGACGGTGCCACACGGTGAGCAGGCGCCCAAGCTCCAGTTGTTGCCGCGGCGGATTGATATTGCGCGTTTGCCGCGACCAGCGGCCGCGACGAGAGGTGCGATTGCAGTGGGTCTCGAAGAAGCCGGTCTGGGCGCGGTGATATTCCACCCCGAAAAGGATCGCCACCTACTGATATTCGGTTCGGCGGGCAGTGGCAGAACCGCCGCGCTGAAGGGCATCGTTCACCAGCTGCGGTACTCGCAGTCGGACTCGAAATTCGTCGTGATTGACTACCGTCGTGGGCTAATGGAGGCCGTGCCCCAAGAGCGGCTGGCCGGCTATGCAGGCTCGGCTGCGGTGGCGACGCCCATGCTGGCGGAGCTGGCAGAGGTACTGAAGGCTCGTCTCCCGCAACCGGATATCACTCCAGCGCAGTTGAAGGCCCGAAATTGGTGGAGTGGTCCAACCATCAATGTCATCGTGGATGACTATGACCTCGTGGCTGGCTCACGGGGTAACCCCTTGCAGCCGCTGGCAGAAGTCATCGCTCACGCCGCCGACATTGGGCTCAATATCTTTTTCGCCCGTCGAATCAGCGGGGCGTTGCGTTCCCTCCACGACCCGGTCATGGGTGCGGTTAAGGATCAGGGCGCCAGCGTCTTTGTTATGGATGGCACACGCGACGACGGCCCCATCCTCGGCGTAAAGCCCTGCGAACAGCCGCCGGGTCGTGGCTATTGGGTGGCGCACGGCCAGAGTCCGCAGGTTGTGCAGTTGGGTTTGTTGGATACTGCTGGTGACCAGGAGGACAGTTGATGATTCGGGTCGATTCTCCTGACACCACGCAGACCCCGACGCTGCGCCACGGTACCTGGCATCTGTGGGGACTCGCGGCACCTGCAGACACCACAGAACTGGCTGTGCATGGCCCTAGACCGCTTCTCGAGAGCATGCAAACAGTCATTGTGCCCAGCTATTGGGGTGCTGTGCGACAGTGCCGGCTGGCCTCCGCGCTATTGGCTGCCGAACTCAATCCGTACATTCTGACGCTTGCCGACGCCGTTGTGGAACTCGATGAGGCAACTGTGTCTCATAGCGTGTTGGTGGAAGTAGAGGAAACGCGTGTCTGTGTCACTCGTCTGAGCGGTGGGCACATTGACAGTCGGATGACACATTTGGTCGGAGCGAACGACAGCGCACCGCTGGTGGAAACAGTTATTGCGCTGGCTTATCAGCTGACCATGTATCCGGATGTACCCCAGGGGATACCTGATGATGTGGAAGTTAGCGGTGGGCGCGGTATTACCGAGTATCCGCCCCGCTGGCAGGAGGATATTGAGTTCATCGTCGGCGAAGTTCCACCTGGGCTAGCGAACCCGCGGCGAGCTCTACTAGTCGATCGTCTGCGCGACCGTGGGTTTTTGGTCTTCGACTGTCCAGCCTCGCGGCTCGGGGAGTGCGTAAATCCGGCCTGGTTGAAAAGCATCGGCGACGCTGAAGCCGGTGAAGTGGAGCAATTGGAGGATCTCGCGGGGAGGCATCCTGCAGCCAGGGGAGAAGCCAGCGCAGTGTCGAATCAAAGCACAGTTGTGTCAGTAGCTGCCGTTGGTTTGTTGACGGTGGTGGTGCTGATTGTTGGGATTGCTGCATGGCTCATTAGTGGCGGCATAGGCAGGGAGAACGAGGGGAGGCAGAAGCAGCGTGAGACATCGCACGCACAGGCTCCTCCTGTAACTACGCCACCTGTAACTACGCCTCCACCCACATCGAAACCGGTTCCCGATTCTGCTCCAGTAGTCATGCTGGCCAATGCAGGCGTGGAAGCTCGATTTCCCGGCGGGTGGGAGCTTGATTCGGCAAGTCCGTTCGACCGTCTGATTGCGGTGGATGGCGGAGATATGCGCGTATTGGTGCTCGCTAATCCGCTTTCGCAGGACATGGCGCTTGAACATCTAGCAGCAGCTTTGAGTAGCTCCGTTGCCGGGGATGAGACAAAGTCCGCGCCGGAACGCAGGCAAGTACTGGGCACCGATGTCGTAGTCCTAGAAGAGCGGCTGCCGTCAGGTAATTCGATAGTGCTCTGGCATCACAAAGTGATGGACGGAACTCAAGTCAGTGTGGGGTGCCAGTTCAGAGGAAGGACTATTGCGCCGGTACGGCCCGTATGCGACCAGGCAGTAGTAAGCGCTCGGCCGGTGCCGTAATGCGCAAGGGGCGTAGAGAAGGTGACTGGGGCGGGGTGGGGGTAGGTAGGGGTAAAGGTCGGAAAACCAAAATGGAACCGAATCGGGGTTTTTCGCGCCAAACAATATGACGGGTTTTTTAACGCGGGAAGCTGGCTGGCTCGCGCGGGGAGGTAAAAATGCCGTCGTTAATCAGTCACTCAACACGAAAAAGGGGGAAACAGTGGCAAACCTATTTGCAGCCGAATCAGATCAAATGACCACTACCGCAGGGGACGTCGATGGCGTCAACTCGGAAGTACAGGGCGAGCTGGGGCGCATTCGAGGCGTCGTGGACGGTCTGGCGGGGGAATGGAAGGGCCAGGCTAAAGACAGCTTCGATGATCTGATGCTTCGTTGGGATGACGCAGCTATGCGTCTATCCAATGCGCTGACGGATATTGCGGATAACATCCGCGCAAATTCCAGCAGCTTCGATGCGGGCGAGGACGAGGGGGCGTCGTCGTTCAAGCAGGTGGCAGCAGCGGGTGCGTCGTTGCTGAACCTCTAAACGTTTTGTCGGATCGCACAATTACAACACTGAATCACACAACACACATCACCTTTTGGGGAAAGGGTTCTTAATGCAACCAATTAGGTACAGCTTCGGCGGCATCGACGGTGCTGCGGATGACATTCGTTCCACTTCTGGCACTATCAACGGGCTGCTCGGAGATTTGAAGAAGCGCATCGCGCCGATGGTCTCTACGTGGGAGGGTGAGTCTTCGGATTCTTACCAGGAGGCTCAGCGTGAATGGGACACAGCAGCGGAGGAGCTCAATATGATTCTCACGACTATTGCGGATACTGTCAGCGCAGGTAGTCAGCGAATGGCGGATATTAACCGCCGTGCGGCAGCTAGCTGGGGATAGCTTGGATCCTGGTTGAGGCACTTTTGATTGAGCTATGTAACCGGGGGGAGGGGGAGGGCATTTGCTCAATTGAGATCCTCAATTAGGTATCTGCCTTTGATGTATTCTTGCTAGCAGCACTCCGGGGGGGGGAGGCCAGTCTCAGCAGTTTGCAGCTGAGACTGGCTTTGGCATTTTTGTTCTAGCGCCATCTCAAGGTAAAGTAGCCAAACTGTGTGCGCACACGTGAATGTTGCCTCGGGTCTCCACCGGCCGCCGGGGAATAACAACAGTGTGCACGGTGGCTGGCAAATCTACACGGACCCTAAAAGGAGTCATGTTGTCTACTTTCCATCCGAAGGACGGTGACATCGAGCGCAAGTGGTACGTCATCGACGCTACCGACGTTGTTCTCGGCCGTCTGGCTACTCACGCCGCAGACTTGCTGCGCGGTAAAGGCAAGGCTTACTTCGCCCCTAACGTCGACTGCGGTGACCACGTCATCATCATCAACGCCGATAAGGTGCACGTCTCCTCTAACAAGCGGGAACGTGAGATGCGCTACCGCCACTCGGGCTTCCCGGGCGGTCTGAAGTCGATGACCCTGGGTCGTTCCCTCGAGGTTCACCCGGAGCGCGTTATCGCTGAGGCTATTGAGGGCATGATGCCGCACAACAAGCTTTCGCGTGCGTCCATCAAGAAGCTGCACGTCTTCGCCGGCTCCGAGCACCCGTTCGCCGGTCAGAAGCCTGAAAACTACGAGATCAAGGCGGTGGCACAGTGACCAACCCACAGGACGTCAACGAGAACCAGAACGTAGAGGCCACCGAGGCTTCCTACGATGATGTTCAGGCTGCCGCTGCTGCTGCCACCGAAGAGTTCACCTCTTCCATCGGCGATGCAGTTGCTACTGAGGCAGAGGCTGAGGCGGCTCCGGCTGCACCGCTGACCCTGGATCGTCCGATTCAGACGGTCGGTCGTCGTAAGCGCGCTGTCGCCCGCGTCGTTCTGACCGCTGGTTCCGGCAAGATTGTCTGCAACGGCCGCGAGCTCGAGGACTACTTCCCGAACAAGCTGCACCAGCAGGAAATCAAGGACCCGCTGGTCCTGGTCGAGCGCGAGAGCCAGTTCGACATTAAGGCCAACATCAACGGTGGTGGCCCGTCCGGTCAGGCCGGTGCTCTGCGCCTGGCTATCGCTCGTGCCCTGAACGAGTTCAACCCGGAGGAGCGCAGCGTTCTCAAGAAGGCTGGCTTCCTCACCCGCGACGCTCGTGCTGTCGAGCGCAAGAAGGCTGGTCTGCACAAGGCCCGTCGCGCACCGCAGTACTCCAAGCGTTAAGCTTTACTGCTTCGAAAAGCACCTCAGTTTGCGTATTACGCGCAAGCCGGGGTGCTTTTTTGGGTTAAAGTCCGCCGTGACCAGGCATGGCTGCATTTTTGGGGCAAGCCCCGTACGTTAGACTTTTATCCGTTAAAAACTGCCACGAGAATCGTTGTTCGCGGTGCGATTGCGGTGCGATGGAAGTGCGATTGCAGTGCGATGGGAAGAAGGAAACCGTATGGCGGTGAGCACCACAGCCACCAAGACCTCCGACGTGAAGAGCTCCTCTAACTCGTCTTCGGTGGCGAAGCATCCCTTCCGCATTCGACGCGTACCAGGCATTGATGGGCTGCGCGGTCTGGCCGTTGCCACTGTGGTGATCTACCACTACTTCGATAATGTGCTGCCCGGTGGCTACATCGGTGTGGATATCTTTTTCGTGCTCTCCGGATTTCTTATCACTTCGCTTCTGGTGCGCGAACGCGCGGTCACTGGGCGCATCGATCTAAAGGACTTCTGGCTCCGTCGACTGCGCCGCATCGCCCCGGCTGCGATGTTTGTGCTATTTATTTCCATCGCCGTCGCAGGTCTGGTTGGCGGTGATCCCGCTGTTGGATTGTCGACGCAGTTTCTCGGCACGGTCTTTTTCGTCAATAACTGGACGCAGATTGCGGGCTCTCAGTCCTATTTCGCGGATTCTGGTGTGCAGCTGCTAGCCCACTACTGGTCACTGTCGGTAGAGGAGCAGTTCTACTTGCTCTGGCCACTAATCTTTGTGGCTCTTCTCGCGCTGAAGCTGGCATCTCGCAAGCTGGCAGCAGTGGCGGGCATTGGCGCGGTTGCTTCTTTCGTGTGGATGGTGTCACTCTACGATCCGAAGGTTGACCCCACGCGGGTCTACTACGGCACCGATACTCACGCCTTTGGTCTCCTGTTTGGTGCGGCCCTCGCATTGTGGTTGACGTCGACGTCGTCACGCGCGGAGGCGGACTCCTGGCCACGCACAGAACCCTTGCTGCGAGATTTCTTTGGCAGTTCTGCCCAGGCTTTCGTAGTGGCCTCGCTGCCGCTGATTTTCCTGTCGTTGGTTTTGCTGATGATGTCAGATACCGCGTCGGCGACTTACCTCGGTGGGTTGGTGTTCGCGTCGTTGCTGTCGGCGGCGATTCTCTACCTTGTCGTTCGCGGTGTCTCGCCCGTGCGTCAGATTTTTGAGTTCAAGCCACTGTGCTGGTTGGGAAAGATTTCTTTCTCGCTGTACCTGTGGCACTGGCCGGTCATTGTGCTCATCCGTGAACTGCTGGAGCGCAATGAGGCGATGCAGTATGAGAAACTCGCTGCCTTTGCAGGTATTGCGCTGGCGCTGCTTTTGGCGAATTGGTCGTACAAGAATGTGGAATCCCCAATTCGCCGGATGGGCTACCGCCGTTGGATGTCGCAGTTTTCGGGCACGCAGTACGCCGGTTCTTGGAAGCCGCGCGTTGCAGCAGTGCTGGCGTTGGTCGTCGTGGTTGGTGCAGTGGCAGGGATGGCCACGGCGCCGAAGATGACGCGTTTGGAGGCACAGCTACAGGAGGCAGCTGAGCGCCGTGCACAGGCACAGAAGGCGGAGGAAGCCGAGTTGGCCAAGCGCGTTATGCCGCGTGGTGACCAGATCACTGCTATCGGCGACTCTGTGATGCTCGCCTCGGCGTCCGCGTTGGAGGAGAAGCTGCCCGGCATCTACATCGATGCGGCAGTTTCCCGTGGTTATCCGGCCGCGCCGGAGATTATCGCCAGTATGAAGGCGGCGGGTACGCTCGATCCATTCGTTGTGCTGGGGCTTGGTATCAATCAGTCGGCTGCGGCATCGGACGAACACCTGTTGGATGAGATTCTCGATTCGCTGGGTGAAGACCGCATCATTGTCCTGATTAACCCGTACGGTGATCGCGTGTGGATGCCTCAGTCGGAGAAGGAAGTCCTCGACGCGGCAAAGAAGCGCGACAATGTCTATGTGGCTGACTGGTGCCATGGTGTGCGTGACGATTTGTCCAAGCTGCGCGCGGACCTTATCCACCCGACCCCGGATGGTGCCGAGGTCTATGCCAATGCCGTGGTCGATGCTTTCCAGCAGTATGCGAAGAACAAGAAACGCATTCCGGACACCTGCGGAATCTAATAAAAATCTAGTTAGTAGTGTTTCCACGGTAAAGTAAGTGGCTGTGGCCAAACAAAAGTCTTCCTCCAGTCACCGCGGATTAAAGATTTTCCTCGGCATCGTCCTCGGTATCTTCGCGCTCTTCGGTGTGTTTTACGCTGTCGATTACGTGCTTAATAAGGACCATGTCCCGCGCAGGTCTACCGTTGCGGGGATTGACATCAGCACGCTGAGCGCGAACCACGCTGAGGCGAAGCTCGAAGAACAGCTCGGTGATCTTTCCACTCATCCAGTGGCGTTGCGTGCCGGCGAGCGCGCGGCGGAGGTTCTGCCCGAGGAGGCGGGGCTGAGCATCGACTGGGAGAAGACGGTCGCTCAGGCGGGCAAGCAGACGGCGAACCCAGTTACCTGGGTGCGCAGTTTCTTTACTACCCGTGAGCTGGATTTGGTCAGCGATATCGATAGCTCTAAGTTCGAACCGCAGGTCGACCGTCTCGTCGGCGAACTGACTATTGCTCCCGTCGATGGCGAGGTCAAGCTTGTTGACGGCCGCGTGGAAACAACTCCACCGGTCATCGGCCAAGATGTCGACCGCAATGCGGTCAGCGGGGATTTGGCCGCCAAGTGGTTGTCGCCGGAGGGCATCGATGTGGAGACCACCGCGCACGACCCGGCTATCGGTGAAGATCAGGTTCGTGAGGCAGCTGAGGGAGAGGCCGCCGATGCCGTGTCGGGTCCGATTGTTGCCAAGGGCCGCGATGGCAAAGATGGTGTAATTCCTCCGGAGCGCATGGCTGAGATCATCAGCTTTGTGCCGCGCGACGGCGGATTGGCCGCCGATATCAATGTCGACCGCGCACGCGAGATCCTCGAGGAGGGGCTGGCTGCTTCCGAGGTTGATAAGCGCAATGCGTCGATACGCTTCAGCGGTGGTTCGCGTGAAGTGGTCCCCTCGGTTGATGGCGTAGCCGTGAAGTGGGATGAAACTATGAAGGACTTCGCCGAGCGTGTGACTTCGACGGATAAGCGCGAGTTCGATGCGGTCTACGAGGACCAGCCCGCCACCTACACCACTGAACAAGCGGAAAGTGCGACCTTCGATGATGTCATTGGTGAGTTCACCACCGGTGGTTTCAGCTCGGCATCGGGAACAAACATTGCCCTGGTGTCTCAGATGGTCAACGGCGCATTCGTGGCGCCGGGCGATACATTTAGCCTGAACGGCTACACGGGGCCGCGCGGTACTGCGCAGGGCTTTGTCGAGTCGGGCATCATCCTCAACGGCCATGCGGACATGGCTGTCGGCGGTGGCATTAGCCAGTTCGCCACTACTTTGTACAATGCTTCGTACTTTGCGGGCATGGAGGATGTCGCGCACACTCCGCACAGTTACTACATTTCGCGTTACCCGGCCGGCCGTGAAGCGACGGTGTACGAGGGCGCAATCGACCTGGCGTTTAAGAACAGTTCCGACACTCCGATTCTTATCGAGGCCGTTACTACTGGCTCCGACGTCACTGTGCGCATCAAGGGCGTGAAGAGGGTCAACGTCGAGTCCATCAATGGTGGCCGTTGGGCATACACGCAACCGCAGCGCATGCAGGTCAGTGGCAGCTCTTGCCAGCCGTCGTCGGGTGCGCAGGGTTTTACCACTTCCGACACACGCGTCATTCGGAACCTCTCTGGCGCGGAAATCTCGCGTGAAACTCAGACTACGGTTTATGACCCGCAGCCATTTGTGTCCTGTGGCTAGTCTGGATTCGCCTGCGCGACCGGCTAAAGTAATACAGCATTGACAATGCAACAGTCCGCGATACCAAAACTCATAAACCCCCAAGGAGTGGTCTAGCAACAATGGCACGTCTTTTCGGAACTGATGGCGTCCGCGGTTTGGCGAATAAGACTCTGACCGCACCGCTGGCAATGCGGCTGGGTGCTGCTGCGGCCACTGTGCTGACTAGCGGCACGAATCCATCGGGGCGTCGTCCCCTGGCCATTGTTGGCCGCGATCCGCGTGTCTCCGGTGAGATGCTCGCCGCAGCGCTGTCTGCCGGCATGGCTTCCCAGGGCGTCGACGTCTTGCGTGTCGGTGTGCTGCCCACTCCGGCTGTCGCTTTCCTCACCGACGACTACGGTGCCGACATGGGTGTGATGATTTCGGCTTCTCACAACCCCATGCCGGACAACGGCATCAAGTTCTTCGCCGCGGGCGGCACCAAGCTTGACGACGCGGTGGAGAAGGAAATCGAACACGCTCTCCACAACCTGCCGGAGACCGGCCCCACGGGCACCGGAGTGGGTCGTGTCATCGAGGAGGCCCCAGACGGGCTCGACCGCTACCTGTTCCACCTCTCCCGTGCGGTCAGTACCAAGCTCGACGGCATTCGCGTCGTGGTGGATTGTGCAAATGGTGCTGCTTCGCAGGCAGCCCCCATGGCGTACGCGGCCGCCGGTGCCGACGTCGTCGCTATTCACGACAAGCCGAACTCTTACAACATCAACGATAACTGCGGTTCCACCCACATTGAGGTTTTGCGCGCGGCAGTGCTGGAGCACGGCGCGGATCTGGGACTGGCTCACGATGGTGATGCCGACCGCTGCCTGGCTGTGGATTCGCAGGGCAACATCGTCGACGGTGATCAAATCATGGCCATTCTGGCCGTCGCCATGAAGGAAGAGGGGCTGTTGCACCACAACACGCTGGTGGCCACTGTGATGA
The DNA here is from genome assembly GCF_001809695.1 of Corynebacterium sp. HMSC063A05. Taxonomy (NCBI): domain Bacteria; kingdom Bacillati; phylum Actinomycetota; class Actinomycetes; order Mycobacteriales; family Corynebacteriaceae; genus Corynebacterium; species Corynebacterium sp. HMSC063A05. The sequence goes on along the minus strand of NZ_KV798500.1, from coordinate 177,078 downwards.
GCAACCTCGGCCTCAAGCTGGCGATGGAGGAAAACGATATCGCCCTGCGCACCACCAAGGTCGGCGACCGCTATGTGCTGGCTGATTTGAACGCTGGCGGTTACTCGCTCGGCGGTGAGCAGTCGGGGCACGTGGTCATTCCGGATCACGCCACCACTGGTGACGGCACCCTCACTGGTCTGTACCTCATGGCGCGGATGGCACGCACTGGTAAGTCTCTGGCTGAGCTGGCCTCGGTAATGAAGGTGCTGCCGCAGACTCTTATCAACGTGCCGGTGTCCAACAAGGCCGCAATTCTGGAGTCTAATGAGGTCAAGGCCGCCATCGATGCAGCCGAGGAGAAGCTGGGCTCCACCGGTCGCGTGCTGTTGCGCCCGTCCGGCACCGAGGAGCTCTTCCGCGTCATGGTGGAGGCCGCCGATGCGGAATCGGCCCGCAAGATTGCCGGGGAGTTAGCTGCGGTTGTGGCCGCAGTCTAAAGTCAGGAGTGTGGAAATGAATGATGCGCCAGAGGACATTAAAGCCCGCTTTGCCCCGGGTGAAGCCGACATCCAGGTAGAGGTAGTCGATCGTGACGGTCGAGTTCTCGGTACCGTCGGCAAGCTTGAAGCACACGTTCCGCCGGGAATTTTGCACCGTGCCTTTTCTCTTTTCCTCTTCGATGAGCAGGGACGCATGCTGCTGCAGCGCCGTGCGGAGTCGAAGTATCACTCACCACTGCTGCTGACGAATGCGACCTGCTCGCACCCACTGCCGGGGGAGCCGGTGGCGGATGCCGTTGAGCGTCGTGCGAAGGAAGAGCTCGGTGCGGATGTCTCCCAGTTGGAGGAAATCGGCATCGTTATCTACCAGGTCATCGATGATCGTTCGGGACTGGCGGAGCACGAGTACAACCATGTCTACGCCGGCATCGTCGATCCGAAGTCGGTGGATATCAACCCCGATGAGGTCGATGAAGTGGTGTACGTGACCCCGCAGGAGCTCGCCGAACGCCGCGCCAACGAACCGATGACGGAGTGGTTTAACCACGTCTGGGGTGTTGGTGCGGAGAAGTTCTCCAAGTACGGTTTCGACATTGCGGGTGTGCCGGGTATCCATGGCCCCGCGGAGGCGCAGGCTGCCGCACAGTCGGTTTCGGAAAGGGATGTGTAGCTTCGTGACCAGCGTAGAAAACGCCAGCGTCGACGACTTCGGCCTCGACAAGTCCGAGGAATTGGAGACCGGAGAGTTCTATGCCCTGGCCAACGAGCAGGGTGCCGCATTCGGTGAAGGGCATGCCAAGTCGATTCTGTTGGGCGAGCATTCTGTCGTCTATGGCAAGCCGGCTATTGCGCTGCCGGTGACATCGCTGCGCACGATGGCGTGGATTGACCGCGTGGAGGATTCTCCCGTGCTGTTTTCCATGGATGGCGAGGTCATTGACATCGACGAGCTGCCGGAGCGCTTTTCCTCCATCGCCGCTGCACTCCGCGCTGGCCTGCGCACCTTCGGTATTCCCGAACGTGACCTGCTGATTCGTCTCCGCTCCGGTATCCCACCCGCCGCAGGGCTGGGTGGTTCCGCCGCTGTGGCACATGCGCTTATCGACGCAGTGCGTGACCTCGCCGATGGCACTTTGACCGAGCGTCAGCGCTTTGACCTGGTGCAGGAAGCTGAGCGTCTGGCGCACGGTAACCCCTCTGGCCTGGATGCCACGGTTGCCCGTGCGTCTCGTCCGGTCTACTTCAAGCAGGGGGAGTTCCATCCGCTGCAGGTAGCCAAGAAGATGTGGCTGGTGCTGGGGGATACCGGTGTGCGTGGCTCGACGTCGCTGGCCGTTGCCCGCGTGCGTGGTTTCGTCGATTCCCATCGAGTCCACGGCCAAGAGTTGTTGGACCACTTGGGGCAGCTGACCGATGCTGCGGTGCACAACCTGGCCAAGGGCGATTTTGCCCGTCTGGGACATCGCATGGACTCGGCGCAGGAAGCGCTAGAGGAACTAGGTGTTGGGCATGAGTCCATCACTGATCTCGTCACTGCCGCACGTCTGGCAGGTGCCCACGGTGCAAAGCTCACTGGTGCCGGTTGCGGCGGCTGTGTGATGGCGCTGGCAGAGTCCGCCGATCACGCGGAACTGATTAGCCATGCCATGATGGGCGCCAATGCCGTTGCTACTTGGACTGTGGAGGTAAATCCCTCGTGACCACGACCGCTACCGCCGTCGCTCATCCCAACATCGCCCTGATTAAATACTGGGGCAAGCGCGATGAGGCCGTGCAGCTGCCGGCCACAGGTTCGCTGTCCCTTACTCTGAGCATCGCTCCGACGACCACCACGGTGTCGCTTATCGACGACCCCAGCGTCACCGCCGACTTGGGCACTTTGAACGGCCAGGAGATGGCGGGCAAGGATCTGTCCCGTGTTCAGAAGTTTTTGGATTTGGTCCGCGAGCGTGCGGGCAGCACTAGCTTCGCAGAGGTGACCAGCACCAACGAGATTCCGACGGGCGCTGGACTGGCCTCGTCCGCGTCAGGCTTCGGTGCTCTCGCGCTGGCCGCGGCGAAGGCCTACGGCCTGGACTACACCCCGGAACAGCTCTCGGCTCTGGCCCGTCGCGGTTCGGGCTCGGCCTGTCGCTCTATTTTCGGCGGCCTCGTCGAGTGGCTGCCCGGCGATGACGATGCTTCGAGCCATGCAGTGGCTCTGCCGGATTCCGGCCTGGACCTCTCCCTGGTCGTGGCGGTTTTGGCCCCAGGCCGCAAGAAGATTGACAGCCGTGCCGCCATGCGTCGCACGGTCGAGACCTCACCGTTCTTCCCGGCGTGGGTGGAGCAGGTGCCCCGCGATATCGAGGACATGAAGGCCGCCATTGCCGCTGCGGACTTCACTGCGGTCGGCGAGCTTGCCGAGGCCAATGCCATGCGTATGCACGCCACTATGCTGGGGGCTCTTCCTCCGGTGCGTTACTGGAATCCGGATTCGGTGGCGGCTCTCGATCTCGTCGCTACGCTGCGCGACGAGGGCACCGAGTGCTACGCCACCATGGATGCCGGTCCGAATGTGAAGGTGCTGTGCCGCAGCGGCGATGCCGAGACCATCGCGGATCGTTTCCGCGCAGAGTTCGAGAATATTGACGTGCTGGTTTCCGGCTCCGGCCCCGGCGCATACCTGGTGTAGCTGGGGGAGTAGTTGAGTAGCGCTAAGGGCGAACCTCTCGAAGGCGAATCGATTGGCCGCGGCTGTGGCAAACTGTATCTCACCGGCGAATATGCGGTGATGGATGTTGAGGGGCTGGCCGTCATCGCAGGAGTCAACCGCTATGTGACGGTTCGGTGCCACGATGCCGACCCATCGCAGCCGGTCTCTCGCGTATACTCCAGCTATTACGGCCCGCAGGGGCGCGTCATTGATATCGATGCGCCAGGTGACATTGCTACCTATACGATTTCCCTGGTCTATCGCATTGCTGCGGGCGAGCTGGAAAACACCCCAGAGAGCCCCATCAATATTGTCATTGAATCGGACCTCGATGACGCCGACAGCGGTGCGAAGTACGGCCTGGGATCCTCCGGGGCTGTCGCTGTGGCAGTGACTCGTGCGCTGGGAGCGCACCTAGGCCTGGAGCTCAATTCGCTGGACGTGTACAAGATTGCGATGGTGGCCACGCTTCTGGCTGGTGCGGCTGGTTCCGGCGGCGATATCGCGTGCTCCGCGCACGGCGGGGTGGTGCTCTATCGCCGGCCGAATCCGACGGCGCTCGCAGAACTCGTGGCGGCTGATCCTGTCGCTGCCGTGGCGGCACCGTGGCCGAATCTTCGCATTGACGCCCGTGCCGACCTCGGCGGGTTACAACTGTTGGTCGGCTGGACGGGCAGTCCGGTGAAGACGGACTCTCAGTTGAAGAAGGCCGGTGGCGCAGACCGTGTTTTTGTACGCGGGGTCTCGTCGATAAGCGAAAAACTCTGGCAGGCGCTTGCCGACGGCGACCACACAGCGGCGTTTGCCTGCCTGCACGAGAATCGGACGCTGCTGCAGGACTATGAGCGCGAGCGTGCTGTGTGCATTGAGACGGAGAAACTGAAAGCGCTCGCCGACATCGCCGATGGCGCGGGGGCCGCGGGCAAGAGCAGTGGCTCCGGTGGTGGCGACTGTGGAATCGCTTTGGTCGGAGCCTCAAATGGTGCCGATGCTGAGAGTTCGACCCGAGAGACTGCCGCGGACATCACCGCGCGCTGGCAGGCAGCTGGCATTCGGCCGTTGTCGCTGAAGCTGGCCGCTCAACTTTGACCACAGTTTTTTGACCGTAGAATTTAAGACAGCTGAAATTTACAGAAGCTGGGAACCGAAGCTGCATGCAGCTAGAAAGGGTCGCTTAGGATAATGGCTGAAAAGAGCTCGCACGACCTGGAATATGCACACGTACCACTGAGCTGGATTGGCCCGGTGCGCATTAGTGGCAACGTCATGAATGACGAGGTGAAGATTCCGCTGGCGACTTACGAGACCCCGCTGTGGCCGTCCTGTGGTCGCGGTGCGAAGGTCTCCCGCATGATTGAAGGTGGCATTACCTGTACTTTCGTCGGCGAGAAGATGACCCGCTCGGTGATTTTCACTCTCGACTCGGCAGCTGATGCCGTCATTGCACGCGACAACATCCTGTCTCGTTATGACGAGCTGAAGAAGGTCGTGGAGTCCTCCTCGCGTTTTGCCAGGCTGGTGGATATTCACTTTCAGATCGCATCGCGTCTGCTCTTTGTCCGCTTTGACTTCTTCTCCGGTGACGCCTCGGGCCACAACATGGCCACGCTGGCGTCTGAGCGTTTGATGTCCTACCTGATGGAGCAGATGCCAGAGTTGGGCTATGGCTCTATCTCGGGAAACTACTGCACCGATAAGAAGACCTCCGCCGTCAATGGCATTTTGGGTCGCGGTAAGTACGTGATTGCCGAAGCCGTCATTCCAGAGCCAGTTGTCCGCGAACGTCTGCGCACAACTGCCAAGCGTCTGGCCGAGCTCAACGAGCGCAAGAACCTCGTCGGCTCCATCATGGCCGGTTCGCTGCGCAGCGGTAATGCGCACTACGCCAATATGCTGCTGGGCTTTTACCTCGCTACCGGTCAGGACGCTGCGAATATCGTCGAGGGCTCGCAGGGGCTGACGCAGGTAGAGGCGCTTGACGACGGCTCCGTGCGCTTTAGCTGCACCCTGCCACATTTGATCGTCGGTTCCGTGGGCAACGGCAAGGGCTTGGACTTCGTGGAGAAGAATCTCACGGCGCTGGGCTGCAAGGAGGACCGTGAGCCGGGTGAGAATGCCCGTCGTCTAGCAGCGTGCTGTGCGGCAATCGTCTGGTGTGGTGAGCTTTCCCTGCTCGCGGCACAGACGAACCCGGGTGAGCTGATGGAGGCGCACGTTTCTATCGAGCGGGCGAAGTAGTGCGTCGCAACAATTCGCAAAACCTAAGACAAATCTCAGGTAAACGCGCTAGATTTCTGTAGTAGGCAATTAACATTTTGTGGGCAAAATATCCCGTGGTCTGATGACTGCTCTGATGGTCGTTCTGATGACATGGGATGTTTCGTTGCCCGTTATTTCTTAAAATCTGTAGAGGTAGTGAAGGCACGGTTTTGATGACAACAAGCAATGTGACCCCGGTCGGTATTGATGACATCGCTTTTGCGACGGGTTCGTACTGCATTGACCTCGCCGATATTGCGCCCCGACTCGGAGCGGAACCGGCAAAATATCACAAGGGCCTGGGGCAGGAACGCTCCAGCGTGGTTGCCTCTGATGAAGATCCGGTGACGATGGCCGCGACTGCGGTGAAGAAGATTGTGGATCGCCACGGTATCGACGGCGTGCGCACCATCATGTTCGCCACTGAGACCGGTATCGACCAGTCGAAGGCCGCTGCCGTCTATGTCCACGAGTTGGTTGGTCTTGACCCGCACGCGCGCTCTGTTGAGCTGAAGCAGGCTTGCTACTCGGGTACCGCGGCGCTGCAGTTTGCGTGCGCTCTGGTGGCCCGCAATCCGGAGGAAAAGGTCATCGTTGTCGCCTCCGACATTGCCCGCTATGACCTGGACTCCGCTGCGGAGCCAACCCAGGGCGCAGGTGCTGTGGCCATGCTGGTGACCGCTAATCCGCGCATCCTGGCCATCGATGCGGCTTCGGGCGTCTTCACCCGCGAAGTTATGGACTTCTGGCGTCCGAACCACCGCAGTCAGGCGTTGGTGGAGGGCAAGCTCTCTATTGGCGCTTACATCGACGCTGTTCAGGGGGCTTACGAGGACTACCGTGCCCGCGGCGGTGTGGACTTCAGCGAGATTGACTACTTCAGCTACCACCAGCCGTTCACCAAGATGGCCTACAAGGCGCACCGGCAGCTGTCGGCCAATAACGGTGTGGAGCTCACCGCAGAGGACGAGGCCCGCCAGTTAGGCCCAACCACTGAGTACAACCGCATCATCGGTAACTCCTACACAGCATCGGCCTACTTCGGCCTGCTCTCGCTGCTGGACACCGAGAAGGACCTGACTGGTAAGAAGGTCGCTATTGTCTCCTATGGTTCCGGCTCAGTTGCTGAGTTCCTCACCGGCAATGTGGTCGAGGGCTACGAGTCCCAGCTGCGCACCGCAGATAATGCTCGTGAACTGGAAGAGCGCGTAAAGCTCGATGATCCGACCTACTACCGCCACGCTCAGGTGACGCATGAAGATCCTGGTGAGTACTCAAACCTGGGAGACGACGCACTGATCGGCACCGGTCCATTCAGCTTCACCGGTGTTGAGGGCTGTAAGCGCATCTACCGCGCTCGTTAGCCCGGGGGCACCCGCGCTAGGACCTCAACGGAACCGAATCCCCTTTTTTCGCGCCTAACAGTAATAAGAACTGTTTTTCGCGGGGGAAGGGGATTTTTCGTGTCCGCAAGTTTTACTGGAGGCAGTGGCGGAGGCTTGCTGCACTTTTCGGAGGATGCAGTGACAGCGGCTGCCCGAGAGATCGAGCAGCGCGGCCGTGACGGCCATGAGCGGTGGGGAAGCGCTCCCAATATCTCAGCAGCAGACTGTGGCCAGGGTTTTGCCGCCCAGGGGCATCGTCTGCAGCAGGCGGCAGTGCGGCTGCGTGAGCACGGGCAATCGATGTACGCGGGACTTGGCAACCATGCTCCGGCAGTGCGGGAACAGTGGCGTGTCTTTGCAAGCTGTGACAGCGACGGGAGTGCCGACCTCGGTGGAATTGAGGTAGTGGACTGATGCCATGGGTTGCTCGAATTCTTCCGATATTGGTGCGTGTTATTGGCCGTGGAAGCCGTATTGGAGCCAAGCGCGGGGTCGGCGGCATCGGCAAGAATCTGCCCAAAGTCTTGGATAAGGCGCGACGCGCTGACGGCTGGAAAGGCAGCGCCCTATCCAAGTTCTCCAACTCCGTGGGGTTGATAGCCTCCGCGATAACTATTGCTATGGCTTTCGATTGGGGCGGTTTGAAAGGCGATGCCGCCGGCGCCGCCAAGGAACGCTGCGATAAAGCCGCGCAGGACTGTGCGAATCAGGATGAGCGGTCCGCCGATGGCGCACAGAGTGTCGGCGAGTGCGGCAAGAAAGTCGACGAGGTCCTCGAGGATTGTGAAAAGCAGGCCGAAGATATGGCTGAGCAAACCGACGGTGTTCTCTCTCAGTGCGAAGCGCTTGTCGACGATCCGGAGGTCGGCGCCGAAGCCGCACAAGTGGCCCAGCAGGTGTGCAACAGTCTCGTCGACTCCACTGGTCAGCTCTACGATGCGCGCAATGCCTGCATCGAGCAGTGTCTTGAGCAGGCAGCGTGTGACACTGAGGCCGCAGTGGTCGCCACCCCGCCGCAGCCTCCTACTGTCCCTGCCAGTTCGGGTGCTACCTCGGCGGCCTGTGCAGAGGTGGCTGAGTCTGTGAGTGGCGAAGGAGCTACTGTAACCGGTGGCAACGGTGCTATCGCTGGTGGAACTGGGGTTGTTGCCAACGTTGATATTGGGATAGAGGCAGGCGTTGCTGCTGGGATATCCGTTGGAGATGCCATTGGTGCTGTAGGTGCTGCCAGTATCGCCGGAATTGCGGAGGCTGTGGGTGTTGCGGGCAGCGTCGCCACCTCGCTGCTCAACTTAGACATGTGCACGGAGATGGAAGAGTCAGTGTGCGAACAGGCACCTGAGCCAGCACCAGCTCCTGCGCCGGAGGACTGTAAGCCGGAACCAGAACCCGAACCCGAGCCCGAGCCGGAACCAGAAGATGCGCCTGAGCCACCTCCTCCGGCTGAGAAACTAAAGCACTTGGGAATCGAGCTGCCACAGGAACCGCAGTCAGAATCACAACAGCCAGAAACACAAGCAGAGCCACAGCCAGAACCAGCCCAGGACGCGGCAGCATCAGTGCAGGAATCTGCTTCAGCTGTGCCCGAGCCCCCTGAGCAGCCCAACGCACAGGAGCTTGTGGGCGCGGTTAATTCGCCAACGGCAGGTGAGTGGTAATGGGGAGTAAGCATGCCGCGAAATATGACCGGATTGGGCAGGCCTATTACGACGCTGCTGCAATGACCAGGCAGGAGTTCGAAACGACGATACAGAGGGCACAGAAAGAATTGCAGGGTTTGGAAGAGCGTCGTAAAGCACGCGAAATTAAGGAGAGAGAGGTGGCGAAGGGCGTCGAGAAGCAGCAAAAAACCGCCCGATCGAAGGGAACCGTTACGCGGTTGTTCGGGCGGGCGGGGAAAGGGACGCCGACGGTGAAGTCGATTCGGGGCGTGTCCTGAAGCGTGGCCTAGTGACTACTTGCCGGGAACCAGCGAGTGCTCCGGGTTTTCCGGCAGCTCCTTGATGAGCCACTCCATATCGCGGTTAGTTGTGCCCTTGATAGTGGCGGTCGGGTCTGCGAAATCCGAGTACTTCTTGTCGTCACCGACCGTGGCCAGCAGGAAGCCTGTGAGCGCGGCGCGCGCAACCTCCTGGTACTTCACCTTGGAAGAAGAGAAGCCCGCTAGGCGACGTAGAAGAGTTGTCTCCGAGAAGCTGCTCTGGTCAGCGTTGTCTACTTCGCGGTAAACGACATCGCCCTTCCACTGAACAGCCAGGCGAGCCGGGTTGCCGCGATCGAGCCACTTATCCTCGCCAGGGGCCAGGACGAGGCCCGGAGCCGAGACATTAGTTGCAGCCGCGCTGGAGGAAGGCGCGGTAGTCGCGGGGTAGACGCAGCCAACGCCGGAGATGATGTCGTGACCAGCGGCGGCGAGGACGGCTACGCCAGCGCCCATGCCGTGGCCGGCGACACCGAGTTTCTTTGGGTGGACGACGACCTTGCCCTCACCGAGGCGGACACCAGCGAGAATCTGGAGCGCTGTCTCCAAATCGTTGGCGAGACCACGGTGGTCTGCCACAATGCCATTTTCGGTGTCCGGAGCAGCGACCGCGATGCCCCACGAAGCTAGGTGACGCAGCGTGGCGTGGTACTCCTCAATCGGTGTGCGCCAATCGTGTGCGAAGGCGATACCGGGGATGCCATTGCCCTCTGCAGGCGTGTAGACCTTTCCCGGCAGGCCAGTAAAAGCTAGGTCACCGACCATGACGCGGTGCGGTCCACGCTTGGAAAGATTAGATGTCAGAGTCTTCAAGTTGTCAGCCACAGTGAATAGCTTAACTATAAGGGGCATACCTTTGCTGAAAAAGTGCCAGGATGAGCGAGAATGTCTATTTCGTTATGACGATTTTCCGCTTCGCGGGTTATTCTGTAGGGCATGTGTGGAATCGTTGGATATGTGGGCCATCAGCCCGCCCTGGATATTGCTGTCGATGCGCTACGACGCATGGAATACCGTGGCTATGACTCCGCGGGTGTCGCCATTGTCGACAATCAGGGGCATATCACTGTAGAGAAGAAGGCCGGTAAACTCGCCAACCTCGAGGCTGCCCTTGACGCGGATGGGCGCGACAAAATCACTGGAACCACTGGAATCGGGCACACCCGTTGGGCTACCCACGGTCGCCCAATTGATGAGAATGCCCACCCACACCAGTCCTATGACGGCAAGGTGGCTATCGTCCACAACGGCATTATCGAGAACTTTGCTCCGCTACGTCAGGAGCTGGAGGATGCCGGCATTGAGCTGAAGTCCGAAACCGACTCCGAGGTCGCCGCGCACATGCTCGCACGTTCCCTGGACGGTTCCGACGGCGGATCTACCGCTGGTGATTTCGAGGCGTCTGCGCTGTCCGTGCTCAACCGCCTCGAGGGTGCTTTCACGCTGTTGTTTACTCATGCAGACCACCCGGATCGCATCATCGCTGCTCGTCGCTCCACTCCGCTGATTGTCGGTGTGGGCGAAAACGAAATGTTCCTCGGATCTGACGTTGCGGCTTTCATCGCGCACACCCGCGAGGCCGTGGAGCTGGGGCAGGACAACGTCGTCATCATCACCGCAGATGATTACCGCATCCTGGATTTCGCCGGCAACGAGCAGCAGGGTCGACCATTCACCATCGACTGGGATCTCGCTGCAGCCGAAAAGGGTGGCTATGACTCCTTCATGATGAAGGAAATCCACGAGCAGGCTGCCGCCGTTCGCGATACGTTGGCCGGTCACCTCGTTGATGGCCGCATCGTTCTCGACGAGTCCCGCCTGAGTGACCAAGATCTGCGTGACATCGAGAAGGTCTTCGTCGTCGCCTGTGGTACCGCATACCACTCCGGTTTGTTGGCCAAGTACGCCATTGAGCACTGGGTGCGTATCCCGGTCGAGATTGAGGTCGCGTCCGAGTTCCGATACCGCGATCCGGTGCTGGACCGCCAGACGCTGGTGGTCGCTATTTCGCAGTCGGGTGAGACTGCGGACACCCTCGAGGCCGTGCGGCACGCAAAGAGCCAGGGCGCCCGCGTGCTGGCTGTCTGTAATACCAACGGTGCACAGATTCCGCGTGAGTCTGATGCCGTGCTCTACACGCACGCTGGGCCGGAGATTGGTGTTGCTGCAACCAAGTCGTTCCTGGCGCAGGTAGCCGCAAATTACCTGGTCGGATTGGCTCTTGCCCAGGCACGCGGCACTAAGTACCCGGATGAGGTCACTCGCGAGTTTGAAGAGCTGGAGACCATCCCGGCACTGATTGACAAGGTCGTTGCTAAGGGCGATGAGTTCATCGACATGGCCAAGGAAATCGGTGCTATTCCGACGATGCTCTTCCTCGGCCGACACGTTGGCTACCCAGTCGCACTTGAGGGTGCGCTGAAGCTCAAGGAGCTTGCCTACATTCACGCAGAGGGGTTCCCGGCAGGCGAGCTCAAGCATGGTCCAATTGCACTCATCGAGGATGATCTTCCGGTCGTCGTTGTAGTGCCATCGCCGAAGGGACGCGCCGTGCTGCACTCCAAGATTGTCTCCAACATCCAGGAGATTCGTGCCCGTGGCGCCAAGACCATCGTGATTGCCGAAGAAGGGGATCAGTCGGTGGTTCCGTTTGCGAACTACCTGATTGAGATCCCGGAGACGTCCACGTTGCTCCAGCCGCTGTTGTCTACGATTCCGATGCAGTTCCTGGCAGCTGAGATTGCTCGCCAGTGCGGTAACGAGGACATCGATAAGCCGCGCAACCTGGCTAAGTCAGTCACCGTCGAGTAGTTCGTCCTGCTTTCGTCGGTACTGCTCAATTTCCGCATCGAGTTCTTCATCCGTGAGGGACCCGATGCGTTTTTCTTCCTCCTCTGTTAGCTCCCAGACCTCGTCAGGTACGTCGCAAAATGACAACATCCAATCGAGGTTGCGTTTCTGAATCGTCTTCATCTTTCGTGTCACGCGCTGATGAAAAGTTTGCTTGCCGACGTTCTTTAGCGCCCCAACCGGAACGCTAGTCGCGGTGTCTCCATCGCGGGAAGTCCACACTTCCGTTCCATCGGGGTACCTGTCGATGTCCCAGCCCTCGTGAGTTTTTAGGTTGTGGTGTCGGCGGCAGAGACAGTGCAGATTCTCTGTGTCAGTTGGCCCGCCCTGGTCGGGATTGTCGTGGTTGTACGGCTGAATATGGTCCAGGTCGCACTTGGATGCCGGGACGTCGCAGCCAGGGAAGCGGCAGGTACCGTCGCGACCACGGACGCGAGCCACTTGGCTCTCGGTGGGGCGGTAACCATCCACCTTGCTGTCGGCGGAGATACGGATGTGAGTTGCGCGAGCAATCCATTCTTCGGTGGCTACCTCGCTCAGCCAGCCGACGCCATCAATCCATGCTGGCCCACCGCCGACCTCGCGGTAGACATTGATGACAATCTCGGCATTGGTCGAATTCTGTGCCAGCTGTAGTAGCGCTTCCGCCTGCGTGCACTGTTCACCACGATTGATTGCGATGTTGCGAATCCCCTGGATCCTGGCCATGAGCTCGGTCGCGCGGTCGTTTTCAAGGATTGCTGTGACCTTTTTGTGCTTGCCATCGCCCGTGTCGGCGAGTGTGACCGCTTCGCCTTCTGGAACCCGTTGGGTGCCGTCGTTGCGGGCGCAGTCGTTGTACTCAGAAACCAAGTCGCCGATTAGGCGAGACAGCGTGTAGACACCAATCATTGCTTGTCGAGGTCGCGTCGGAGTGAGCATTTCCAAAAGATGGGGCTCTACCGTGTCGAACTGGTCTGGTGACAGCCCGGCAACGCCATTGGCGATGGCGCGGAGATGGGCTAGAGAGAAACAGAAGGTGGATTCGATGAGAGCCCGGACTTTTGGTAGGCGCTCGAACATCAGTGCAATCTCGCACAGCGTAGAGCACTTGCCGCGGCTAAGGCCGGTTCGAATGCTTATGCGGGCGAGATGGTGATTGACATCTACCGCGTCACCGGGAGCGCAGATATCGATGAGCTGAAGGTCTGCGGCGTTGGTGGCACGGGCCGCGATGCTAATGGGGTCGTCGGATTGCTGGTTGGCCCATGAGGGCTTTTGACCTGGTGCTGGAAGTTCTATGGGCGGCGATGACATTGGTTATCCCCCTGATTACTACGTGTCCGCCGGAGAATTGAAGATTGAGTTCTGTGGTGGAGAGAAGCGTGGAGAGGCTCGTTCAACCAGCCCCCGCCAACCTCTGTGCACCGGACCAAGAACTTTTGCTTACAAATTTTCCCTACAACCCAAATCGTACACCTGTTTGAAAAAGTGTCAATAGGGTTTTAGAAATATGTTCTAAAAGTCCATGTTGAATTAGATTTGGCCGCGCCGTCCGAGTCTCCGCCGCCCGAGCCTCGTCGGCAGTGCGCCGTACATAGGCAGGACTCGCTGCCGTACATGGCGCGGCGTTTGCTTGTTGGTCGAAGAGTCCTCGGCGCCACCCTCCTCGGCGCGATCCAGCTCGTCTAAGAACTCGTGGATGAGTTCTAAGGTATTGGGGGAGTAGAGCAGCGCGAGGTGGTCAGACCAGTCGCCACCGCCGGTGGCGTTGTTGACGTTCGTAATGTGGTGACCCTCTTGTTCGGGCAAAAAGGCGCCGGTCCACGGGCGAACTACGGTGTCGAAAGGGGTGCCGATATTCAGGTAGTGCGGGCCGCGTCGGGTAATGCCACGCACTGCGCGGTTCAGAGTCGCAATATAGTCGGAGTCCAGCAGCTGTTGAATACAGGCACGGCCGACAAGGCGGTCGACGAGTTTGTGCATTGGTAGGCCGCATCGTTCAAAGGCACTGAGCCTTCGGCGCATGCCCCACGCAGTAGTGCCGCGATGGTTTCCCGCAAGCGAGATGACTGCCCGCACGGGGCTGTTGTCGGAGGCGAACTGCTCGGCGTCTTCTTCGTTGAGGCCATGGTTGAGGGCGTCGTCGTAAAGCGAATCGATGCTCGCGTTGGCGTAACTGCGACAGTGCAGACCGCCCTGGGAATGACCGATGAGGTCGATGCGGGGTAGGGAGAGTTGGGCTCGGAAGCGGTCGAGAAGGTCGGTGACTTCGGCGAGCGCATCGCTCAAATCGGTGGTGGCTTTGACGCTCCGGAGGCGGCTGACCAGCGCGGCGGGGTCGGAGCCGTAATCGAGTGAGAATACAGGGCGATTCCGGGCGAGGAACGGCCCCAACATGGCGAAGGAGTTGAACGAGTTCATCCAGGTGCCGTGAACCAGGACAATTGGTGTGCGGCCGTTGTATCCATCCAGGTCGGGAGTGACTTTGCCGTCGAGGATTTCGCGAATGTCCTGCACGCCGTGGGGGATCCATTCGGGATGACGCAACGAGCGCAGGTATGCCTGCGGAAAGGCGCGCAGTAGAGGGCCGAAAACTCGCGTGCTCGGGGAGTAGTCATCCATAGGGGCTAATCGTAGGCTGGGTTTATGACGTACTGCTACACAGCTGCCGAAATTCGCGCCGCGGAACAGCCCTATCTGGACGCACAAACGCGTGACGACGAACTCATGCGCCACGCAGCCACCGCTGTGTCGGAGGTGGCGGAGCGGATGCTCGCTAAGGTGTCGCCGGAGCCTGGTCGCGGTCGTGTGCTGCTGTTGGTTGGGTCGGGAGGCAATGGTGGCGATGCGCTCTATGCCGGCCGGGACTTGTCTTCGGGCGGACATGGCGTGGATGCAGTTTTGCTGGGCACCAAGCCACATGAACGGGCGCTGAAAGCGTTTGAGCTCGCAGGCGGGCGGGTGCTGCCGTTGGGGTGTGACCGGGAGACGGATTTATCGAAGATTCTGTGGTCGATAAGTGAAGACTACGCACTGATTATCGACGGAATTGTGGGGCTCGGTGGTCATGGTGCGCTGCGCGAAGAGGCTGCGTGGCTGGTGCGCGAGGCAAACATAGGCGAGGTGCCTATTCTCTCGGTCGACGTGCCGAGTGGCGTGGAAGCCGATACCGGACGCACTTTTGATCCGCCCTCCCAGACCATCAACCCCGACCTCGACCTGGAAGAGGGCCAGGATCCGTATCTGCCATCCCACGTCGAGGCCACGACAACGGTGACCTTCGGCGGACTGCGCTACGCGCATGCGCTGTCGGAAGCCTGTGGTGAGGTCGAATTGTACGAAATTGCGCTCGATGTCTGCTCCCTCGAACTTCCAGGACTGGGGCAGACGCTCTATGAAAACGGTCACTACAATGCCGTCCACCACCAGACTCCGACCGTAGAGTTTTACGAAGCCCTAGGCGGGAGCTTTCCGGCACCTTTTGGCGCGAAGACTCAGCTCGAACCCGGTGCTGCTGACCACAAGTACTCTACCGGAGTAACGGGTATCGCCGCCGGTAGTCAGGAGTATCCGGGCGCTGGTCAGCTGTGTGCCTCCGCTGCCGTGCACGCGACCAGTCCCGCGGTTATCTATGTCGGCGACGTGGACGCCCGCAACCGCATCACCGCAGCCTTACCGACGGTGATTGCGCAGCCGGACTCGGTGGATCGTAAAGAGGTACGCGTCGATGCCTGGGTTGCCGGCCCTGGTCGGGGCACTGATGAGCGCGCGGCCGAGGAACTGCGTGCCATCCTGGCTACCGACAAACCAGTAGTCATCGATGCTGACGCCCTGACGCTGCTCTCGATGCATGAGAATCTCCGACAGCTCGTCCGCGAGCGCGGCCAGGAGCGCAACCTGCGCACTGTTCTCACACCGCACGCCGGCGAATTTGAGCGCCTTACCGGGCACGAGGTCACTAACGCCATCGCAGATGCCCGTGAACTTGCCGAGCAGTTCTCCTGTGAAGTGTTGCTCAAGGGACGCCGCACCGTGATTGCCAATCCGAAAACGCAGCGCACAGTTGTGATTGACGCGGGTAGCTCCTGGGCAGCCACGCCGGGCTCCGGCGATGTACTGTCCGGACTTCTTGGCGCCTGGGTAGCACGAGGCGAATCCCTCTACGTACCAGTAATTATTCACGCTCGCGCCGCATTCTTGGCCGCGCAGACAGAGTTCGGACCAGCACCCTGCAGCGCCCAGGACATCGCTGAATCCATCCGAGATGCCACCGCGTGGTTCACCAATGAAGGCATCAGTGGCAAAATACGGCTATGACTTCCTCGGCACCAGCCATCCTGACCCATACCGTTAATCTCGACGCAATCACCCACAATGTGAAGACCGTCAAGGCCATCGCAGGGGTGTCGGAATTCATGGCCGTCGTCAAGGCGGACGGCTACTCGCAGGGTGCGCTGCAGACGGCGCGTGCCGCACTGGCCGGCGGCGCAACACAGCTCGGCGTCGCAACAATCGACGAGGCGCTCTCCCTCCGCGAGGAACTCCGCACCACGCTTGACGACGGCCACACCATCCCCATCCTCGCCTGGATCTGGGACGCGGCAGCCACCTCGTTGCTGCAGCGTGCTGTGGCTGCAGATATTGACCTCGGCCTGCCGTCGATGGCTCATGCGCTGGCCGTGGCCAATGCCGGGCGGGCGCTATCGGTGACACCACGTGTGACGGTGATGGTCGATACGGGCTTGGGTCGCTCGGGATTCTCTATGGCCAATGGGGACTTTGAGAATGCGGTTGATCAGCTGGTCGAGCTGCACAAGACCGGCGCGCTGAACATCACCGGTGCTTTCACGCACTTTGCGTGCGCGGATGAGCCGGGCAACGAAAGCGTCGATAAGCAGGCGCAGAATTTCCGTGCAGCGATTACTGCACTGCGCGAGGCGGGGCTGGATGAGCTGATTAACCATGCGGCGAATTCGCCGGCATCGTTGTCGCGTCCTGACCTGGCCTTCGACATGGTGCGCCCAGGTCTGGCGATTTATGGTGGCGAGCCAATTGTGGGGTCCACCCATGGATTGCGTCCAGCGATGCGGTGGGAAGCGTCGGTCATCTTGGTCAAGAAGCTGCCGGCAGGGCAGTCGGTGTCCTACGGACAGACCTGGACAGCTGACCGCGATACCACCATCGGCATCGTGCCCTGCGGCTATGCCGACGGCATGATGCGCTCAGCATCCGGGCGTTTCGAAGTCAGCATCAATGGCACACGCTATCCGCAGGTAGGACGCGTATGTATGGATCAGTTCGTCGTCGACCTTGGTCCCGACAGTGATGTCGAGGCCGGCGACACTGCGGTCATCGTCGGTGATCCCACACTGGGGGAGCCCGGTCTCGATGACCTCGCGGAGGCATCCGGCACCATTAACTACGAAATCCTCACCGCACCGAAGGGACGCAGCGAGCGAAAGTGGGTGCGCAGCCGCATTGCGCCAACCGCAGAGGACATGCGTGACCTCGGCGAGGAGATTGGCCGGGAGCTAGCCGCCGGGGATTTGGTGATTCTCGATGGCCCACTCGGCGCGGGTAAGACCACTCTCACGCAGGGCATCGCCCGCGGCATGAATGTGCGCGGGCGCGTGACATCGCCGACGTTCACCATCGCCCGCGAGCACCGTCCGCTCGCAAAAGACGGCGTCACCCTCATCCACGTCGACGCCTATCGACTCTTCGGCGAAGAGGGACCCGGCTCCGATGGCGAGGCCTTCGATGCGCTGGATTCACTCGATCTGGACACCGACCTCGAGGACAGCGTCGTGGTCGCCGAGTGGGGAATGGGGCTCGCCGAGGTGCTCTCTGAGCGCTATCTGCAGGTGAGCATCGATCGTTCGCGTGACGACGATGCCCGCGTCGTCACCTGGAAGTGGAGCAAGTAGCTTCAAGTCGGTTCAAGTAGGTTACTGAGTATGAACATTTTGGCCGTTGACACATCGACCCCACAGGTCACCGCGGGAATTGTCCGTGATGGTGAAACCGTGGCCGAAAAGCTGCACCTGGATGCCCGCGCGCACAACGAGGTGCTGGTGCTGCTGATTCAGCAGTGCCTCACCGACAGTGGGGTGGCGGCAGCCGAGCTAGATGCCGTGGTTGTCGGCTGTGGTCCGGGGCCGTTTACGGGCTTGCGCGTTGGTATGGCAACCGCAGCCTCCTTTGCCGACGCTCTGGGACTTCCCTGCTACGGCATCTGCAGCCTGGATGCGCTCGCGGGTGGTGTTGGCGATGAACTGGTCGTCACCGATGCCCGCCGCCGCGAGGTGTACTTCGCGGCCTACCACGATGGCCAGCGAGTTTTCGGCCCGGCAGTGGCCAAGCCAGCCGACGTCATGGAGCTGCTCAAGGAAGAACTCGCAGCAGAAGTCGCCGACTTCACGCCGAGCCACGCCCGCGGCAGCCTCAGCCACATCGAGCAAATTGCCGGACTTGAGGTTGCTGCCGAACAAGTCTTTCCCACTCCGAAAGCCATGGTTGAAACGGTTGACTTTGACTCCGCGCCGGGCCCACTGGTGCCGCTGTACTTGCGCCGTCCGGATGCCGTTGTCCCGAAGGCTATGAGATGAGCGTCGTCAAGCTAGTGCGTCTCGGGCCTCCTGCAGCCAAGGCGTGTGCGGCGATTGAGGCGGAGCTATTTGCCGGCGATGATCCCTGGCCGGAATCGGCCTTTATGGCAGAGCTGGCCGCGCCGAACAATTTCTACGTCGGGCTGATCGCAGAGGCAGACGGGGTCGAAGAACTGTGCGGCTATGCGGGGATTACCAAGCTGGGACCTGCGGGTGGCGCCGAGTACGAGATTCACACCATCGGCGTGGGGCAGAAGTGGCAGCGCCGGGGCTTTGGGGCGCAGCTCATGGACGCGCTGATGGCAGCTGTGGCGGAGGATCCGGGCCCGGTGTTTTTGGAAGTGCGCACGGATAATGAACCCGCTATCGCCATGTATCGACGCTACGGCTTCGAAAATATGGGGCTACGAAAAAACTACTACCCGGGCTCTGGGGCGGACGCTTACACAATGTGCCGGCCTGTGCCCGCCGGCTAAATGTTGACGTAGCGACTATTCTGCGTTAGACCGGTCACATGGCTAAAACCTTTGCAAAGCAGCTCGTAGAAACCCTAGAGAATCAAGGTGTCAAGCGAATCTTCGGACTCGTCGGAGATAGTTTGAACCCCATTGTCGACGCGGTGCGTGAGTCCTCCATTGAGTGGGTGCACGTCCGCAACGAGGAGGCTGCGGCCTTCGCTGCCGGTGCCGAGTCCCTGGTCACCGGCGAATTAGCAGTGTGTGCGGCCTCTTGCGGTCCGGGTAACACCCACCTCATTCAGGGCCTCTATGACTCCCACCGCAACGGCGCAAAGGTGCTGGCGCTGGCATCGCACATTCCTTCTCGCCAGATTGGCTCGAACTTCTTCCAGGAGACCCATCCGGAGTTTATCTTCAACGAGTGCTCCGGTTACTGCGAGATGGTGAACTCCGCTGAGCAGGGTGGCGTCGTTTTGCATCATGCTATCCAGTCGACCATGACTGGCCACGGTGTTTCCGTGCTGGTTCTGCCGGGCGACATTACAACGCATGAAGTGGAAAATGATGAGTTCGTCACCTCCACTATCAGCAGCGGTCGCCCAGTCGTATTCCCTGATGCCGGTCAGGCCGCCGCGCTTGCCGACGCAATCAATGAGGCTAAAACCGTCACGCTTTTCTGTGGCGCAGGTGTGAAGGATGCCCGCGAACAGGTGCTCAAGCTTGCGGAGAAGATTAAGTCGCCGGTGGGGCATGCGCTGGGTGGCAAGATGTACATCCAGTACGACAACCCCTATGACGTCGGAATGTCCGGACTGCTGGGCTACGGCGCCTGCCACGATGCCTCTAACGATGCTGATTTGTTGATTCTGCTCGGTACTGACTTCCCGTACAACGACTTCCTGCCGACTAAGAACGTCGCCCAGGTCGATATCGATGGTCGCGCCATCGGTCGTCGTACCACGGTGAAGTACCCAGTCGTCGGCGATGTGGCCGCAACGATTGAAACCATCCTGCCGTACCTGGATGAAAAGACCGACCGCTCCTTCCTGGACAAGCAGCTGCGGAACCACGAGCGCCTGCTCAGCCACGTCATCGAGGCATACACCCATGACGTTGAGAACATGCGCCCGATTCACCCGGAGTATGTGGCCGACCTGATTGATAAGTACGCCGATGACGATGCCGTCTTTACCGTCGATACCGGCATGGGCAATGTCTGGGCTGCACGCTACGTCACGCCGAATGGCAGGCGAGAGCAGATTGGTTCCTTCCGTCACGGCACTATGGCCAATGCACTGTCGCAGGCTATTGGTGTGCAGGCTGCTGACCGGGACCGTCAGGTCATTACCTTCAACGGTGACGGTGGCCTGTCAATGCTGCTCGGTGAGCTCATCACCGTGCAGCAGCAGCAGCTGCCGATCAAGATGTTTGTGTTCAACAACTCCTCGCTCGGTATGGTCAAGTTGGAAATGTTGGTTCAGGGGCTGCCGGAGCACGAGACCGATCACGGCGCAGTTGACTACGCGGGAGTCGCGGAGTCGTTGGGTATCAAGGCCATCCGAATTGAAGATCCGGCCGATGCACCTCGCCTGATTCAAGAGGCGCTGGCCTACGACGGTCCGGTACTGGTGGACATGGTCACCGACCCGAACGCCCTGTCCATCCCGGCGAATATCACCTGGGACATGCTGATGGGATTCTCCAAGGCCGCTACTCGCACCGTCTTTGGCGGCGGCGTTGGTCAGATGATCAACATGGCACGGTCGAACCTCCGCAACATCCCGCGGCCATAGTGGGGGTAGCGCTCTCGAGATGCGGGAGCGGATGCGGTGCGGTACCTCTGTTTCCATGATTAAAGGTTTTCTGGTGAACCCTGACCTGACGCATCGCATCGTCGAATTTGAGTTGGAGGCCGCTGCTACATTCCTCGGCGGAGTTTCCTCTGACCGTGTTTCGGTGGCGTTTCAGGAAGATGGCGTCGATTACGCCGCTCTCTACAACCCGACGGCCAAGGCTGAGGGCGCTGAACCGAACCCGGTCGCGTCCCTCGGTCGCAATGAGGCTGCTACGGGCAACTCGGCTTTCTTCACCGACCCCACCACCGCAATTTGCGGAACGGTCGTATTCGTCGACGCCGAGGGCGAGGACATCGGCGACGAGGAAATTGAGCGTATCAAGCACGGTATGCGCGCCGTTCGTCACTACCGCGATGACTACCCAGAGGAATACGCCCTCTGGCGTGCTGCAGTGAGGAACCTCGGTCGCCTCGAAATTTAAACTCGGTCGCTGGTAAGCGACCCGGTGGTGCGCTAGTACCATGACTGCTATGACCGAGTTGACCCTGCTGGCAATCGAGAGTTCCTGCGATGAGACTGGCGCTGCAGTGATGCGTGTGCGCTACGACGACACCGCCACCCCTGCCGCTGTTGAGGTAGAAGTGCTTGCCGACGTCGTCGCATCCTCCATGGAACAGCACGCCCGTTTCGGCGGTGTGGTTCCCGAGATTGCTTCTCGCGCTCATTTGGAAGCCTTGCAGCCAGTAGTCTCCGAGGCGCGCGCGCAAGCAGCTGCCAAGCTCGGTATCGATACTTTTATCCCAGATGCCGTTGCCGCTACCGTGGGGCCTGGTCTCGCCGGTGCGCTGCTGGTTGGTTCGGCAGGCGCGAAGGCCTACGCCGCTGCCTGGGGTGTACCGTTCTACGGCATCAACCACCTCGCCGGTCACGTTGCTGTTGGTGCCCTTGACGGCGCGGATTTGTCCAATGCTGTAGCGCTGTTGGTCTCTGGCGGTCACACACAGCTGCTGCGTGTACAGGGGGTCGGTCGCCCGATGCAGGAGCTCGGGTCGACGCTTGACGACGCAGCCGGAGAGGCATACGACAAGGTTTCTAGGTTGCTTGGGTTGGGTTACCCGGGCGGCCCGATTATCGATAAGTTGGCTAAGCAGGGAAACCGCAAGGCCATCGCGTTTCCTCGGGCCATGATGCGCCAGCAGGATGCGCGCCATGACTTCTCCTTCTCCGGCTTGAAGACAGCCGTGGCCCGCTATGTCGAGGCAGCGGAGAAGGAAGGTCGTGAATACTCCGTAGAGGACGTTTGTGCTTCCTTCCAGGAGGCGGTCTGCGATGTGTTGACCAAGAAGGCTGTCCGTGCGGCTCAGGATGTGGGGGCTACTACGCTGCTGCTCGGTGGTGGTGTAGCTGCGAACTCGAGGTTGCGTGAACTCGCAGCGGCGCGAGCTACCTCGGCGGGAATTACGCTGCACGTGCCGCCGATTAAGCTGTGTACCGACAACGGTGTCATGATTGGCGCAGCTGCCGCCTACCTAATTGCCGCAGGGGTCAATCCCTCTGGTTACGCCTGTCCGACCGACCCATCGATGCCAGTGGAAGAACCTGTAATGCAATGAGACTGATTACCACTCGGCTCCGTTTAGCGGAGACTGTGAGGCGCCGGAGTTCCCAACCACGGAGGAAAACTTTACGATTGTCGCCTGTGACGGATGGTGGGCGATAGGTGGACGCACAAACAGTGGGGGGACTGGCGGTTTACCAATGGGACGAAGGTGCCTGGCAAAGGAGGGAGCCAGACAGTCGTTACACGACCGGTTCTGGTGGCCCCTGCTTTAGCGATGAGTACATCAAGGAACACGGGATGACGGTTACTGTGTTCGGTCGTATGGCTTGCAACCCCGACAAGCTGACCAATTAGCATTAGCGCTCACTGTTGTTGAGTGTTAGCACTTGCAGAGGTAGAGTGCTAACGAAGGTTGTTTGACACACAGTTGTTCACCCGCGACGACGGCTGTGCACGGCAGACCAACCGGCACAAGAACATCACATCACCGCATGTATGGAGGAATTCATCGTGGCGAACGTCAACATCAAGCCGCTGGAGGACCGCGTCCTCGTTCAGATCAACGAAGCAGAGACCACCACGGCTTCTGGCCTGGTTATCCCGGACTCCGCTAAGGAGAAGCCGCAGGAGGCTACCGTTATCGCAGTTGGTCCGGGTCGTTGGGCCGATGACGATGACCGCATTCCTATGGACGTCAAGGAAGGCGACATCGTCATCTTCTCCAAGTACGGCGGCACTGAGCTGAAGTACCAGGGCGAGGAGTACCTGCTGCTGTCGCAGCGCGACATCCTGGCTGTTATCGAGAACTAAAGGGAGGACGTACCCACACATGGCGAAGCTTATTGCTTTTAACGAAGAGGCTCGCGAAGGCCTCAAGCGCGGTGTGGACACGCTTGCCGACGCAGTCAAGGTCACGCTTGGCCCGAAGGGTCGCAACGTAGTCCTGGACAAGGCCTTCGGCGGTCCGCTGGTCACCAATGACGGTGTGACTATCGCCCGCGACATCGACGTTGAGGATCCGTTTGAGAACCTCGGCGCGCAGTTGGTTAAGTCCGTTGCGGTCAAGACCAATGACGTTGCCGGCGACGGCACTACTACCGCAACGCTGCTGGCACAGGCGTTGGTCCACGAGGGTCTGCGCAACGTTGCAGCTGGCGCAAACCCGATTTCTCTGAATCGCGGTATTCACGCTGCATCCGACAAGGCGGTTGAGCTGCTGAAGCAGCGTGCCACCCCGGTCAGCAGCTCTGCTGCCATCGCACAGGTGGCAACCGTTTCCTCGCGCGACACTGAAATCGGTGACCTGGTTGCAGGTGCCATGGACAAGGTCGGCAAGGACGGCGTCGTCTCTGTGGAGGAGTCGCAGTCGATTGCCACCGAGCTGTCCGTGACCGAGGGCGTGTCCTTCAACAAGGGCTTCCTCTCGCCGTACTTCATTACCGACGTTGAGGCTCAGCAGGCAATTCTCGACGGTGCACAGGTGCTGCTGGTCCGCGAGAAGATTTCCTCCCTGCCGGAGTTCCTGCCGATTCTGGAGAAGATTGCCGAGTCCGGCAAGCCGACTCTGATCATGGCTGAGGATATCGAGGGCGAGGCTCTGTCCGCGCTGGTTATCAACGCTATGCGCAAGACCTTGAAGGTTGCCGCAGTGAAGGCACCGTACTTCGGTGACCGTCGTAAGGCGTTCATGGATGACCTGGCAGTTGTCACCGGTGCAACCGTCGTTACGGCTGACACTGGCATGCAGCTGAAGGACGTTGGACTTGAGGTGCTGGGTAACGCACGCCGCATCACCATTACCAAGGACGAGACCGTCCTGGTTGACGGTGCCGGCACCGCTGAGGCCGTGGAAGAGCGTCGTAACCAGATTCGTGCCGAGATTGAGCGCACTGACTCTGACTGGGACCGCGAGAAGCTGGAAGAGCGTCTGGCGAAGCTCTCAGGCGGTGTGGCTGTTATTAAGGTCGGCGCTGCAACCGAGACCGAGGTCAACGAGCGCAAGCTGCGCGTCGAGGATGCCATTAACGCTGCTCGTGCAGCAGCTCAGGAAGGCGTCATCGCCGGTGGCGGTTCCGTACTGGTGCAGATTTCCCGTGAACTCGAGGCATTTGCTGACGAGTTCGAGGGTGACGAGGCAGTCGGTGTCCGTGCAGTTGCCAAGGCTCTGATCCGCCCGGCTTTCTGGATTGCTGAGAATGCTGGTAAGGATGGCGCAGTTGTCGTTTACCACATCGGCGAGCAGGAGAACGGCAACGGCTACAACGCTGCTACTGACACTTACGAGAACCTGATTGAGTCCGGTGTCATTGACCCGGTCAAGGTCACTCACTCCGCAGTCGTCAACGCAACCTCCGTGGCACGCATGCTGCTGACCACTGAGGCTTCCGTTGTGGACAAGCCGGAAGAGGAGCCGGAGCACGATCACGCTCACTAATTGCTAATGAGCTAGTGTGCTAGCTGCTAGTACGTGAAATGCTCCCCGCCTTTCAATCTGAGGGTGGGGAGCATTTTGGTTTTATGTGAACTGGAACTGGCTGGAGTCCGAGAGAAGGGGAGGGACTACATGGCAGCGACTAGAACGCGTTCAAGTTCGCGTTCACGTGAGGCCGGCTTAGCTCGAAGGATTTCATTTCGTTCAGATTCGCTGAGACCACCCCAGACGCCGTATGGCTCACCAACCTTGAGTGCGTGACTACGGCACTGCATAAGAACGGGGCAAGAACGGCAGATAGCCTTCGCACGGGCTTCGCGTAGGCTGCGTGCGCGTCCGCGCTCGCCTTCCGGGTGGAAGAAGGTCGCGGAGTCCTGCCCGCGGCAAGAGCCGTGCAGCTGCCAATCCCACAAATCCGCATTGGGCCCGGGCAAGTGGTCGATGTACGTCATCGGAATTGATGTCTCCTTCATTGAGCTTTCTTGAAGCAGTGAGCTCAAGTGTGGAGGCCAACAATGAACGGTTGGTAAACCTAAGGAGGCCAGCCGGGATACTACGCAAACAATTCCGTGAAACTCTTACCAAATTTTTAGAAACGGCCAGGTCGGCGAGAACGCAGACCGTCGACAAAGCCTGCGCAGTAGTCCCATGGAGCGTAACGGGAGGGGTCTGGATCGAATTGTGGCTCGTGAACCGGGGACGCCTGTCCAGACAGGAGCATCAGGTAGTGGTTTTCCAAAACTTCCCAGTTGTAAAAGTGCTCGTCACCGCAGTCCTCACACAACATGCAGACACCCAGTAATCCCTCTGGGCTCAAAGCGGTGCGGAATAGGCGAACTGCGGCCAGATCTTCAAGAACCTCTCGACGTTCCTGGTCTGTCAGCGGAGCAAACGGCTCATCCGGCTCGAGAAAGCTTGCCGGGTCATTGGGATCTCCCTCGAACGGATCCCGCGGCATGGATGAGAAAAAGTTATGGTTCACAATCACTACCGTAACAGCTCTGTACGGCAATCCTGACGATTGGCAATCTACTTAGTTGGGGTTTAGTTCACCTTGGTATAACCCTCAGCTAGCTTTTGGCTAACCCTTGTCGGGCGCCTGTCGCTCCGTCTAATTGTCGCGTTCTATCACTTAAGGACTACCCTGTATATAACGTTTGGCAACCACGAAGCGATAGCGCCCCTGGCCGGATGTCGGCAAGGGTGGAGCAGGAGGAGTCCATGACCAACCCCACGGGAATTAGCCTCGGCGGAGACAATCCCAACAAGATTCCACTAGTCGGCCTTACATTCGATGACGTCCTGCTTCTGCCGGACGCTTCGGACGTTATCCCCTCCGGCGTTGATACTTCGACGCAGCTCACTCGTGAGCTGCGTCTGAACATTCCGATTGTGTCCGCTGCTATGGACACCGTCACCGAGGCTCGCATGGCTGTTGCCATGGCCCGCCAGGGCGGTATGGGTATCCTGCACCGCAACCTGTCCATCGAGGAGCAGGCTCAGCAGGTCGAGATTGTAAAGCGCTCTGAGGCTGGCATGGTGTCCGACCCGGTGACCTGTTCCCCGGATGACACCATCGCCGAAGTAGATGCCAAGTGCGCTCGTTACCGCATCTCGGGCCTGCCGGTCGTCGACGAGGACGGCAAGCTGGTCGGTATCTGCACCAACCGCGACATGCGTTTTGAGGCAGACCTGAACCGCAAGGTTTCCGAAATCATGACACCGATGCCGCTCGTCGTGGCTGAGCAGGGTGTGTCTGGCGATGCGGCGCTGAACCTGCTGCGCGCTCACAAGGTGGAGAAGCTGCCGATCGTCGATGGCGAAGGCCGTCTGACTGGTCTGATTACCGTCAAGGACTTCGTCAAGAAGGATCAGTACCCGAATGCTTCCAAGGATGGTTCCGGCCGTCTGCTGGTCGGTGCTGGCATCGGTACCGGCGAGGACTCCTGGAAGCGCGCACACGCATTGGCTGACGCAGGCGTAGACGTGCTCGTTGTTGATACCGCTCACGCCCACAACTCAGGTGTACTTGAGATGGTCTCCCGCGTTAAGAAGGAATTCGGCGAGAACATCCAGATTATCGGCGGCAACCTAGCTACCCGTGGTGCTGCACAGGCCATGATTGACGCGGGTGCAGATGCCATCAAGGTCGGTATCGGCCCGGGCTCGATTTGCACCACTCGCGTTGTCGCAGGTGTAGGTGCCCCGCAGATCACCGCCATCATGGAAGCCTCTGTCGCAGCTAAGAAGGCTGGCGTTCCGATTATCGCCGATGGCGGTATGCAGTTCTCCGGCGACATCGCCAAGGCTCTGGCGGCCGGTGCATCCTCCGTCATGCTCGGTTCGATGCTGGCCGGTACCGCTGAGGCTCCGGGTGAGGTTACCTTCGTTAACGGCAAGCAGTACAAGATGTACCGCGGCATGGGCTCGCTGGGCGCCATGCAGGGCCGCGGCCTGACCGGCGAGAAGCGCTCCTACTCCAAGGATCGCTACTTCCAGGCTGACGTCAAGAGCGAAGAGAAGCTGGTTCCGGAAGGTATCGAGGGCCGTGTTCCGTTCCGCGGCAGCATCGACTCCATCGTTCACCAGCTGGTCGGTGGTCTGCGCGCAGCTATGGGCTACACCGGTTCCGCTACCGTCGAGCAGCTGCACGACGCACAGTTTGTCCAGATCACCGCTGCAGGCCTGCGCGAGTCGCACCCGCACGATATCCAGATGACTGTCGAAGCGCCGAACTACTACCAGCGCTAAACTGGCTTAGTCGAGTTAAATTCCACGGAAAGGGCATGTGAGGAAAGCTCATGCGCGACATCGTTGAAATCGGTATTGGCCGCGAGGCACGCCGGACCTACGAGTTGGACGATATTGCACTCGTTCCCACTCGTCGTACTCGGTCGTCCAAGGACGTCGATACCTCCTGGCGAATTGACGCCTACGATTTCGAACTCCCGATGATGATGCATCCGACAGATGCCATCGCCAGCCCGGAATCCGTCGCTGAGTTTGCTCGCCTGGGCGGCTTGGCGGTTCTCAACGCCGAGGGTATCTGGGCCCGTCATGCCGATGCGCAGGACAAGATTGCCGAGCTGGTGAAGTTGGCAAAGAATGCCGCCACCAAGCGCGAATCCGAGGCAGTGAACCGCAAGCTGCAGGAACTGCACTCTGCTCCGATTGATACGGAGCTGTTGGTTGAGCGCATCAAGGAAATCCGCGCAACCGGTGCGATCACTGCAGTTCGTGTCTCCCCGCAGCACGTCCGTGAGTTGGCGCCGCTGGCTATTAAAGCTGGCATTGACTTGTTGGTTATCCAGGGCACGCTGATTTCCGCAGAGCACGTCACTGCTCAGGGTGAGCCGCTGAACCTCAAGGACTTCATCGGCAGCCTGGACGTTCCGGTTATTGCCGGTGGCGTTGTCGACTACCAGACTGCGCTGCATCTGATGCGCTCAGGCGCCGCTGGTGTAATCGTCGGTACAGGCTTTACGACGTCCCCGGATGCGCTCGGCATCGATGTGCCAATGGCTACCGCTATTGCGGATGCTGCAGCTGCTCGTAAGGACTACCTCGATGAGACCGAGGGCCGCTACGTCCACATCATTGCCGACGGCGGCATTGATACCGTCGGTGATATTGCCAAGGCAATCGCCTGCGGTGCGGATGCTGTGGCGCTGTCCAGTGCGCTGGCAACCGTCAACGAAGCCCCGGGGCAGGGCTATGTCTGGCCGTCTGTTGCGGCACACCCGAAGTACCCGCGAGGTGCGGTGTGGCCGGTTGTCGACGATGAGAAGGAATTGGTCAGCCTGGAAGAGGCTCTGTTTGGCCCGTCCGCCTCGCCGTTCGGTGACCGCAATCTCGCCGGTGGCCTGCGTCGCGCAATGGCCAAGTGCGGCTTTACCAACCTGAAGTCCTTCCACCGCGTTGAGCTGTCGGTACGTCCAAAGGGTTTGTAATTAAAGTAATCGGATAGTTTTTTCGCAAAACTACCTTACTGAAAAGCCACCTCCGCTTAGGGTTAGGAACATGAGTTCCGCGCATTAGTGTTACGCCCTTAGAGAAGGTGGCTTTTCCCATGAGTAAACAACGTGATTTCGATGTTGTAATCGTCGGTTCCGGTTTCGGTGGCTCTGTTTCTGCTTTGCGGTTGACCGAAAAAGGCTACCGAGTGGCAGTTCTCGAAGCCGGTCGACGGTTCGAAGATAAAGACTTTGCCAAGACCAGCTGGCGGCTTCATAAGTACCTGTGGGCTCCCAAGCTGGGGCTCTTTGGCGTCCAGCGCGTGCACATGTTGAAAGATGTCATGATTCTCGCTGGTGCTGGAGTCGGCGGTGGTTCCCTTAACTACGCAAACACTCTGTATAAGCCGGGTACCGAGTACTTCCAGCACCGTCAGTGGGGGCACATTACCGACTGGGAGTCAGAACTCACTCCGCACTATGACAATGCATCTCGCATGCTCGGGGTGGTCACCAACCCATCCGACACGCCTGCCGACGTTGTCATGCGTGAGGTAGCCGAAGATATGGGGGTGGGCCATACTTTCCGCTCAACCCCGGTGGGCGTGTTCTTCGGTGCCAAGACTGGTGGTCAGGGTGTGCCAGGGCAAACAGTTTCCGATCCCTACTTTGGTGGCGTTGGACCGGACCGCACTGCTTGTACGGAATGTGGTGAGTGCATGACTGGTTGCCGCCACAATGCAAAGAACACCCTGGTTAAGAACTACCTTTACTTGGCGGAGAAGTTCGGTGCGCAGGTCTTTGACCGCACTACCGTTACTGGCCTGCATCCTCAGGCTGATGGCTCCTGGGTTATTGACACTGAGCGCAGTGGCCGTTGGGTAGCTAAGGGCAAGCAGCAGTTTAGAGCTAAGCGCGTTATTCTCGCCGCCGGTGCCTGGGGAACCCAGAATTTGCTGCACCGGCAGCAGGCCGATGGGTACTTGCCGCTGCTGCCGAAGTCTTTGGGCAAGCTGACCCGCACCAACTCCGAGGCTATCTTGGGCGCGATGGGTACGAAGGTGGACCCGGAAAATGACTTCTCTAACGGTGTAGCTATCACTTCGTCATTCTTCCCGGACGAGGACACCCATATCGAGCCAGTGCGCTACGGCAAGGGGTCTAATGCCATTGCAATGCTGCAGATGATTATGACCGAAGGGGGTCGTGCAACTCCGCGTTGGCTACAGGCTGTGGGGATCGTCGTAAAGCACCCGAACTACCTGACACAACTCCTGAACCTGCGTAAGTGGTCGCAGCGCACCGTGATTTCTTTGGTGATGCAGAATCGCGACAACTCGATTACGACGTACCTGCAAAAGATCGGGCCGGTGCGTTTCCTGATGAGTAAGCAGGGCGAGGGGGAGCCGAACCCGACGTGGATTCCGTCGGGCAACGAAGCTACGCAACGTGCGGCGGACAAGCTCAATGCACGTGGTCGGAATGGTCGTGTGCTGGCTGGTGGCACTATCGGTGAGTTGGCAAATATTCCTTTGACAGCTCACTTCATTGGTGGCGCGACGATTTCGGATTCGCCCGAAAACGGCGTAGTCGACCCGTACCTGCGCGTGTGGGGCTACCCGACGCTCTCGATTCACGACGGCTCGGCGATGGCAGCCAACCCGGGGGTGAACCCGTCACTGTCGATTTCCGCGAATGCGGAGCGTGCAACGTCGCTGTGGCCGAATAAGGGTGAGGAAGATCAGCGTCCGGCGCAGGGTGAGTCCTACGTGCGACTGGAGCCGATTGCTCCGGTGAACCCGGCTGTGCCGGAAGATGCTCCGGCTGCACTGAACCTGGGTATGCCTGCAGTCCGTAAGTCTTGATAAGCTTTAGGGCGTGTCTGAACAGGTGACTAAGCCCGTCCTCGTCGTGGACTTCGGTGCGCAGTATGCACAGCTCATCGCGCGACGTGTGCGCGAGGCAAAAATTTATTCCGAAGTGGTCTCGCATGATGCGACGACCGAAGAAATCAAGGCCAAGAACCCGGCCGCGCTGGTGCTGTCCGGCGGCCCGTCCAGTGCCTACGCCGAAGGTGCCCCGAAGCTCAACCCAGAGTGGCTTGAGCTGGGCATTCCGGTGTTTGGTATTTGCTACGGTTTCCAGGTGATGACTGAGGTGCTCGGCGGCACGATCGCTGCTACCGGTGACCGTGAGTACGGCCGCACGCAGCTAAACGTCGTCGACGGTGGCGGTGTCGCTCACGCTGGTGTGCCGGAGACGCACGAGGTGTGGATGAGCCACGGTGACGCGGTGTCTGAGGCACCGGAGGGCTTCACCGTTACGGCGTCCACCAAGGGTGCTCCGGTAGCCGCTTTCGAGTGCTTGGAAAAGCGCATGGCCGGTGTGCAGTACCACCCGGAGGTCAACCACTCGCCGTATGGTCAGCAGGTTCTGGAGAAGTTCCTGTACGAGATTGCTGGCCTGGAGCCGGACTGGACTGCCGCTAATATCGCGGAAGAGCTGATTGAGCAGGTCCGTAATCAGGTCGGTGAGACCGGTCGCGCAATTTGCGGTCTGTCTGGCGGCGTTGACTCCGCAGTTGCCGCCGCGCTGGTGCAGCGCGCTATTGGTGACCGTCTGACCTGTGTCTTCGTCGATCATGGGCTGCTGCGTCAGGGCGAGCGCGAGCAGGTTGAGAAGGATTTCGTTGCTGCAACTGGCGCGAAGCTGATCACCGTCGACGACTCCAAAGTCTTCCTGGATGCTTTGGCTGGTATCACCGATCCGGAGACCAAGCGTAAGACTATCGGCCGTGAGTTCATCCGATCCTTCGAGCGCGCTGTCGCTCAGGCACTGGAGGGCGCTCCGGAGGGCGAGACCGTGGACTTCCTGGTTCAGGGCACCCTGTACCCGGATGTGGTGGAGTCCGGCGGCGGTTCTGGTACTGCCAACATCAAGAGCCACCACAACGTCGGTGGTCTGCCGGATGACGTTGAGTTCACCCTCGTTGAGCCGCTGCGCCTGCTGTTCAAGGACGAGGTCCGTGCGGTCGGCCGTGAGCTGGGGCTGCCGGAAGAAATCGTTGCTCGTCAGCCGTTCCCGGGTCCGGGGCTCGGTATCCGCATCATCGGCGCTGTCGATGAGGAGCGCCTGGATACCCTCCGCCGTGCCGACGCCATTGCGCGCGAGGAAATGACGGCCGCAGGTATGGATGAGGTTGTCTGGCAGTGCCCGGTCGTCCTGCTTGCCGACGTTCGCTCGGTCGGTGTTCAGGGCGATGGTCGTACTTATGGCCACCCAATTGTGCTGCGCCCGGTTTCCTCTGAGGATGCGATGACCGCTGACTGGACTCGCGTTCCGTACGACACTTTGGAGAAGATTTCCACCCGTATTACCAACGAGGTGCCAGAGGTCAACCGAGTGGTCCTGGATGTGACTTCCAAGCCGCCGGGAACCATTGAGTGGGAGTAAGCCACTAGTTGGCAAGGGCCGTGTCTGTGAGTTGTGCAAACTCGCGGGCACGGTCCTTTTCCGTCAGGGCAGAATTGTTCCTGGTGATGGTGATGCGCTTATCGGCCACGAGCGTGTGGAGGGCTGCGCTCACGGCATCGTCGTCAAGCATGGCGAAGTAAGGCAGCTGGTCGGTGAAGAAGACGTAGTTGTCGCGCAGACGTGCGGTGAAGAGGACCGCGAGGATGCGGGCCTCTGGTGAGTCGGCGGGATAAGGGCAGCGTTGGGAGAAGTCGTCGGGAAGTTGTGCGGCCATCGGGAGGAAGCCGAATTGCCGCGGCAGGATTGCGCAGGTAGCGGTGATGGCGGACAGAACTAGGGTCACTATGCAGGCGATCGGTGTAGAGGAGATTCGTTCGGCGACAGCCGCAATAATCCATGCGCCGGGGAAAATCAGCAGCACGCTTACGCTGGAGGTCCAAGAGATGTCGTTTGGTGACTCACGCATCGGCTCGGCGAAATAGGACGGCCGAGTTTCTTTGGTGGGTGTTTTTGCCTGGCGCACGAAAAGAGTGGCGCCGATGAGAGCCAGTAAAAGCGCTATCATGATCCACCAGCCAATGGAGCCGATGATATGTGCGTTAAGCAGCGCGAGCAGTGTAATCACTGCGGTGATGACGCCAATCACCGTCCCCAGCCGCACGGGATTATTGATAAATTTTGTCGTGCGTTGAGTCGCGTCTGGGTAAGACCCTGAAGAGTGTTGGTATCGGCTGCATTCAGTCATACTTCTTAAGTTTAGTAGCGGTGGAACTATAGATTGTTGAGAGTCGTGTGGCTAGTGTTATGACTATGAGCATTGTAAAAATTAACGCTATTACCGTTCCTGAGGGTGCGGGAGAAGAGCTCGAACGTCGCTTTTCCGCTAACTCTTCGAAAATGACCGATGTCCCGGGGTTTATTGGTTTCCAGCTGCTGCGTCCAACCGCAGGGGAGAGCCGCTACTTCGTCTTCACTGAGTGGGAGAGCGAGGAGGCCTACCAGGGGTGGCGTGAGGGCCGTGCCTTCAAGGCATCGCATGAGGGCGAAAAGCGCAAGCCGGTGTCGTCGTCGGCTGATTTGCTCGAATTCGATGTAGTCCTGGATGTGAAGGCGTAAGCATTACGCAATGTAGTGTTCGGCTGAGGTTAGAGCGTCGCGCGGTGGTGTGCGGCGCTTTTCTTCGCACATTAATATCGAACGTACGTGCTATTTAAGGTAGTGTTTAATCCGCTTGTTGGGAAAGAATATTCGAGCAGGGTTCGTGGTGAGCATGGCAGTGAGTCGACAGAGGGTCGACAGCGGGATGACAACGAAATGAGGTGGAACAAGAAGTGACAACGGCGGTCAATATTGCTGCGGGGCAGTCTAGGGAGCAGACTATTGCGGCATTGCGGCAGGCGATGGCAGCCCAGTCTGGTGGGACTGTAACTGGTGCAACCTTTGGGCTCGGTGAGGCGCTGCCGGTGCCGGTGGCGTTGGAAAATACGTTGGCGGGAGCAGTGCGAAAAGGGGCTGTCAGTGTCATTGAACAGCCCGGTGCGGTATTAGCAGGCCTAATCGCGGAAGTTACGAAGACAGGTCATGTTGCGCTAGTTGGGCTCTCCGAGCAGGGGTTGCTCTCCGTGGTGGAGTTGGGCGGGAAGCTATCGAACATTGTCTGTGTGCCAGATCCTGGAATGCAGCCACTTGAAGTAATTGGGCTGCTGGCGGACGGCGTTGACTTGGTGGTGGCTTCGTTGGCACCCACTCCGCCGCCGTCGCAGGCACGTCCGCTGCAGGCACGACTGCGCACGAGTGGTTGTGCTCTGGTTTTTGTCGGGCAGCAGTGGCCGGGCGCTGAGTCGGAAATTTCCAGCTCTGTTGCTGGTGTTTCCGGGATTGGTACTGGGTATGGCCGGATTCGGGCAGTGGATTACCACGTCAGTGTGTCGGGGACGCGGTTTCCGCGGAGGCAGTGCCGTTGGCGGGTGGGGGAACAGGTGGAACAGAACAATGTGGTCGCCTTTCCCGCACAGAGGAGGTCCTAATGGCAGCGGCGGAATCGAACCGTGTGGTGGCGCTATGGCTTCCTGATTGGCCAGTGCAGGCAGCGCATCTAGCATCTGTGACGTCGCAGGCTAATCCGCTCAGTCCAGTTGCAATTGTGGGTGATAGCGGAGTCGCTGCTTGTTCTCCAAGTGCACGCCGTGCAGGGGTACGGCGCGGGCAAAGTCGTCGTCATGCGGAAGCGTTGTGCCCGGAACTGGAGGTTGTCGAGGAAAGTGCGGTGCGCGACGCTGCGGAATTCGAGTCCGTGCTGCAACGGTTGGAGGCGGTGGCAGCTGGTGTCGAAGCTCTACGGCCAGGCTTGGCGGTTGTGGCAGCGCGAGGGGTAATGCGTTATTACGGCGGACAGGATGTGGCCTTGGAAAAGCTGCTTGATGCCGCTGCAGTACCGGGTGTGGACTGCAGCTTGGGGCTCGCGGACGATATTGTGACAGCTATTTTGGCAGCGCGCCGGGGAGTGCTGGTAGCTCCCGGGGAGGATGAAGGCAAAAGATTTCGGCAGGGAATCTCTCTGGTGGAGCTTAGGGCGGAAAGTGCACTGGAGATGCCCGCAGAGCTTGCGAAGTCGTGGCAGGAACTCGGTCTGCGCACATTGGGAGATGTCGCTGCGTTGCCGAAGCGGGATATAGCCAACAGGTTTGGGGTGCAGGGGGCTAGATGGCATGATTTGGCCTGTCGTGGGGAAGTGCGGTTGGTAGCGCCGCGATCTTTGCCACCAGGATTGGCTGCGAGCTACCAGTCTTGGGAGAGTCCACTCCGGAGAGTGGACGAGGCCTCATTCGTGGCGCGTTTTCTAGCTGGGCAACTGCATGAACAGCTTTTTAACCATGGGTATTCGTGCTACCGCTTAGCGGTGGTGGCGCAGTTTAGTGACGGCTCAGAGGTGCGCAGAGTATGGCGCTGCACTGAGCCACTGGCAGAACAGACTACGGCTGACAGAGTTCGGTGGCAGCTCGATGGCTGGCTGAATAACAGGAATCGGCAGCAGCCACGAGGGAACAGCGACACTGGTGCTGGAGTTGTTGGCTGCGCTGAGGAAAATGACGGAGATGATAGCCGCGGAATCGTAGAGCTGCAGTTAGAGCCACTGGATGTGGTCGCCGCCGGGACTGTAAAGCAGGATTTGTGGCACGGTAGTGATGATGCGCGAGCTAAAGCGCGCCGGGCTGCAGAGCGTGTGCAGGGGTTACTGGGGCCAGAGGCAGTACAGCAACCAATCATGCAAGGCGGGCGTGGCCCAGGCGAAAGAGTGGGATTTGTCGCTTTCGGAGAAAACCCCAAAAACACAAAAACCGCGGAAATTAATCAGCCATGGCCGGGAGCTGTTCTTGCCCCCAATCCGGCAATTATTCCCGCGACTGCGAATGCAGAGGTGGAAGTGCTCGACGCCGATGGGCACACCGTGGGCGTAACTGGGCGAGCGACCATGACGGCGGAACCGTCCCTGGTGCGACATGGAGTAACAACGTATCGCGTGTCATCGTGGGCTGGGCCCTGGCCGATTGATGAGCGCTGGTGGGTACCCGATGAGGCTCGCCGAGCGGCAAGAATACAAATCCGTGCGGTAGCGAATGACGGTACCATCGCCGCCTGGTTGCTCATAGGGCATGCCGGCGCATGGAGAATCGAGGGTGCTTACGCGTAGAGACGCAGTGGAGGAGGAGTGCGTCGGTGTGCAAACCGATTACTTCGATTGGAAGTCAATAACCAGGCGGTTTGGATTGCTCAACGAGAAAACCTTGAACGGGGTCTTATCTCCCTTGAGCCCGACGACATACTGAGTCTGCCCCTCGAAGGTTCCGGCACCGACGACTTCCTTAATAACGGAAGTCGATGTCGGCTTGACCGAGTCAGAGGGGAAGTCCTCCATCTGGAAATCAAAGGGGTAGCCCATGCCCCGCAAGTCGATTACCAGCTTGGCTGTACCGTCGACAGAAATCGGCTTGCCGGAGCCCTGCTGGGTTGGGACATCCTCGTAACGGACGAAGTATCCCGGTGTGCCCTCGCCGGTGAGTTCAAAGACAATGCGGTCATAACCGTCGTGGGAACCGACGCGGACATCTTGAATACCCAAGTAAGCGCCATCGGAAGGAGCAGCTTCTGCAGAGGAGCTATTGAAATCGCCCGCCGGAGCAGCATCGTCATCCATGGTGGTCTGCGCCGCCGCAGACGAGCTAGTGGAGCTGCTAGAGCTGCTCGACAAATCGGAGGTGCCAGCGGTTGAGTCAGTTTTCATAGACAGTGCAGCAGCCGAGTCTGAGGAGGAGTCAGAGGAGCAGGCACCGAGAGCTAGACCCAATGCGAGGCACAGGGATGCCGCGATACGGGTACGAGTGCGCGAAGCATCCAGCGATTTCGTATTCATACGTCCGACGGTATGTGCGCGGTTGCGGAATTTCAACAAGTTGAACTGCAAAAGTCGAGGTCAAAGTTATTTGTTGTCAAAGTGTTGCACAATAGTAATAAAACAGGGGTGAACGCTGCGACCTAAGACCCAATCGCAGAGGTACTCAATTACGCTTAGGCGTATGAGCCAGGCCAAATTTGATACCACCTGTTCC
The DNA here is from genome assembly GCF_001809695.1 of Corynebacterium sp. HMSC063A05. Classification (NCBI taxonomy): domain Bacteria; kingdom Bacillati; phylum Actinomycetota; class Actinomycetes; order Mycobacteriales; family Corynebacteriaceae; genus Corynebacterium; species Corynebacterium sp. HMSC063A05. The sequence goes on along the minus strand of NZ_KV798500.1, from coordinate 140,556 downwards.
GCTCAGATGGCTGAGCCGCTTCCCGGTACTGCAAAAGCCGGAAAGCTCTTTATTGCGTTGGAGCACCAACTCGGTTGGTCGCACGATATTTTTGACGGCGGGGTATGGGGAGCAGAGATCACCGGTCAGGTAGAAGCCTGGTTATCTGAGCGCGGTGGCGCGTTGCAGCTAATTCGCAAACCAGGCCGAATCGGCCAGCAGCCGTGTGATGGCGTTAACGTCTATATCGCGCATTGCGAGTCAGCGGATGGCTCTGAGGTTTTCCTCGAACATCGCATGGTTGCCGATGTTGAAGACCTGATGACTCTGGATATCCGGCTTGGACAGTCCACCGAGGGGGCCACTCGTCTAGACCATCCACTGTTTCTCATCTGTACGCACGGTAAGCGCGATCGTTGCTGTGCGATTAAAGGTCGCCCGCTCGCTGCGGCGATGCACAACCTCTACCCAGAGGTCGTGTGGGAAACTTCCCACTCTAAGGGGCACCGCTTTGCGCCGGCTAGCGTACTGCTGCCATGGAATTACAGCTTTGGACGTCTGAGTGCGGTGGACGCCAAGGGGGTTATCGAAGACGCTCAGCGGGGCATCGTGCATGCAGAGGGCTGCCGCGGCCGTGGTATCTACACCCCGCAGGGGCAGGCAGCCGAGTTGGCTGCGCGTCGTCAAGCAGATGCGTGGGGCGTAGACGACGTCGCACGCGTTGACGTCGACGGTACGACTGCAGTCGTCGCGCTTTACGACGGCCCCAGCGACCGCGACAAGGTCGTGGAATACGAAGTGGCCCTGGAGAAAATCACCACAGAAGGTGTTGTGTCTTCCTGCGGTGATGCTCCAGGGCCAAAGAAGGGCTGGGCTGCGGTCGAAGTAACCCGCCGCTAGCTAGCGGCTAGCTAATGTGTGCGGCTACCTGCGCATAATCTTCTTGGAGAGCCAGTTGCCGAAAATCTGCGCCAACTGGACGATGAAGATGATGACCAGGGTTGTCACCAGAGTGACGTTCCAGTCGAATGCCTGGTAGCCGTAGGTGATTGCGAAGTTGCCCAGTCCGCCGCCGCCGATGTAGCCGGCCATAGCCGACATGTCGACCACGGCGATGAATGCGAAGGTGTAGCCAAGTACCAGTGGGCCCAGTGCCTCCGGCACGACGACCGTGCGGATGATGCGCCACGGACTTGCGCCCATCGCACGGGCGGCCTCAATCACGCCGGGGTCGATGGACATCAAGTTCTGCTCCACCAGTCGCGCGATGGCGAATGTGGCGGCAATCGACATGACGAACACCGCGGCTTCAGTGCCGATCGTGGTGCCGACCACGTTCTTTGTCAGTGGGCCAATGGCCGTAACCAAGATGATGAACGGGATTGGGCGGACAAAGTTAATCAGGACATTGAGGACCTGGTAGACAAACTTGTTGCGCAACACGCCACCGTCGCGGGTGGTGTAGAGCAGCACGCCGATTGCCAGACCTGCGACACCACCAATCAGCATGGCGACACAGACCATGTAGAGCGTCTGGCCGAATGCCTCGCCCAGCATTGGGCCGAGGCTATCCCAGTTGGTGTCCTTGCCACTCACCGATGGCAGAGAGTTTAAGAGACCGATCATGATGCAAGCTCCTCTACCTGTGTCAGTTCGGAAATGGCAGCAATGGCGGCATCGAAATCAGAGGAATCCGAGGCGGAATCACCTGTCAGCGGAGTCAACCGCAAAGTAAGGCGACCGTAGGACTTCGCTTGCACATTGGCGACTGCACCGTGTGCCACCGAGGCGGCGACACCGTGGGCACTAGTGGCCTGTGCTAGAGCACCGAGGTCAACACCGTCATTGATAGTGATGGTGATCAGGCGAGCCGCTGCGCTCTCGGCAGACTGATTCACCGAATCGCGTTCACGACCAATCGGAACATCGCGCAGCGCGGTGGTGGCGAAGCGGCGGCCAACCTCAGTCTTGGGATTGGCAAAGACCCCGTGGACCGTACCAGTTTCGACGATGTGCCCATTTTCCATGATGGCCATGCGGTCAGCGATACCGCGTACAACCGACATGTCATGGGTAATCAGCACGATAGTGACACCCATTTCGCGATTGATGCGACGCAGCAGATCCAGGACACCAGAAGTAGTTTCCGGGTCGAGTGCCGAGGTGGCTTCGTCGGCAAGCAGGAGCGTCGGTTCGGTGGCGAGCGCACGGGCGATGCCGACACGCTGCTTCTGTCCACCCGAGAGCTGCTCTGGGAAGGACTCCGCCTTGTCGCCGAGACCGACGAACTCCAACAGCTCCTGGGCGCGAGCGCGGCGCTTGGCCTTCGGCATACCGGCCAGTTCCAGCGGATATTCAACGTTGCGAATCGCGTTGCGCGAATGGAAGAGGTTGAAGTGCTGGAAGATCATGCCGATATTGCGGCGCAGGCCCCGTAGCTGGCGCTCGGAGATGCCGACGATGTCGGTGTCGTCCAGCAAAACCTGCCCTGATGTTGGCTTTTCCAGGCCGTTAATCATACGGATGAGCGTTGATTTACCGGCGCCGGAATAACCGATGACGCCGAGGATTTCGCCGGGTTCAACGGTCAGGTTGATGTCGGCGAGCGCGGTGACGTCGCCGAATTGCTTGTTCAGCTCGCGGAATTCGAGCTTCGTTCCCTTGTTGGTCACGAATGAATCAGTGCCCCTTGGTCTGTGTTCCCTGGTGGTGGGCGGTGCTTAAGCGGCAGTGGCCTTAGTTCTGCTCGCGCTGCTGCTTTTCGACGCGGTCCAAAATGTCCTGCAGCTCCTTAGCCGAACGGTCAACCGGAACCGAGGTGCCCTTGGAGTCCTCTGCGACTGCGTCCTGGACCTCCTTGGAGTGCCAGATCTTGGAGAGCTCCGCGTACTTCGGGTCGTCAGCATTTTCAGCCTTGGTGACAAAGACGTTGATGTACGGCTCTGCCTCCGTGGAGTTCGGGTCATCCTGGAAGATGGCGGTGTTCGGGTCGATACCGGCGCGGTCCAGGAAGGAGTTATTAATAATGGCAGGCTTACCCTCGCCGTAAGCGGCCGGGGTCTGAGCAGCATCCACTGGCAGGACCGTGACTGTGGAAGCTTCCTTATCGATGTCGGCCGGGGACGGAGTCAGCAGGTCATCCTGCTTCAGCTTTAGCAGGCCAGCCTGAGCCAGCACGTTAATAGCGCGCCCCTGGTTGGAAGGGTCGTTCGGGATAACGACCTCGGTGCCCTTCTTCAGCTCATCAACTGACTTGTGGTCCTTCCAGAACAGAGCCAGCGGGACAATCTCGCTCGAGCCAATCGGCGTCAGGTCCGACTTAGCGCCGACGTTGTACTCAGCCAGGAACTTGATGTGCTGGAAGAGGTTGACGTCGAGCTGGCCCTCATCGAGTGCGCGGTTCGGAGTCTGGTAGTCGGAGAAGTTCTTAACATCCAGATCAATGCCCTGTTCAGAAGCCTTCTGCTCGAAAACGGTCCAGGCCTTCTTGCCGGCATCCGTGGTGCCGATACGAATGGCGTCATCCGAGCCGCCACAGGCAGTAAGGCCGGTTGCGGCGAACGCGACAGTAAGTACACCGGCGGAAAAACGCTTGAGGTTCATCGAGGGGTCTCCTTATTTAATGGGATTTGTTAGCTGAAGTTTTAAGGCAGAACTAGACCAAGCTGTCTTTAATTCTGGGGTTAAGGCTAGCACTTGCCCAGGTAGTGCTGAAAATTCAACTTCAGCCTAAACAGTCGAACGTGGCTGAGATGTGACTTACGGATGCGTCCCGGGGGTGACGTTTAATGCAGATGGCAGTCGAAAATACGTTTGAATTCAGTCCGCGGTGTGGGTTAATGTTCGTGGCATGGAAAACATCTCGGACGGGCAGTCGGAGCGGTCCGGTCGACCACTGAGTTGGTCGCGGATTGAGCGTATTCTATCGGGTAAATTTTCAGGAAAACTACAGCCTAATGGTAGCTTCAACGGCTGGCGGGGGCAGCTGTCAGATTCCATCGTTGGGGCTTTTGAAGCTCCGGAAAGCGGCGCTGGTGGCAGAGGTGGCATGTCATTTACGCCTGCGGATATTAAGGCGGAATTGCACTGTCGTTCGAGTTATTCCTTCCTGCATGGCGCATCGGATCCGGAAGAATTGGTGTCCGAGGCTGTGCGTTTGGGGTTAAACGTGTTGGGGCTGACAGATCGCGATGGTTTCTATGGAATCGCTCGTTTTGCCGAGGCTGCAGCGGAGGCTGGTATTGCCACAATTATCGGCGCGGAGCTGGGGCTTCCGCAGCGGCCCCTCACGGTGCTGGGGCGGGGTCCCGAGGGCTATCGGCGCCTGAGTCACGCGCTGTGTGATGCGCATATGTCTGCGGGGGAGAAGTCCGTCGTCCGCTATCCTCCACTGCCAAAGTTGGGGGAGGCCGCAGGTGGTTTCTGGCAGGTGCTTGCCGACGTTAACTGGCTCGGCGACCTGGAAGAACTTATTGCGGCCTTCGGTGCGGAGAATGTGGCACTCGAACACCGCGTGAGCCCCACCGCGCAGGCGGCCGATGACGCGGAAGCTATTTCAGCCGCAGCTGTGAAGTATGGCCTGCGGGAGGTGGTTTCCTCTGCTGCGACGTCGGCTTCGCCTGCGACAAGCCGGTTGGCTGGGGCTAAACAGGCTCTTGCTGTGAGAGAGGACTTAGACGGGTTCGAGTCACGACTGGAGCCGGCAGGCGGAGCTTGGTTGCGTTCGTGGGAGGAGCTAGCGGCGGCAACACGGTATCTGGGGGCGCAGGTGCGGCAGTCAACACAGGACATTGCAGGTGAGTGTGCTTTTACGCTTGACCTCATTGCGCCTGAGTTGCCTCGCTGGGAAGTGCCAGAGGGCCACGATGAGGACTCCTGGCTGCGGGAAATTACCCGTGCGGGGGCACGGCGGCGGTATGGTCCGGTCGATGGAGCTGGGGACGGCTCTGCGCAAGCGCGGGCGTGGGCGCAGTTAGAACATGAGCTGACTGTGATTCGAGAGCTGGGCTTTCCGGGCTACTTCCTCATCGTGCACGACATCTGTGAGTTCTGTCGCCGGGCGGGAATTCTGGCGCAGGGGCGCGGTTCGGCCGCTAACTCGGTGGTGTGTTTTGCGCTGGGGATCACCAATGTTGACCCCATTAGCGCCGGGCTGTTGTTCGAGAGGTTTTTGTCGCCAGAACGGGATGGTCCGCCGGATATCGATGTAGACATCGAGTCTGGTCGTAGGGAAGAGGTTATCCAATACGTCTATGAAAAGTATGGTCGTGACAATGCTGCGCAGGTGGCCAATGTCATTACCTACCGGCGGCGCGGCGCATTGCGCGATGCGGCGCGGGTGTTGGGATACTCGCCGGGCGTTATCGATGCGTGGGGCAGAGACCGAGAAGCGTGTCCGCCGGAGCCGGTGCGGAAACTGGCGGAGCAGCTTCGTGGGCAGCCTCGTCATTTAGGCATTCACTCTGGCGGAATGGTGATTTGTGATCGGCCGATTGCGGATGTCGTGCCAGTGGAATGGGCACGCATGGAGGGGCGCTCAGTAGTGCAATGGGATAAGGATGACTGTGCGGCAGCGGGACTGGTGAAGTTCGACCTGCTTGGCCTCGGAATGCTGGAGGCCATCCACCATTGCATTGACTTGGTCTATGAACAGCACGGGCGCCGAGTGAACCTGTGGGAAATAGATGTCGCTGAACCGGAGGTTTACGAGATGTTGGCACGCGCGGACGCGGTGGGCGTGTTTCAGGTGGAATCGCGCGCGCAGCTGGCCACCTTGCCCCGACTGAAGCCGAGGGAGTTCTTTGATCTGGTGGTGGAGGTGGCACTCATTCGCCCAGGCCCCATTCAAGGCGGTAGCGTGCACCCCTACATTCGCCGCCGAAATGGACTCGAACCGGTGACCTATGAGCATCCGGTGTTGGAGAAGTCTCTCGGGAAGACACTGGGCATTCCGCTATTTCAAGAGCAGCTGATGCAAATGGCCGTCGATGCGGCGGGTTTCAGCGGGGCGGAAGCGGACTCGCTGCGCCGCGCTATGGGGTCGAAGCGCTCAGTGGCCAAAATGGAAGCGCTCCATGCCCATTTTCTGGCTGGGCTGGAGCGCACCAGTGGCATTGATGCGGATATTGGGGAACAACTGTGGAACAAGATAGTGGCCTTTGCCGCCTACGGTTTCCCTGAATCACACGCGCAGTCGTTTGCCTCCTTGGTGTATTTCTCGGCCTGGTTTAAGTACCACTATCCGGCGGAGTTCTGTGTAGCGTTGCTCCGTGCTCAGCCCATGGGGTTTTACTCTCCGCAGTCGTTGATTGCCGATGCCCGCCGGCACGGTATCGGCTGCGATGGTCCGGATATCGCAGTTTCAGGCGTGGAAGCCAGCGTCATCGATGGTCGTATTCGTTTGGGGCTCGGTGCCATTGCCGGTGTGGGCAATGGCATGGCGGAACGTATCGTCGCAGCGCGGCCATTTGTCAACGCAGCAGATGTCGCCCGCAGAGCTCGGCTGGGTGTTGGGCACATGGAAGCACTGGCGCGCGCAGGAGCACTTGGGTCGCTGGGGATTGACCGTCGTCAAGCACTGTGGGCGGCGGACGTGGCGGCGACGGAAAGTGAGGGCATGCTGCCGGGGCTCACGCTTGCCGACGCACCGGCGTTGCCCGGCATGACGGAGTTTGAGCTGGCAGCTGCCGATTTGATGGCAACGGGAGTGACCCCGGGGCAGTACCCGGTGGCTGCGTTGCGGGCAGACCTGCAGGAACGTGGAGTGGTGCCTGCGGCGGAACTGAAAGCAGTGCCCGATGGAACACGAGTAGAAGTGGCGGGAGTCGTGACACATAGGCAACGTCCAGGGACAGCTGGCGGAGTGACATTTTTGGGAATGGAGGACGAAACTGGGCTGGTGAATGTGCTGTGTACACCGGGGCTGTGGAATCGTTTTCGGCCGGTAGCGGTGAATTCGCGGGCGATGGTGGTGCGCGGTATCGCGCAGACAGCCTCTGGTGCGGTGACAATCGTGGCCGATCGTCTGGTGGATATGTCCGAGGCTCTGGGGCGGCCGGTGGTGGCAGGTCGAAGTAGAGATTTTCGCTGACTATTAGAATGGATTGTTATGCGCCAGACCTATGAATCCTCGTTAGCACCGGATGGGAGTGCAATCGCCTTTATTGTCCGCGATAGCGGCTACCCGCGTGCGGTACAGCAGGAGATTACTCCGGAGGGGCTAGGGGAGGAGCGCCCCGTGAAACTGCCGGTGGAAGGCCCGGTTACCAGAGTGCTGCACTCCCCGGATGGAAAGTGGATTGCCTGCGAGGTCTCTCCGTACGGTACGGAGCGACTGCAGACCTGGCTGGTATCCACCGATCCGGAGGTCGATGGTGCCCGCCCCCTGCGCATGGATGCGGATATGCGCGCCACACTGGTGGAATGGGATAACAATCTCCTGGCGATGAACGCGGTCGATGCCCAGGGCATTAACTATGCACGTTTGGTCAACCCGACAAACTCAAAGTATGAGGTCATTGATAGACGCACCGACAGCCAGCTGGTAGCGGCTGAAAGTGGGTTTGGCCTCGTGCGGGTGGGTCCGCGAGGCCACCGGGAGCTACTACTAGTCGGGCCGGGGCAGCAGTGGCAGCCGCTGTTGCCATCCGATCCTGGCTCCACCACGGATGCCGGTGTCTTATTGGCGCATACGGGGCAGGAGAAGCTGACCGCATTCGTGCTCTCAGATCATGGCGCGGAACAGCGTCGCATCCTGCGCCTGGGTATTACTCCCGATAGCGGTATCAGCACTACTGAGCCGCGCACAGCGGAATCGACCGCAGCGGAGATTTTGGATATGAAGATCGGCATCGAAGTCGATGTCGAGGAGTTCATTGGCAATCCGGATCAAGACGTCGAAGAATTCGTCATTAGTGAGGATTCCTCCACTGCGGCTGTGCTGTGGAATAGCGGTGGGGTCAGCACGCTCGAGGTGCTAACCCTTGGCTTTCACCCGCAGACTGACGACATGCGGGTGATGGTGCGCCGCAATGTGGAATTGCCGGGCATGGTTGCGCGCGAGCTGTCAATCTCCGGAGACGGTGAGCTGATCTCCCTGACAGTAGAAGGGCCAGGCCTTGCGCCAACGGTGGAGATTCTGCGCAATATCGGTGGTGTCATTGAGCCATTGGATATGGAACGCACCGAACGGATTTTGGCTCTGGAAGAGAAGAATCTGGAGACCATGCCGGCCCCAGAACTGGTCTACTTTGTCTCCCGCGATGGGCTGGAACTCTCTGGCTGGCTCTACCTTCCAGAGTCGGTGCGCAATAGTTCTAATGACGTTTCCGAAAACGCACTACCGCCGGCTTTCATCCATATCCACGGCGGCCCAGAACTGCAGGCGAAACCCATTCACCACGATGTTCTAGCCAGCATTGTGGAGGCGGGCTTCGTGGTGTTCACACCTAATGTGCGCGGTTCCTCGGGGTCCGGTAGGTCATTCGAGCACGCGGGCGACCGCTATGGACGCTTTGCCGCTATTGCGGATATCGCAGCGGCGCGTGCCTTCCTCGTTGATGCCGGGTTGGCGGACCCAGAACGCATTGCCCTGGGTGGGCGATCCTACGGTGGCTTCATGTCGCTGTTGGCCTCGGCGTGGTACCCGGATCAGTTTGCTGCCATCGTCGATGCCTGCGGAATGACAAGTTTTGAAACCTACTACCAATCCACAGAACCCTGGTTGGCGCAGGCCGCGTTCCCTCGATACGGCTACCCGTACCAGGATGCTGAGCTTCTGCGCGATATCTCGCCACTGCACCGTGCGGAGGAAATGAAGGCTCCAACCCTATTCATCCACGGCGAGTGGGATACCAACGTGCCTCCGCGAGAGTCCGGTCAGATGCGCAACGCCATGGATGCCTATGGTGTGCCCACTGATTTTCTGGTGGTTGAGGGAGAGGGCCATAAGTTCTCGAAGCCGAGGAGCCGAGCGCTCATCGGTGAGACCATCATCGCGTTTTTCGCCGAGTACGGCGTGTGTGATGCGGTGCCCAGCGCGTCAACGGCAGTAGAAACTAACAACGATCAGTAATAGAAGCAGCGGAAAAGAACTGACAGAAGAAATGAATAGCGCCACGACCGAGCCGACGAACGCCGAGCCAACCAACTCCACAGACTGGATTAAGAGCCACACCTGCCACGTGCTTTTTGACCGGCCTGTCATCCCGCCGAACACCGGAAACGCTATCCGCATGTGTGCGGGCTCTGGAGCTATGTTGCATCTGGCCAAGCCACTGGGGTTCAACTTCGATGACAAGAATCTGCGTCGCGCCGGGCTGGATTACCATGACCTGGCCGATGTGCGTATTCACGATTCCATCGATCAAGCGTTGGAGACCTTTGCCAGCCAAGGGTGCCGCATCTTTGCCTTTACCGCACACGCTGACACTTGGCACACAGACATTGAGTACACGAACACCGATGTACTGCTCTTTGGCCCGGAGCCAACCGGGTTGGAACAGTCAGTGCTCGATGATTCGCGAATTACGCAATTGATCCGAATTCCCATGTTGCCCGCTCGTCGCAGCATGAATCTTTCCAACGCCGCTGCAGTGGCTGCTTATGAAGTCTGGCGTCAACAGGGCTTTATGGGCGGTAAATAGGGTCAAAGGCGAGGGCGGTTACAGGGCGTTTCTGGGCATTATTCGCTCCTGTGCCTAAGATAAATGCCATGGCAGCGACAAAGCTTGATGGCAAACTCTACCGAGACGAAATCTTTGAAGACCTGGAAAAGCGCGTTGAGCGTTTGAAGGAAGCCGGCTACACCCCGGGGTTGGCCACCGTGTTGGTTGGTGATGATCCAGGCAGCCACTCTTACGTCAAGATGAAGCATCGCGACTGTGAGCAGATTGGTATCGCCTCTATCCGCCGTGATCTCCCAACTGACACCACGCAGGAAGAACTCGAGGCAGTAATCACCGAGCTGAACGGAAGCCCGGAGTGCACAGGCTACATTGTTCAGTTGCCACTGCCGAAGCACCTGGATGAAAACCGTATTCTGGGCCTCATCGATCCGGAGAAGGACGCCGATGGGCTCCACCCGGTAAACCTGGGCAAGCTGGTTCTCAACGAGCCAGCGCCACTGCCGTGTACCCCAAACGGCTGTATCCACCTGCTGCGACGCTTCGGCGTCGAGCTCAATGGAGCCAAGGTTGTTGTTATCGGCCGCGGTGTCACCGTCGGTCGCCCAATCGGGCTGATGCTCACTCGCCGCAGCGAGAACTCCACCGTGACGCTGTGCCACACCGGCACCAAGGATTTGGCCGCTGAAACCCGTCAGGCTGACGTCATCATCGCAGCCGCTGGTGTCGCTCATATGCTTACGGCAGACATGGTCAAGCCTGGCGCTGCTGTACTCGACGTGGGAGTTTCGCGTGTCGACGGCAAGCTGGCCGGTGACGTTGCTGATGACGTCTGGGACATTGCCGGTTACGTATCCCCGAACCCAGGTGGTGTCGGCCCACTGACTCGCGCTTTCCTCGTACGCAATGTCGTCGAGCGCGCTGAAAAGCTCGCTGGCCTGGCCTAGTCAGCCGGGAGGAAGAAGTCATGTCGAAAAGGGAAATTGCGCAGCGTGCCCGGCGGGAAGATCTGCCGGATCCAATGCTGAACCCGCATAGCCCGAAGACCCCGCCGCCGGGGGCATCGTGGCCAATGTGGGTGCAGTATACGATTTACGGCGCGCTCTTTTTCGGCATGTCCGCCTTCGTCGTGTTCCTGGGGCTGGAGCGTTGGCGACGCGCCACATTCATGCTGGGAAGCACAATGGTGCTGCTCGGTGTGGCTAGGCAGTACCTGCCGGACAGTATTTTAGGTGTGTTCTCTGTACGATCCCGGACCTTTGACCTATGGTTTTGCTCCATAATCGGGATGGGGATCGTATTCCTCGCAGTCAGCGTGGATGCGCTGGGAAGCTAGCTGACATCGCGAGAGAGGAAATTACGCACAATCGAATCCACTCGCTCGAACTCCGTCAAGAATCCGTCGTGACCCACGGCGGATTCAATCTTTTCTAGCCCCATGCAGTTGCCCAGATTGCGGGCGAGGTGCTCCTGCTGGTGGAAGGGGTAGAGAATATCCGTGTCCACACCGGCAATCATGGTCGGAACGGTTGACGAGTGCAGCGCCTCGTTGAGGCCACCGCGATCACGGCCAATATTGTGCCGATTCAAGGTATCGGTGAGCACGACATACGACCCGGCATCGAAACGCTGAGCCAGCTTCTTCGCCTGATGATCCAAGTAGCTTTCTACCTGGAATCGGTCTTCCGTGCGCATCGCGCCCAGCGGATTCTCACCGGGCTGCGCTGCCGCACCAAAGCGGTCATCCATCTCCAGCTCGCCACGGTACGTCAAATGCGCGACCCTGCGTGCAAACCCCAGACCTCGGGTCGGGGTCACACCGCGGTCGTAGTAGTCGCCGCCATGCCAATCGGGATCGGACTCAATGAATTGAATCTGCGCAGACTGAATACCAATCTGCCAAGCAGACGCACGTGCGCCGACGCACATCACCAATGCCTTGCCGACGAAATCCGGGTGCATCAGTGACCACTCAAGCGCGCGGGCCCCACCCAAGGAGCCACCAATGACAGCTTGGAGGCGGGAAATTCCCAGTTCTTGCAGCGCAAGGTGCTCCACTGTCACCGTGTCGCGCACGGAGATGGCGGGGAAGCGAGAGCCCCAGGGCTTGCCGTCGTCCGGATGTGGACTGGAGGGGCCAGTTGTACCGCGACAGCCGCCGATGACGTTGGTGCAGATGATGCAGTACTCGTCGGTATCCAGTGCGCGGGCAGAGCCAATCATCCCGTTCCACCAACCCGCAGTCGGGTGGTACTCATCCGAGGGACCGGAAGCGTGGGCGTCGCCGGTTAGAGCGTGCTCGAGGAGGATGACATTCGAGCAGTCGTCGTTAAGCCGGCCCCAGCGTTCGAACTCGACGGTGACGTCGGGGATGACCGCGCCGGCCTCGGTGGTGACATCGCCGATAAAGACACGCCCCGGCTCGCCCTCGGGTGGGAGGGCGGCCGGGGTAGATGGGGAAAAGCTCATGCCTTATAGACTACTTAGTCCGTCATATGTCTGTGTACAAACGGTCTACGCGAGTGCTGCGAAGCCGCCCTCGAGGTCAGCGATGATGTCATCGATGTTCTCGATACCGACGGAGAGACGCACGGTGGCCTGGGAAATGCCGGCGCGAGTCAGACCCTCCTCATCGGACTGGGAGTGAGTGGTGGTGGCCGGGTGGACAACCAATGAGCGGACATCACCGATGTTGGCGACGTTGGAGTGCAGCTTCAGAGCGTCAATGAACTTCCAAGCCTTGGCGGTGTCGGCATCCTTCAAGTCGAAGGAGAGCACGCCGCTGGCGCCGGAGAGACCCAGCTTGGTCAGGGTTTCGTGCCACGGGGAGCTCGGCAGGCCAGCGTAGTTGACCTTGGCGACCAGCGGGTGGTTCTCGAGGAACTCAGCGACAGCCTTGGCGTTTTCATTGTGGCGCTCGATGCGCAGAGACAAGGTGTCGAGGCCCTGAGCCAGAACCCACGCGTTGAACGGAGCCGGAGTAGCACCAGTGTCGCGGAGAATGCCAGCGCGGGCGCGCAGTGCGAAGGCTGGGGCGCCCAGGTCGGCGAACTTCAGGCCGTGGTAAGCCTCGTCGGCCTCGGTGAAGTTCGGGAAGATAGAGCGGCCGTTGCGGGTCTGAGTCCAGTCGAACTTGCCACCATCGACGATGACACCGCCGAGGGAGGAACCGTTACCGGTCAGGAACTTGGTGGTGGAAGAAACCACGATGTCAGCACCGTGCTCGAGCGGGCGCAGCAGGGCAGGGGTCGGAACCGTGTTGTCGACAATCAGCGGAACGTTGTTGCGGTGTGCAACCTCTGCGATAACCGGGATGTCCAGGATGTCGATCTGCGGGTTAGCGATGGATTCACCGTAGAAACCGACGGTGTTGTCCTGAACTGCTGCCTGCCAGGACTCCGGGTCATCCGGGTTCTCGACGAAAGTGCAGTCGATGCCAAGGCGCGGCAGGGTGACCTTGAACAGGGTCTCAGTACCACCGTAGAGGCGCGGCGAAACGACGAAGTGGTCGCCCGCACGAGCCAGAGTGAGAACAGCAGCGGTCTCAGCTGCCTGGCCGGAGGCGAACAGTACGGCTGCGACGCCACCCTCAAGGCTGGCGATGCGCTGCTCGACGGCATCCACAGTCGGGTTGGTCAGGCGGGAGTAAATCGGGCCTGCATCCGAGAGGTTGAAGCGGTTGGCAGCGTGCTCAGCGGAATCGAAGACGTAGGAGGAGGTGTTGTAAATCGGCAGGTTACGCGCGGAGGTCTGTGCGTCCGGAGCGAAGCCGGCGTGAATAGCGCGAGTGGACAGGCCCCAGTTGGCGGCGTTGCTGTTGTCGTACTTGGTGGTCATTTCAGATACTTCCTTGCGGTTTTTGAGGTTGTTCAAAACGTTGCTTACAAACAATAGTGAACCAAGCTGTCTATTGCAAAGTTTTGGAAAAACCCAAGGTAAGAGGGTGTGTGCATCTGTGTCGAGAGTGCGATAGCCCGCTTAGTATGGATTGGTTTGATTAGTCGTGGGGTGTGATTAGTTGTGGGGGGGAGCCTGGGCATTGGGCGCTGCGGTGTCGAGTGTCGGGTTGAGCCAAGCTGGGGGCTGGATATGGGCGAAAAGTACCGGAGACCGCCGAAGGGCGCTCGAAGTTGTCAAGGCCGTTATGGAGGTCAGGGCACAGAAAAAGCCCCACGCATCATGTGCATCAAATGCAACATGAGCGAGGGGCTATCGCCTGAAATCGGCGGGCAGTCTAGGTCAGCCTCGGCCAACCAGACCAGCCAGACCACCCAGGGGCAAGCAGTTAGTCCTACTTCTTCAAACCGTCGATAATCTCGTTGAACTCAGCGGACGGACGCATAACTGCGGAGGTCTTCTCATCGTCCAGCAGGAAGTAGCCACCCAGATCAGCTGGGGAACCCTGAGCATCAATCAGGGTCTTGGTGATGGACTCTTCCTTCTCCGTGAGGGCCTTAGCAACCGGTGCGAAAGCTTCCTTCAGCTCGGAGTTCTCGTCCTGCTTGGCCAGCTCCTGTGCCCAGTAGAGAGCCAGGTAGAAGTGGGAGCCGCGGTTGTCGATCTCGCCAGCCTTGCGGGAGGGCGACTTGCCCTCGTCGAGCAGGGTAGCGGTTGCCTTGTCCAGGGCCTCGGCCAGGACGCGCGGACGTGAGTCGTCGTCATCCTCAGCGGCATAGCGCAGGGACTCGGCCAGTGCCAGGAACTCACCCAGGGAATCCCAGCGCAGGTGGTTTTCTTCCTGAACCTGCTGGACGTGCTTCGGGGCGGAACCGCCTGCACCGGTTTCGAACAGACCGCCGCCGGCCATCAGCGGCACGACCGACAGCATCTTAGCGGAGGTGCCCAGCTCCATAATTGGGAACAGGTCGGTGAGGTAGTCACGCAGAACGTTACCGGTTACGGAAATGGTGTTCTCGCCGCGGCGGATGCGCTCGAGGGAGAACTTGGTGGCGGACACCGGATCCATGATGCGGATATCCAGACCCTCGGTGTCGTGATCTGCCAGGTACTCGTTGACCTTGCTGATCAGGTTGTTGTCGTGCGCACGCTGCGGGTCCAGCCAGAACACTGCAGGGTCACCAGTGATACGAGCGCGGTTAACGGCTAGCTTCACCCAGTCGCGGATTGGGGCGTCCTTGGTCTGGCAGGAGCGCCAGATGTCACCCTCGGCGACGTGGTGCTCAATCAGAACCTCGCCAGCGGAGTTGATGACCTGCAGGACACCGTCAACCGGAACCTGGAAAGTCTTGTCGTGGGAGCCGTACTCCTCAGCCTTCTGAGCCATCAGGCCGACGTTCGGGACAGATCCCATGGTTGCCGGGTCGAAAGCGCCATTGGCGCGGCAATCATCGATGACCGCCTGGTAGACGCCGGCGTAGGAAGAGTCCGGGATAACAGCGAGAGTGTCGCTCTCTTCGCCGCTCGGGCCCCAGCCCTTGCCGCCGTTGCGGATTAGTGCAGGCATGGAGGCGTCAACGATGACGTCGGACGGAACGTGGAGGTTGGTGATGCCCTTGTCGGAGTTCACCATGTAGAGGGCCGGGCCCTCCTTCAGGTCCTTTTCAATCGCGGACTTGACGGCTGCAGCGGTTGCGTCGTCAAGCTTGTGCAGGCCGTCGAGGATAGCGGCGAGGCCATAGTCCGGAGTCAGGTTGGCAGCAGCCAGCTTGGACTCGAACTTCGGGAAAACAGATGGCAGGAAGGCCTTGAGGACCTCGCCGAAAATCAGCGGGTCGGAGACCTTCATCATGGTGGCCTTCAGGTGGACGGAGAACAGGATGTTCTCGCGCTTTGCGCGACGGATCTGAGCGCGGAGGAAGTTGTCCAGGATGTGGACGTTCATGCCCGTGCCGTCAATAATCTCGCCCTTGAGGACCGGCATGTCCTTCTTCAGGGTGATGATCTGGCCGTCGTTGGACTCGAGCTGGTAAGTCAGCTTGTCGTCTTCCGGCATGACAATGGACTTCTCATTGTGGCGGAAGTCGTTGGAGGCCATGGTGGCGACGTTGGTCTTGGAGTCTGCGGACCAAGCACCCATGCGGTGCGGGTGCTTGCGGGCGTAGTTCTTCACCGGCTCCGGAGCGCGGCGGTCGGAGTTACCCTCGCGCAGTACCGGGTTAACGGCAGAGCCCTTGACCTTGTCGAACTTTGCGCGGTCGGCGGTCTCCTCGTCGCCTTCCGGCTGCGACTTGTACTTCGGAATGTCGTAGCCCTTTTCCTGCAGCTCTGCGACAGCGCGCTTAATCTGCGGGACGGATGCAGAGATATTCGGCAGCTTGATGATGTTGGCGTCCGGCTCCTTGACCAGCTTGCCCAGGGCTGCCAGCGCATCTTCTACCTTCTGCTCGTCCGAAAGGCGCTCCGGGAACTGAGCCAGAATGCGGCCTGCGAGGGAGATGTCGCGGGTTTCAACATTGACACCAGCCTGGCTTGCAAATGCCTCCACGATTGGCTTCAGCGAGTAGCTCGCCAGCAGAGGGGCTTCGTCAGTACGGGTCCAAATAATTGTCGCCATAATTCATGTCTCCTATCTGTTTTGTTCCACGATAACCCAGTTTTGAATCTTGGGTTGTGTCGGGGCATAGCGCAAAAACAGTGATAGTGATATGAATAACGCAATTATGTGAGGTAAGTCACGAAATGCGTTTTTATTTGTCGCTTATTCACCGCTTTTCATTCCATTTTTCGCTTTACGACGGTCCCCGCGCTCAGGCCCCTCAAATACGAAAAACCGCGCTGGGGTGTCGTGCACGCCGGCGCGGTGGTTCAGGACAGCTTAGTTAGTTCTGCGTATTGTTCGGAGGATTGTTCTGGCCGAACTGGTAGCCCTGAATGTTCTGAGACTGGGGGTGCTGCGGCGCATATACCTGCCCCGGAGCTGACTGGGTAGTCCTGACCAGTTTCTGGCCGCGGAACCATGCGCGCATGTCCTTGAGGAACATAAGAACGCAAGCGGCGATCAGCATGGCACCTGCGAGGAAGAGGACTACATCCACCCAGGAGCTCAAGAACAGGAGGGGGATGATGGTCATAGTCAACGCCAGTGGTGCCACGGTGACGCAGAAAAAGATTGGTGCCGTTGAGTCTTCGCCGCGGAGAATGGAGTGAATCCAGTATGCGGTCAAGGTGACAAGCATCATTCCCAGCAGTAAAAGGATTGGAACGAGAACGAGGGCGGCTGCAGCGCCCATCATGTAGCCAATACCCTCCCAAGAATCACCCAACGATGACTCTAGGCTGCCGAGATTGTTGGCGCCCTGGATGCTGAGCTTGATTGCGTACAGAACTGTGATGATGCCAATCAAGGTTGAAAAACCGACCAGGCCGGTAGTAATTCGGGGAATGAGCGGCATGCGCTGCCACATGTTCTGCAGTGTGGCGTTTGCCGGCAGTGGCGGTACATCCGTGGTCACCGTGGTGGTTACCGTCGCAGGTCCGTTTTGAGTTGGGGCGGACCACTGTGCTTGTTGATTCTGCTGTGCCGATGACGGCTGCGACTGGGCTTGCTGGGCTTGCTGGGCTTGTGTCTGGAACGAGGATTCCTGCGCAGTGGGTACCGGGCGATTTGCCAGCCCGCGCAGCGTCGCGACGGTGATGGTGGCGTTCTCATCGGCCAGCAAAGCGTCGTATTCGCGACGACGTCCCTCATCGCCTAGCACTTGCAGCGCAGTGAGCTTCTCCTGGAACTCGCCGGAGTACTCCGAGACACCAGCATCCCGCAGTTCAGAGAGCTGACTAGAAAGGTTTGCATGGAGCTCTTCGGTGCTGGCTGCGCTATCCAGCTTCAGAGACTCGTAGAGGTTATAGCGGTCGCCCATAGCGGCTCAAGATCCTATCGGTATTGCAGTTCGAAATATCTTTTCAAACAATTTACCCGGTAGCTAGTACGGCAGCATCGAAGACCCGGAGCGCTCGATGGTAGGAAGTCCGTGGCGCTCGGAGGGCATTGGTAGCCCTCGGCAAACAATGCCGATTGCACAATGTATTAGAAGAACGTGAGTGAGTGACTACCGCCAATGGCTGTAGATGTTATTCCGCGCACAAATACCCGGGGAACAGACGGATTGAATAGCGAAATTTTTGTGTTGCGGAGTAGAGTCTCATTTTTCCCTTTCGGCTCCCCTCGCGGTTTTGCGAGCCCGTCTTGGGTCGAAAATCGAGGGGAACTGAGAGCCCACCAACTGGCGTAAGAAGAGAAAAGGAGACGGTCGCAATGACGTCGTCAAGCGAAGTAACAACCCACAACGACGACCACAAACCGCGTGCACGTCGTGTGGGAGCGTTTAGCTCGCATCGCCGTCCTGTTCCGGTGCAGGACGACATCTCTGATCTACGCCGAATCTTGGTGATTGTGGCTCTGTCGGTCGGTGCATTCGGCATCGGCGTTACTGAGTTTGTGGCCATGGGCCTGCTGCCTTACATCGCTGACGCCTTCGGACGCGATGAGGATGCCGCGGGGCGCATGATTTCGATGTACGCCCTCGGTGTTGTCGTGGGCGCACCGCTGATTACCGTGCTGACCGGTTCGATTCCGCGCAGGCGCATGCTACTGCTGCTGATGGCGGCATTTACCATCGGCAATGGTGCCACGGTATGGGCAGGCACACTGGGGTCTTTCGAAGCTGTCATGGTCTCCCGCTTCATTGCCGGTTTGCCGCACGGTGCGTATTTCTCGGTGGCTGCTCTGGTGGCGGCCTCCCTGGCTAAGCCAGGGCAGCGTGGAAAGATGGTGGCCCTGTCGGGCGTGGGGCTGTCGGTGGCGACTGTGATAGGTGTGCCGGCCGCGCAGGTGCTGGGGCAGATGTACGGTTGGCGCAGTGCCTTCGCGTTTGTAGCGGTCATCGGCCTGATTGCACTTGTTTCGCTGTGGTTCGCTGTGCCGCATATGAACCGTATGCCGAAGACGCGTCCGATGGATGAGCTCTCCGCCCTGGTGACACCGCAGGTGCTGCTGACCGTCGCAATCGGCACCGTTGGTTTCGGCGGAATGTTCGCGGTCTACACCTATATCACTTGGACCATGACTCGCGAAGCGGGCATGAGCGAAAACCACATCTGGATTGTGCTGATGGCCTACGGCATCGGCATGGTAGTCGGTACCTACATTGGCGGATGGCTCTCCGACCGCATCGGGGAGTGGGGCATCATGGTTGCGCTGGTGCTGATGGTAATCATGCTCAGTGCTTTCTACTTCACCTCGCAGAATGCTGTGCTGGGCACGATCAACTTCCTCCTTATCGGTCTGCTGGGATCGGTATTGGTACCGAATCTGCAGACCCGTCTGATGGATGTCGCAGGTCGCGCACAGACGCTGGCGGCAGCTCTCAACCAGGCCGCATTGAACATGGCCAACGCATTCGGAGCCGCGCTCGGTGGTTGGGTCATCGCTTCCGGTTATGGCTACCGCGCACCGGCTTTGGGCGGCGCAACGTTGGCGATGCTGGCTATCTTCATCGCTCTGCCGACCATTGTTCTGTACCGCCGCTCACAGGCGAAGAAGTCCGAGCGCATCGAACTGCGCTAGAGGTCTACAAGGCGTAGCGCACGCATAGGTAACGTATGAGGGCATGAGCCTTACAATCGCGACAATCAATGTCAACGGCATCCGCGCCGCCGTCAAAGAGCGCAGCGAAACCAACCTCGGACTGTTGGAGTGGCTGAAGCACACCAGTTCCGATGTCGTTTTGCTGCAGGAAGTCCGCGCCACCGACGACCAGGCACGCAAGGCCCTCGCGCCCGCTTTCGATGCCGGATGGCATTGGGTCGGCGCTGAAAACCTGGGTGCCAAGGGGCGCGCCGGGGTGGGCATTCTCTCGCGCTTTCCGCTTAACGACGTCCAGGTGGGCATCGGCTCGGAGGAGTTCGAAGAATCCGGTCGGTTTATCAGTGGGGTTGCCCCGGCAGCGGATACCGGCCTGGATGCGGATGTCCAGATTGCCAGCCTCTACCTGCCGTCCGGTGCCGCGCTTAGTGAGAAGCAGGATGAGAAGTACCGCTTCCTCGATGCCTTCTCTGATTACCTGGCGGAACTGGGTGCCAAGGGGCGCGACGGTCACCACGCAGTTATCGGCGGCGACTGGAACATCTGTCACCGCGAACAGGATTTGAAGAACTGGAAGACCAACCGCCGCAAGAGCGGCTTCCTGCCACAGGAGCGCGCCTGGATGGACTCGGTCTTCGGCTGCTGGCCCGATGAGGTTCCCCAGGATTCGCAGGTTCAGGCCAGCGACAAGGAGCTGGAATCCGGTGCCTTCTCCGATGGTTCCGTGTGGGAGGCCCCGGCGCCCAATGCAGATCCGGTGTGGTTTGATGTCACCCGCCGTCTTCACCCAGAGGCCGACGGCCCTTGGTCCTGGTGGACCTACCGCGGTAAGGCGTTCGATACAGATGCCGGCTGGCGCATCGACTACCAGGCGGCAACCGAACCAATGCTCAAGCGTGCCGTCAGCTCGGTGGTGGACAAGCCTGCCGCCTACGATCTTCGCTGGACGGACCACGCGCCGGTGATCGTGGAGTACGCCTAGACTCGGCACGCGCCTAGGCCGCGGACTAGTATGCTCCGACTCCAGCGAATTCTGGGATCAACTCCGGCTCGGGAGCGGTTACGAGATGTCGGTTCTGCCGCAACATGGAGGCAATGCCGTCAACGATGGCGTCGGCCCATTTGTCCTGCATAGCCGGGTCGGCCAAATCGCGGGTGAGTTTTTCAGCGCCCACCGCTCCCAGCGATAGCGCAACCGTCGGCGCATGCGACCGCGAACTCTGGTTCACCGCCACTGCCGGCGCCAGACCGGTACGAAACTCTGTTGGCACCCCGTTTGTGCTGTAACTGCTGTGCGGATTGAAACCTCGGAACACCATTCCGTCACGCACACCTGCCGCCAGCTGCCAGTCAGCAGGGTCATCGTCCTTTGGCTCGAGGGACTCCACCACAGCGGATACCGAAAAACCACGATCGCCGATGTTATCCCCAGAAAGGGTCTGGCCCTCTGATGAGCGACCGACAATTACGGTGGCTGCGCTCTCCGTGCCGTCGGCAAGCGAATGCGCGCCAACGATTGCGCCGCGCTGACGGAGCTTCTCGTTGGCACGTTGCACGATGCTGTCGATGTGAGCGGAAGTATCCCCACTCAAACGCAGTGCGCGAGGCAGGTCAGCGTTGATAGCCTCGATGGCCCCGCGGCGAGAGTCGACGGTGATATGCGCGCCGGCGAGCGGATCGGCAGCCTCGTCGGGGGAGGGGATGATCGGCTGGCGCGGAGGCATCCACAGTGGATTGGGGCGCGCCGGGCGGTGTGGGGAACTGTTGACAACAGCGTGCAACTCTTCAGGTGAAAACATCTTGTTGACCGCGAAAATCATCACCGAACCGTCGTGATACACGGGCGTGAGCCCCGGCGCGTGCCATGCCCAGGAACGCATCGACAGCGCCTCCGTGCCATCCGTGTTCACACCTGGCGGGGAACTAATGATGTAATGCACGCCCAGTTTTTTCGCCATGGCATCGAATTCCGGATGTGAGCCCAGCAAGTCAACGTTTGTCGGCAGCTTCTTGCTTGCCTCGGCATTTTTGTCGGAGAAGGAGAAATGGCGGAACAGCGTCGGCAGCCCAGCGATGGCGTACATCCACGCAGAACCGTCACGACGGTCATTGAGGATATGCCCCTCAAACGCATGCGGCTGCTCGGACAGCCAATCAATAGCTTCCATGTCCGCAGCGGTCACAAACGTGCTTCCGAAACTTCCACGAATTGCCTCGCGCTGAGCAGGCCCACTCACCCAGGTCGCAGGCACAATCGCCAGTGCCGCTACGAGCCCCATCGCCAGCGCAGGATTCCACGACTTGACCGGCTGATTTCGCTTTGCGACGATCCACTGCGCCGCAGCCACAATCGCGACAACGGCAGCCGCGACTGCGTAGCCGACCAGCACTGCGCGCAGAATTCCCATAACCGCCTGCATACGGTACGGCATGTCGTAGAAGAAAGTGCCAATAAACTTCAGATAGGTGCCGAACGGCTCATCCCAACGGGACTGCGCACTATCGGACACCACAAAGAGCAGCCCGAAAGCCAGTGCCGGCCACGGCGCCCACGGGCTGTCTGGTAGGCGAGAGACCAGCGCCACCACCAGGCCGATGAGCACAAGAACCAGAACAGTCTGGGAAAAGATGGGCTCGTCAGCATAGCGGGAAAACCCGATAAGAGTCCGCCACAGTGATTCGGAGCGGGAAATCTCAATTTGGCCGGTAAAGCCCGCAACGGATTCACCTTGCCCGCTAGCGGACAATGCTGCCGGGAGAGTCATCACCAGTGAGAGCGCTCCGATAATTAGTGTGCGAGCGAGGCCACTGACACTCGGTTGGGTGATCAACCACAAGCCAACAAAGAGCACAGCAGCAATTGCGCCGGCCGGGTGGGTGATAAACGTGCCGACCAGGGCAAGCGTAGCGGGGACAATATAGCCCCGCATGGTCAAAGCCGCAGCGATCGGCAAAGTGGCCACCGCGAGCAGATACGGCATGGAGGATGTGCGCCAAAGAGCCACCCAAATCTCCGGGAGCATCAGCGTCGCGACGGCAGCTGCGGGACCGGCATAGGCCGCCCACTTAGGGCCAACTGCGGTGCGGGCTAGCACCGCAGTTGCTGCGGGCAGAAGCAGTGCCGGGGCCAAGAACGCAAACACGTTGGAATCGAGGAAAACCGAGCCGGGCAGCAGCCCCGCCACGGCATGCCAGCCGGTGGGGTAGAACATTTCGGCTCCGGTCTCCTGATTCATCAGGTCACCGGCCGCGGTGGGCGAGGCTATTGCATGCTCGTCAATGAACCGGAGGAAGTTGGTATGCCAGAGCATATCCCAGGCCTCGCGGATAGCGCCGGGGCCACCGGGGACGTCGTTAAGCACGAGCATGGCGCGCATCGAGCCGACTACCGTGACCCCGGCGACAATCATCGCGGTGACAACGCCGGAATCGAAGCCGTCTTCGGGCGTTGCCCGGGGGATGAATCTGCGCACCAGATAGCCAATGGCACAGAACCATGCCCACATGCCGGCCACGAAGAGCCAGGTGTAATCCAGCCCAAGTGCGTGAGACGACCATGCGGAAAAACCGATCACACCCATCGTTAATGGGCCGGCAGATGCCAACGCGAGCGTGGGACGTAGCCCACTGACCCAACCGAGAACTGTGCCTGGGATCAGCAGGATGAAGACGGCAACCGCAATGGCAGCGAGCATGGGACTCCTGACGGATAAGAGAATTGAATTAGTCCAATAATACCTGTGGGTTAGTTCGGCACTTTGGACGCGAGCGCCTAAGATTTGAAGAAGGGCTGATGGGACTTCAGCTGCTGTACAGCCCAAGCGCGAATTTGCGCGAGACTTGAAGCGAGCTCGGTGCGGACCCGGAAAGGAGAGGACATTCACAGTGAAAAACGGCGAGAGAGATAACAAGCGGCACCAGATGGCCGATTTGGAAGCCATCGCACGGAGCCTGCAGAACGATCCTGGTACTGCTGTCAATGTCCCGGTGGTCGTGACTTCCGGTGTCATCGTTGCGTTTATTGTGCTGTCTTTTGCCTACGCGTGGCCACTGTGGATTTCCCTCGGACTCATTGTTCTGCTGGGAGTCGTCATGGTCGTGTCCTACACCCGCAGGCCTCCCGTAGCTCCACTGGAGTTGACCCAGGGGGAGCGCGAGCGTGTTCGACGTGTTCTCTCTGAACACGGCATCCGCCCGGCTGTCACGCTGGTGCGCGCACTGTACCCCGAGGAATCGCCAGCCGCTGCAGCGCGAACCGTCAAATTGCTATCCGATCGAATGCTTGTGGAGCAAGGGTACAAGGGCCGTCAGGACTAGTTTTTGGTAGTCGCTTTCCCGGTAGTCGACGTCGATTTAAAGACCGGATATTAAGGATTGGCGTTCCTGTAAAGCCTGCGATGTCGTCGAAATGGGTACGTCGCCGACTCTCCACTATGAAGCTCGCGCTAAACTTATTGGCTATGAGTGAAAGCAAGGGTCCTGAAGCAACTAATCCTGCACCGAGTGCTCGTAAGCAGCGCGTTCTGTCCGGCATTCAGCCGACCGCAGATTCCTACCACCTGGGCAACTACCTGGGAGCATTGAAGAACTGGATTAATCTGCAGGATGACTTCGACGCTTACTACTTCATTCCAGACCTGCACGCCATCACTGTCGAGCAGAATCCGAAGGAGCTGCGTCAGCGCACTATCGCAGGTGCCGCACAGCTGATTGCACTTGGTATTGATCCGGAGAAGTCGGTGCTGTTCGTGCAGTCGCATGTGCCCGAGCACGCGGAGCTCGGATGGGTGCTGACCTGCTTGACTGGCTTTGGTGAAGCCAGCCGTATGACGCAGTTTAAGGACAAGTCCTCTCGTCAGGGCGCGGAACACACCTCCGCTGGTTTGTTTGCGTACCCGATGCTGATGGCCGCCGACATTCTGCTCTACCGCCCACAGCTGGTGCCGGTGGGCGAGGACCAACGCCAGCACCTCGAGCTGACGCGTAACCTGGCGCAGCGCTTCAACTCCCGCTACAAGAAAACGTTCGTTGTGCCGGATCCGCACATCATGGAAGGCTCCGCCAAGATTTATGACTTGCAGGATCCGACCTCGAAGATGAGCAAGTCGGGTGCAAACCCGAAGGGCATTATTAATCTGTTGGACGACCCAAAGGTCTCTGCCAAGCGCATTCGCTCGGCCGTTACCGACAACGATGGCGAAATTCGTTTCGACCGTGAGAACAAGCCGGGCGTATCCAACCTGCTGGTCATTCAGTCGGCGTTGACCGACAAGCCTGTCGACGAGCTCGTTGCCGGCTACGAAGGCGCAGGCTACGGCCAGCTGAAGGCTGATACCGCAGATGCGCTGGAAGCATTCACCACGCCACTGCGTGCTCGCTATGAGGAGCTCATGGCTGATCGCGGTGAGTTGGAACGAATCCTGGCCGAAGGCGCTGACCGTGCCCGTGAAGTTGCCGCCAAGACACTTGCAGATGTGTACGAGCGCGTCGGGTTCCTGAAGGCTGCCAACCGTTAATCCAGCTGTAGACTCTGCGCTTCAGTCTCCGTACCGAAAGCTGGCACGTTAAGGTAGAGGACATGGCAACCTCTACTCAAAAAGATCCGAAGAGAACGGACCGCTATGGCATCGAGCGTGTACACGCCGATGAACCGAGCGCAATCGACCGCCTCCGCGAAAAGTGGACGTGGTTCGATCACATTATGCGGATGCAGGAGCGCTACTCTGAGCAGGGTGGCAACTTTTTTGCCGCCGCTGTCACGTACTTCTCCGTGCTGTCGATTTTCCCCCTTATCATGACGGCATTTGCCATCCTCGCGCTTGTGTTGCGTGGTAATGAGCAACTGCTCGAGCAAATTCAGTCCGCTATCACAGACTCCATCGATGGGTCGATGGGCGACACCATCAACGCAATTATTGAAGGTGCGATCGATCAGGCCGGTGGCGTTTTCACCGTCGGTTTCATCGCCACCCTGTGGTCGGGTCTTAGTTGGATGAGCAACCTCTCCAACGCAGTGACACAGCTGTGGAAGCGCCCGCTAGGCGCTAGCAACTTCGTGATGGGAAAGGTTCGCGACCTGCTGCGTCTGCTGGGCATGCTGGTTATGATCCTGCTGACCTTCGCTGTCACCGCGGCCGGCTCTTCCGGACTGACACAGTCCCTGCTGGACAAGATTGGTCTGGCCCATGTCCCGGGAATCACAATAATCGCAGGATTGATTGCCATCGCCATTGGTCTCGTCGCCAACTGGCTGCTGTTCTTCTGGATGCTCGCTTTCCTGCCACGCGGGGGTGCCCCGTTCCGCTCTGCGGCAAAGGGCGCGATTATCGGTGCGATTGGCCTTGAGGTTGTCAAGCAGCTCGGTAGCGTTTTCTTCTCCAACGCCCTGTCGAACCCGGCCGGTGCAGTTTTCGGTCCGGTCATCGGTTTGATGGTCGTCTTCTACCTCATCTGGCGCATCACTATGTACGCCACTGCCTGGACCGCGACGACCGAAGAAGCGCTTGCCGACGAGGAGCTGGATGCGCCTGCTCCTGCTGTCATTAACGTCCGTGCGGAAGCGGCCAACCCGTCCGGATTGAACCGCCTGCTCGGTTCGAAATAATTAGCCGCGATCGCGTCTGCCGAAGCGGTAGGTGACCATCGCAATCAATGCGATGACACCTACGATGGCAGCGCTGACAGTAATTTTCAGCCCGGTTCCTGTTGACTCGTCGTCCAGGATATCGGGCAATTTTTCTACCAACGTATTCTCAGCCGCTTCCGCTTCGAGGACACCGACAGAGCTGTCCTGCGGGGCCGCGAAGCCGGCGTCGAGAAGCGATGCTGCCTGCTCCCAGGGGCGCGGTGAATCCTCCACAGTGGCGTCGAGGATGATGACGCCGAGACGACGGCCGTCGCGCTCAGCCACCCCAGCGAAGGTGTGACGGGCATCGTCGGTAAAACCGGTTTTGCCTCCAAGCGCGCCGGGATAGTCCTGGGCAATCAGCTGATTGTCGTTGGCGATTTCGAAGTCATCGACCTCGAGAGCTTTGTCTCCGGGGATGGTGGCCAGGCGGGTGGCCGAGAGTTTGCGATAGGTCTCATTGTTGAATGCGTGCTGGAAGAACAGTGACATGTCGTATGCCGACGTCATCTGGCCCGGGGCATCGAGACCAGTCGGGTTGACCACTCGCGTATCCGTCGCCCCCAATTTCTTTGCCAGGGCGTTGACCTTTTCGGTGGTCTTATCCATGCCACCAAGTTCGCGGGCCAACGCGTGGCCGGTGTCGTTGCCGGAGTTGAGCAACAGGCCAGTCAGGAGCGTTTCTACCGAGTAGTTCACGTCCTCGACGATGCCGACACGAGAGCCCTCCATGTTCGCGTCCTCGAATGTCGCTTTAACCGAGGTGTCGAGTTTCAAATCCTCGAGCGCCTCCATCGCCAGCAACACCTTAATAATCGATGCCGGACGGTAGCGGCCGTGCGGGTCCTTCGCCGCAAGGACATCGCCGGATTTCAAATCGAACACCGTCCATGCAGAGGCGGAGAGGTCTTTCGGGACGTCAAACCCCTCACCGCTGACAATGCCGCAGGCGGACATTTTGCTACCTCCAGTCGGTTTTTGGGGAACCGGAAGTGGAGGGGGAGATGTTTCGCCGGGAGCCGGAACCTCCGAGGAGTCCACTGGTGCTGGTGGGAGGGTCTTGTAGGGGCAGCCCTCCGTGTCACGGATGTCAGGTGCGGGGCCGACAATCGGAGTGTCGTCGGTAAGCGAGGTGCTCTGCGCCATGGCTGCGGGGGCAGTGCTCGGCAGAAGCAAAGCGCTGGTGGCTAGCAGCGTAACGGCAGACGAGTAGCGGCGAGAGGGAAACATGATGAAATAAGGGTAGTAAAACGTCACTCGGAATGACGTATTTCTCGTGTGTGGATGGGGGAAAACGGGGGAGGGAAAGCCTTTGTGCAAAGCAGAAATACGATTCCGCGGCAGTGAAGTAGAAGCGGAGGGCGCAGTACCGATAGTCTGGCCATTATGACTAATTCTTTGCACAGTGATGCTCAGTCTCTGGACACACAGTCTTCGGCATCGAATCTCGATGAGATGCGCAAGGTTGTCGCCAGCCTGCCCAAGGTACTGCTTCACGATCACCTTGATGGCGGCCTGCGCCCGCAGACCGTTATCGACCTGGCCGCGGACTGCGGTTACACCGATCAGCTGCCCACCACCGACGTGGATGAACTGGAGAAGTGGTTCATTGACACCGGCAACTCTGGCTCGTTGCCGAGCTACCTGACTGCCTTCGCGCACACCTGCGCCGTCATGCAGACCGCTGAGTCGCTGACGCGCGTGGCGCGTGAGGCCGTCGAGGATTTGGCTGCCGACAACGTTGTCTACGCTGAGCTGCGTCTCGCTCCGGAAAACCATCTGGAAAAGGGCCTGGATATGCAGGCTGTTATCGACGCTCTGGTCGAAGGCCTGGCGCAGGGTGAAGCCCATGCCGCCGCTGAGGGAAAGCACATCACCGCACGTCTGTTGGTCTGTGCGATGCGCCAGAATAACAATTCCAAGGAAGTTGCACAGCTGGTCATCGACAACTACGGGAAGAACTCCGACGGGTACGTTGTCGGTTTTGACATCGCTGGACCGGAAAACGGCTTCCCGCCGGCTAACCACGCCGAAGCATTCACTATGCTGCGGGAGAACCTCATTCCGGTCACCATTCACGCAGGTGAAGACGCCGGTGTGGATTCGTTGCAGGACGCTGTCGTGCAAGGTGCTCGCCGCCTGGGGCACGGTGTGCGCATCTACGAGGACTTCGGTGCTTCCCTCGAGGGCATCGAATGTCAGGAGGTTGCCTCCGCTATTCGTGACCGCCAGATTCCGCTGGAAATCTGCCCGACCTCCAACGTTCAGACGGGTGTCTGTGACAGCGTTGCGGATCACCCGTTCTCGCTTCTCGACGATATGAGTTTCGCCTGCACCGTCAACACGGATAACCGTCTGATTGGTGCGACTTCCATGACCAGGGAGTGCATGGAGCTGGTGGAGAACTTCGGCTACGGCTACAGCGAGCTGTTCGAACTGACCTCGAATGCGCTAAACAATGCATTCGTGGATCTGCCGACCCGCGAACACATCATGGACACCATTATTTACCCCGCTTACCTGCAGCTTATCGACAACAGCGACGAGGACATCGAAACTGATGTCAACGGTGCGGGTTTCGGTGCCGAAGACGAGCTGAACCTGACGCTGGACTAGCCAGCGCCGGCCAGCTTTGCTGGGTGGGAGCTAGATCTTGGTCGTAAACCGAGCGGCCAAGTCCTTCTCCAGCTGCCTCCAGCCCTTGGCCTCATCGTCGTAAGGCGGAACTGGCTCGGACAGCTCTCCGGTGTCCAGCAGGAAGTTCAGCAGCCACTGCAGCTGCTGATTGCCCGCCAGTACCTCGTTCACGGCATCATCACCAGCCCAGTCAGCGGCATCTGCGAGTAGCTCGTACGCGCGGGCGAGCTGGGCGGTGTCCACGGCGTTCGGGCCCTTTTCAATATCCTCGGCCAGACCGGTAAACGAGTACTCATTGTCCTCGTGCACCACGGCCTCTAGCTCACCTGCGTTGGCTGCAGTGATGATTTCATCCCACGTCGTCAGCGCCGACATGTCGTGATGCTTGTTCTCCAGCAGCCAACGTACCATCGTGCGTGGCTGCGAGAACGTGTGAATCTCACCGGCGCTGCCCAGGAATAGCGGGCGACGCCCCATGTAACAACGCAAGGTGTAGAGCGTGCGGCCAGCGATGGAAATCTTGATCGGGTCGATGCCAGCGTTGGCCCACACCGTCTGATCGTACGGATCGCCGGCGGTCTCCTCTGCGGCCTTCTTTTCCTCTTCGCGCTTCTTCTCCGCTGCTTCACGACGCTCACGCTCCGCGGCCTCTGCTTCCTTTAGTGCGACTGCAGCAGTGGTTTCAGACTCTTCATCGATGTTCGGAGTATTTGCGCCGATGGCGTCGATAGCGTCAATGCAATTGTCCCAGTTGGTCAAGATGACACTGCCGATAGCTGACCACTGAGCGGCGCCACCGCCCTGGAAGTGATCAGCACCATTTTGTGTGGCAGCCAGGACAGAGTGAGAGGCGAACATCTGGTTGATCGGATTGAGATCCGCGATCGCACCAATCGAGCGAGTGATGGCAAGAATGCGGTCTGCGCGCGAAACATGGTCGTAGTCGGCCCGGCCAGCCAAAATTTCTGGCAGCCCAATCAGGTCATAGCGGTGGCGTGGCGCCGCGATGGCCGCTCCCGGTAGCTGCTGGTTGAAGTTGCGCCAGCTGGGGTGCTGCGTGAAGTCGTGAGGAGCATCCGACTGAAGGAAAGCCAGGAGCTTTGCCGCTGATGAGAACAAATAGATGTCATCGCCGCGGCCGAGCAGAGCCTGCCACTCGGAGCCACCTTCACGCCAGCTTGGAGCCCACAACGTGTAAAAGGTGCCCGAGGTCAGCTCGAGTTCGATAGGAACGATGCCTTTCCTGGCCATAGTTTTCGTCGCAGCCCTTCTGCTTGTCGGTGATTGTTAAAACTCAAAAATTGTCATACCTGCAGCGCCCCCACGGGTGGCAAGTTTGCGTAGTCCTATCTTAGAAGTTTTACGACGCAGATACCCACCGCACTATCCGGTCGGGCGGTAGAACCCCTTAAACGGCATGCCGATGTTGGTTGTACGCACGGGGTTTACCTGTACCGGATCGCCCGCTTCGACCATCTTTCCGTCGCCGATAACCATGGCGACATGGCCGTCCCACACTGCAAGATCGCCAGGCAGCAGTTCATCCTGGCTCACCTGTCGGCCGACGGCCTGTGCTTCTGCCGTGCGGGGAATATCAACACCAGCTTGCCCGTAGGCCCAGTGCGTCAAGCCTGAACAATCGAGCGCCTGCCCCGGAGTATTTCCGCCCCAACCATAGGGCGTTCCCACGGCACTGAGTGCAGCTTTCACCGCAGCTTGGGCTTCTGGTGTCGGCGCGCCAGCCCCCGCATCCGCAGGCACCGGCGCGCCGCCCGAATCGGACGACGCCCACGAACCATCTGCAGCGTCGGTAGCGCTGGCCAATCCTGGGGTGTTCGTAGACGTAGAAGCGAAGGCGGCTTGAGTGGTTGCTGGGGCCTCCAACTGCGTCGGACGGGGTGGGGCAGGGGTGTCCACCGCGGTGCTTGCCTGCTGTATCAGCGACTGCACCAGAGGCCGCAGTTCTTGTTCTAGTTTCATGAGCCGCGCAATGGCCTGTGAGATCGCGGAACTGGCCGCTGAGACTAGGCTGGCACCGGTTGCGGCGAGACCTGCGGGCCCCGCAGCCGTCGCAGTCAGCGAGCCCATGGCGGAAGTAACAAAATCCATGGCAATCCGGGCCAAATCAGTGGCCGCTGACATTACTGCGGCTAGGCCCTTGGCAATGTCACTGTCAATGGTTCCGGCGCGAGCTTCCAAGTCGGCTGCCGCATTTGCAGCCTGTTTGAGGCTTGTTCCCGCGGCTCCTGCCCCGGAACGAGCACCATCGCTCCAGTTGCGGTCAACGGAATCTGCCACAGAGCGCCAGGCAGTACTCGCGGCGGGGATTGCGGCCCCAGCAAGTCCTGCCAGTGCGGGCGCGATGGCAGGACTTAGCTGTTGTGCAATCGCGCTGGGGACTTCCGTAAGTAGATTGGTGGGAAGCATCACGCACCGCCAATCCCGCGAGCTGCAACGGCTCCCATTTTCGGTGAAATGGACTGCAACGCATGTGCGCCTGCATCTTCAGCAGTGGACACCGCAGAGACAAGAGCGTTCAGTGCACGAGCAGCGCTGGTGCCGTACTCATTCAGCTCAGCCACATGCTCATGTTGGCGCTGTAGAGCAGTGGCTGCAGCGTGACAGAAGGGGCCGGCAAACGGGACGTCGCCAAGCGAGTGCAGTGCGCTGATGTCCAAGGCAGTGCCGCTGTCCTGCTGCGACAATGCGTCAAGGCGCGCGGCATTGGCAGAAATAAGCTCTGGCACCAGCGTAAAGACTGAGTCATTCCCGCTAGTGGCCGGAGAGAGAAATGATTGGCTGTGGGGACTGTGCGGTGATGGACGGGACAAGATTTACGGCCTCTCTAGGAAATTCGCGTGTGGTTAAACACTCAGTGCTGTGGCAGAACGGCTAGCGGGGTTCGGACGGCGACTGAGTGGCAAGTGGATTTGGTAGTAAGCGGGCTTACACAAATGGGGCGCAGTAAAAAGCCCTCGTATTGTTAGGCGCGAAAAAGGCCGATTCGGTTCCATCTTTTTTTGCGGAACGTGTTTTCAGAAACTTGCGATGCCGGCACCAGAGCGGCAAAAGCAAAGCAATGTATTTTGGAAGGCATGGAGATTACCGTTGTCAACCATCCCTTGGCACAGTCACGTTTGACCATTCTGCGCGACGCGCGCACTGATAACGCGGGCTTCCGTGCGGCACTCGCCGATCTGGGCGCAATGCTGATTTACGAGGCAAGCCGGGAGCTGCCCGTCGATAACTTCGATGTTCAGACCCCAATCACCACCGCGCCGGGTTACCGTCTGCAGGATCCGCCGATTATTGTTCCCGTCATTCGTGCGGGGCTTGGCATGATTGATCCGTCGCTGTCGATGATTCCGGATGCGCAGGTGGGATTTATTGGCTTGGCTCGTAATGAGGAAACCCATGAGCCGGTGCCGTACCTCGAGGCGCTGCCGGAGGATTTGTCCGGGCGCACTGTCTTCCTGGTCGACCCAATGCTGGCAACCGGTGGTTCACTGCTGCATGCCCTGAAGCTGTTGGCAGATCGCGGAGCGGACAACATCACGGCCGTGTGCATCATTTCCGCACAGCAGGGTGTCGACGCCTTGAAGGAATCCGGTTTCCCGGTGCGTCTTGTCACCACTGTGGTGGACCCGGATCTTAACGAGGATGCCTACATCGTGCCGGGGCTGGGAGATGCGGGCGACCGCCTCTACGGTCCCCGCAACATTGATCTTTAAGTTGATCTCTTAGGCAGTGCCCCAGGCTTCTGCAGCGTACTTTTTGACGACCTCGTTGTCCTTGGTCACAAGAACTCCGTCGGGGGACATCTGGTACTTGTACGAGCCGTTTTGTGCAACAACGCGGTCGCCCTCATCGACGATGATGTCCATCGATCCGGAACCCTGTGGTGTATCCGAGCGGTAGTACTTCTCGCCGGAGCGTGTCTCACAAGCAGCAGCCTTAATTCCCTGTTCAGCGGCGACAACAGCAAAAGCGCGGTCGCCGCTGTCGCAGCGTGCGGAGCTGCCCACGAAGCCCAGGCCGTCCAGGTCGGAGCGCCCAGTGCCGAAGTCCTGTCCCTCCGGAGCTGATGTCGGCTCGGAGCTCGTCGTCGTGGATGACGAAGACGTGGTGCTCGGCGTCGACGACGAGGAAGATGTCGAAGTGCTCGGCGTGCTTGACGACGTCTCGGAGGTCTTCGACGTAGTTGTCGTCGTGGTGGTCGTCTTGCTCGTAGAAGTCGAACTCGTCGAGGACTGCGGTGTCGAACTGGGCGACGTCGGCTGCGAGGAGGAGGGGACCTCCGGACGCTGGGGCTCATCACTATTGTTCAGCGACAGGCCGATGGCGATGCCGATGACGACCACGAGTGCTGTGGCCACGATGATGATGGGGATGCTGAGAGACTTAGGTGTGCCATTGCCGGACATGCCTATTATCATCGCAGACTTCCTCAAAATGTGAAACATCTGATAATTGAAGAGGTCAAAGTTAAAGAAGTGACTCCTGGTCATGTGTACGTCTGGCGCTGACATTCAAGCGCTTGCCGGCCACTGCTATCGCTGGCCCAGTCGTCGGTAGGCCTCTTGTTACGGCCTGTCGATGGAGCGCTTACACTGGAGAGTTGTGATTGAGGAGTTTATTAAGCACTGGTGGG
This sequence comes from Corynebacterium sp. HMSC063A05, assembly GCF_001809695.1. Taxonomy (NCBI): domain Bacteria; kingdom Bacillati; phylum Actinomycetota; class Actinomycetes; order Mycobacteriales; family Corynebacteriaceae; genus Corynebacterium; species Corynebacterium sp. HMSC063A05. The sequence goes on along the minus strand of NZ_KV798500.1, from coordinate 107,500 downwards.
CCGAGCATGCGAACGAGATTCTCGAGTGGCGGCGGCATCTTCATGCGCACCCAGAGCTATCTCACATGGAGCACGCCACCACGGCTTTTGTGGAGGAGAAGCTGCGTGCTGCAGGGCTGAAACCAGTGCTGTTTCCCAACACCGGCTTGATGGTTGACATTGGTGAAGCCGAACTCGCCGGTAGTGACGCCGGAGGTGAACTCCCAGGGCGTCTCGCTTTCCGTGGTGACATAGACGCGCTTCCAATAACTGAGACCACGGGGCTGGAGTTTGCCAGCACCAACGATGGCGTCATGCATGCCTGCGGGCATGATTTTCACACCGCGATTACGCTCGCGACGGCATTGGCCATGGCTGAGTACCACGAGAAGCACACGTTGCCTACTCCGCTGCGTTTCATTTTCCAACCGGCAGAGGAAGTCATGGTTGGCGGTGCGCCCGAAGTTATCGCTGCCGGTGCGCTCAATGGTGTTGAACGTATTTTTGCTGTCCACTGTGAGCCGAAGTTACGTGTCGGTCACGTTGGCGTTCGAACAGGTGCCATCACCTCTGCAGCCGACACCCTGGAGATTCAGGTGCATGGTTCGGGCGGGCATACCTCTCGTCCGCAGATGACGGCCGATGTTGTCTATGCGCTGGGTAAATTGATTGTAGATTTGCCAGGCTTGCTGTCGCGACGCGTCGATCCTCGTACGGGCACCGTGCTGACGTTTGGCTCCGTTCACTCCGGGTACGCGCACAACGCGATTCCGTCGGAAGGCAGCGTCAGTGGCACCCTGCGCACCGCGGACATCAAGACCTGGCGCGACATCGATCCACTTGTGCGCGAACTGATTGAACAGGTCCTCGCTCCGACCGGCGCCGATTGCACCATCAACTACGAGCGTGGCGTGCCGCCTGTGCTTAACGACGAATACTGCACCGCCCTGATTGCGGAAGCGGTGCGACGAGTGGACGAGAATGCTGTCATTCAGGCCCCACAGTCGTCCGGCGGCGAGGACTTCGGTTGGTATCTCGAGCACGTCCCGGGTGCGATGGCTCGTCTGGGCTGCTGGTCCGGTCGTGGAGACAAGCACGATTTGCACCGAGATGATCTAATCGTGGACGAGCGTTGCCTGGGCGTTGGTGTGAAACTCTTCGCTGGCATCGTCGCACGCTATGAGGATGGCGCGCAGTCAACCATGACTGTCCGTTAGACTATTGGGGCAAAGCGGGGAAAACGCCTCCCGCGGTAGTTACATTGTGATATCCACGGCAACTTTGGAGGATTTGTGGCACAGAGGATCGTAATCATTGGCGGCGGCCCAGCCGGCTACGAAGCAGCGCTGGTTGGCGCCAAGTACGGTGCTGAAGTCACTGTGGTTGAGGATGCCGGTATGGGCGGTTCGTCCGTCCTGTGGGATTGCGTTCCCTCTAAGGCTTTCATCGCGGCGACGGGCGTTCGTACCGATATGCGCCGTGCGGACGAGATGGGTCTTCGCCCGGACTTCTCCCAGCGTAAAATCGACTTCACTGCGGTCAACGAGCGCGTTAAGCGCCTGGCGCAGCAGCAGTCTGACGATGTTCGCGCACAGATGGAGCGCGAGGGCATCAAGATGCTGCAGGGCCGCGGTCGTCTCGATGACCACGACCCGGGCCGTGTAACTCACTACGTCACCGTCGACTTGCTCGAGGGCGGCGAGGTCACTCTTGAAGCCGACCTGGTGCTGGTCTGCACCGGTGCGTCCCCACGTATTCTGCCGGGTGCGATTCCTGATGGTGACCGTATTTTGACCTGGCGTCAGGTTTACGAACTGGAGGAGCTGCCGGAGCACCTCATTGTGGTCGGTTCTGGTGTTACCGGTGCGGAGTTCGTATCCTCGTTCACCGAGTTGGGTGTGAAGGTCACCATGGTCGCTTCGCGTGACCGTATCCTGCCGCACGAGGATGCTGACGCTGCAGATGCCCTGGAGGAGGTCCTGCTGGAGCGCGGTGTGGACGTTGTGAAGAACGCCCGCTGTGATCTTGTCGAACGCACTGAGGACGGCGGCGTTCGCGTCGTCACTTCCGACGGCCGTGAGGTCTTCGGCTCCCACGCGTTGATGACCGTCGGATCGATTCCGAACACTGCGGATATGGGTCTGGACGCAAGTGGTGTGAAAATGACCCCGTCTGGCCACATTCACGTTGACCGTGTTTCCCGCACCAACGTGCCGGGTATCTACGCTGCCGGTGACTGCACCGACTTGTTCCCGCTGGCTTCCGTTGCAGCTATGCAGGGTCGTATTGCGATGTACCACGCCCTCGGTGAAGGTGTTTCGCCAATTCGCCTGCGCACCGTTTCCTCGGCAGTGTTCACCCGCCCGGAGATTGCGACTGTTGGTGTCTCCCAGGCTCAGATTGAGTCCGGTGAGGTCTCCGCTCGTGTTGAGGTTTTCCCGCTGGCAGGTAACCCGCGTGCGAAGATGCGCTCGCTGCGCCACGGCTTCGTCAAGCTGTTCTGCCGTAAGAATTCCGGCATGATTATCGGTGGTGTGGTGGTCGCTCCGACCGCCTCGGAGCTGATTCTGCCAATTGCTGTGTGTGTTTCCAACCAGCTCACCGTCGATGACCTGGCAAGCTCCTTCTCTGTCTACCCGTCGCTGTCTGGCTCGATTACTGAGGCTGCTCGTCAGCTGATGGCACACGACGATTTGGATTAATGCTGGTATCGCGACTGGCAGCATGACCGGCCGCACTCGTAATTAAAACAAGCCGAGCCCCGAAAGTGGGGCTCGGCTTTTTGGTTGTGCAATAAGAACGTACCGATGCGCTTATGCTGCGCTTACTTGCTGGAGAGTTCAGCGTACTTAGCGGTGACTTCCTCCACAGACGGATTCGTGGCGTGCTCGCCATCGGAGTACAGCACAGTCGGCACAACGCGGTTGCCGTCATTGACGGACTCAACCCACTTCGAAAGGTCGTCGTGCTTTTCGACGTCCCAAGCCTCAAACGGAGTGCCGTTTTCCTTCAGGCCAGCAATGAGGTTCTGGCAGAAAGGGCACCAGGCCGCAGCGTAAATGGTCACGTGTTCGGTGGTCTGTGGAGTCTTCACATCAGTCATACTTAGTCCAACGCGCGGACCAAGGCCGATATTCCATTGCGCAATACGTCCGCCGGGCAGTAGCCCCACCTCAGAGCCTTGCTAGGCAGCCTTCCCAGATGCTCTTCGGAGGCTTTCCTTCCGAGGCTTTTAAAGGAAGCTAATCCTCTATGCGCCGCCATGTGCAGAAGCGGTAGCGTAGGCCGGTCGTTGACGTCTGCCACGGGCCATCCTCAATGCGGACCCAGTCGTAGAGGTCGGGAGCCATGACCGGTACCGGGACATTGACATCAGTATCAATGTCGGTGACCACGCATTCGTCGGCAAGCGAAAGTGCATCGCGATAGACACGTCCGCCCCCGATAATCCATGCTGCGGGCTCGTCGGCGACGGCTGCGAGTGCCGCTTCGAGACTGGCTGCGGATTCACCGCCGGGGAAATCGGACACGGAGCGTGAAAGGACGATGTTTCGACGACCCGGGAGTGGACGGAACTTGGGATTCAGCGAGTCCCACGTGCGGCGCCCCATGATGACTGGTGCGCCCATCGTCGTTGTTTTGAAATGCTGGAGATCTTCAGGCAGATGCCAGGGCATAGTCGCGCCGTCGCCGATAATGCCGGCCCGAGACTGCGCCCAAATCATCCCTACAAACGGGGGCCTTGCACTGGTGGAAGCGGTGGACTCGTTCATGTCGACACTCACCTTTCGCTGACTTAGACAGCCACCTGACCGCGAATCAGAGGATGCGGGTCGTAGCCGATGACCTCGATGTCCTCGTAAGCGTAGTCGAAAATGCTGTCGGCCTTCCGAAGCTTCAGCGTGGGATAGGGGCGTGGCTCACGGGAGACCTGCAGTTCGCACTGTTCAATGTGGTTGTCGTAGATGTGGCAATCACCACCGGTCCAGATGAACTCACCAACATCCAAGCCCGCCTGCTGCGCCATCATGTGCGTCAACAGTGCATAGGAAGCGATGTTAAATGGCACGCCCAGGAACATGTCCGCGCTGCGCTGGTAGAGCTGGCAGCTGAGCTTGCCATCTGCGACGTAGAACTGGAACAGCAGATGGCATGGCGGCAGCGCCATATTGGAAATCTCGGAGACATTCCAGGCGCTGACGATGTTGCGGCGGCTATCCGGGTTGGACTTCAAAGTCTCCAGCGCCTGTGCAATCTGGTCGATGTGGTGCCCATCCGGAGTGGGCCAGGAGCGCCACTGCACGCCATAGACCGGGCCGAGGTCGCCGTTGTCGTCTGCCCACTCATCCCAAATAGTCACTCCGCGGTCCTGGAGCCACCGGACGTTTGAATCGCCGCGGAGGAACCACAGCAGCTCGTACACGATGGACTTCAGGTGCACCTTTTTAGTGGTGATCAGCGGGAAGCCCTCGCTCAGATCAAAGCGCAGTTGGCGGCCGAACACTGAGCGAGTGCCCGTGCCAGTGCGGTCTGATTTCGCTGCTCCGTCAGCGAGAATTTCGCGCAGCAAATCCTCGTACGGAGTCTTAATGCCCTGATGAGGCTGTGTCGTGATGTCAGTGGAGTCGGTCATAGCCGCCCTAACTTACCTACTTCTGCTCTTGATTCTTGAATTCCTTCACCGCTGCCAGAATCTCCTCCGACAGGTCCGGTCGGCAGAACAGCATATCCGGCAGGAAAGTATCGACATTATTGTAGGTCGGCGCGGAGCCGTCTAGGCGGCTGACATGCAAACCGGCGGACTTAGCGACACCAACCGGCGCTGCCGAGTCCCACTCGTACTGACCACCGTCGTGGATGTAGGCGTCGTAGTCACCGAGCAGCACGTGCATTGCCTTCGCGCCAGCGGAGCCCATCTCCACCAGCTCCATGCCCAGCTTGTCAGCGACGTACTTTGCCACAGCCGGTGGGCGAGTACGCGATACGACAATCTTGCCCGCACGCGGCCCCTGCACAGCCTTGGCCTCACCCGTGTGGAAAACCTGGCCGTGATCCGGCAGACCAACAGCAGCGTGGGTCGGCTGACCGTCCTCTACCAGAGCGACATGAACTGCCCAGTCCTGACGGCCCGAAGCAAACTCTCGAGTGCCATCGAGTGGGTCAATGATCCACACACGCTTTGAGTCCAGGCGCTCACGGTTATCCGCGGCTTCCTCCGACAGCAGTCCGTCGTCCGGACGGTGCTGCTCCAGTACGCGGGCAATCCACTCCTGTGCCAGTGCGTCGCCGGCATCTCCCAGAATGCGGCCACGCAGCAGGCCTACGTTGCGGACACCCTTGAGAATTTCACTGGCGCCCACGGCAAGTCGATAGGCAAGAACATCATCTTCAATGTAGGCAGACATGACTTAGATACTATTCACTTTTTCCCAACCCCGCTTTACGACGAGATGCCGCGACTTATTCTCACCGCAGCCAGGTGGCCTCATTGGCTTAGCTCCAGACCTTGCGCAGGTGTTAGTTGAGCCTTGCTAGCTCCAGTTGCCGACTACGCATCCTGACTAGACTTAAGTGGCATGAAGACCTTGCTGAATATCATTTGGCTTTTGTTCGGTGGCCTGTGGCCAATGTCAAGATGATCCCGGTGACCTGCTTCCCATTTGGCAAGGAGATTGTTAAGGGCTATCGCGCTGACGGTTACGCGGTGAAGATTTAGGGGGATACAAATAACAAAAGTCCGCCCGCAGCGAGAAGCCGAGGGCGGGCTGTTAGCTATTTAGGCCAGCTGTCTAAGAGCCGCTAGCGCTTATCTCGGTACCACGTCAGCAGCGCATCGGTGGAAGTATCGCCAGAATCCGGTGCTACTTCACCAGTGACCGCAGGCAGCAGGTCACCGGCCTGCTGCTTGCCCAGCTCCACGCCCCACTGGTCGAAGGAGTTCAGGCCCCAGACAATGCCCTCGACGAAAGTGATGTGCTCGTAGAGTGCAATCAGCGCACCGACAGCGTCCGGGGTCAGTTCCTCGGCCATGATGGTCGTGGTCGGACGGTTACCCGGCATGACCTTGTGCTCTACGAGTTCCTCGGCAACGCCCTCTGCGCGAATTTCTTCTGCGGTCTTACCGAAGGCCAGCACCTTGGTCTGTGCGAAGAAGTTACTCATCAGTAGGTCGTGCATGGAACCTTCGCCAGATGCCGTCGGCAGATCCTGGCGTGGGCGGGCAAAGCCGATGAAGTCAGCCGGAACCAGGCGAGTTCCCTGGTGAAGGAGCTGGAAGAAAGCGTGCTGGCCGTTCGTTCCCGGCTCACCCCAGAAGATTTCTCCGGTGTTGTAGTCCACCCTCTTGCCGTCGGTACGCACGGACTTACCGTTCGATTCCATGGTGAGCTGCTGGAGGTACGCCGGGAAGCGAGAGAGATCCTCGGAGTAGGGCAGCACGGCATGCGACTGAGCGTCGAGGAAGTTCGAGTACCAAACATTCAGCATGCCCATCAGCACCGGCACGTTCTGCTCCAGCGGAGCGTTGAGGAAGTGCTCATCCATTGCGCGGAAGCCCTGCAGGAAGCGCATGAAGTCCATCGGACCAACGACGGCCATGATGGACAGGCCGATGGCGGAGTCGACGGAGTAGCGGCCGCCGACCCAGTCCCAGAAGCCAAACATGTTCTCAGTGTCGATGCCGAATTCGGCGACCTTTTCGGCATTCGTGGAAACGGCAACGAAGTGCTTGGCGACGGCTTCTTCGCTACCCAGCTGCTGGATAAGCCAGCGGCGAGCTGCGTGAGCGTTGGAGAGCGTCTCCTGCGTGGTGAAGGTCTTGGAAGCGACGATAAACAGCGTGGACTCCGGATCGACCTCATCCAGAACTGCCTGCAGATCAGACGGGTCAACGTTGGAGACGAAGCGGGCATCAATGCCGGCAGTGGCGTAGGTGCGCAGCGCCTTGGTCACCATTGCCGGGCCCAAGTCGGAGCCACCGATGCCGATGTTGACCACAGTCTTAATAGTGTGACCTGTGTATCCCAGCCAGTCTCCACTGCGGAGGCTGCGAGCAAAGTCGCGCATGCGGCCGAGCACCTCATGCACGTCGGCAGCGACATCCTGGTCGCCGACGGTCAAATTTTCCTCTGCTGGCAGGCGCAGCGCTGTGTGCAGCACAGAGCGGTTTTCAGTGGTGTTGATCTTGTCACCGCGGAACATCCTCTCGCGTGCTTCTTCGATGCCAGCGGCGCGAGCGAGCTCAACCAGCTCGGCAAAACCGTCGAGGCACATCAAGTTCTTGGAAAGGTCAACGTGGAGAGTGCCCGCATCGAAAGTCAGCTTCTCAGTGCGGCCATCTTCATTGGCGAAAAGCTCACGCAGCGAGGTGGCGCGAACATTGTCCACGCGCTTAGCCAGCTGAGCCCACTGTTCGGTTGCGGTGATATCTACAGTCATTCCTGCTCCCAGGTAATTTTTGACGAAATGCACTTTATACCTCCCCAGACTAGTTACGTTTTGGCGCTCTCGCCGGGCGGCAGGATTCGACCAGGCGTGACCGCAATCTGCCAGCAACTCGATTCCGCTGTGCTTATGCGTCGCTTATGCGTCGCCCAACCGCCACCTACGAGCCCCTAGCCCGCTTCAGCAAAGGCACCTACCCTGGAAAATATGACTGATTTCACTCCTGATTACGACAACATCCTCAAAGACGTCCCCACCGGTCTGCTTATCGGTGGCCAGTTCCGCCCCGCGTCGAATGGCGAGACCTTCGACGTAATTAACCCCGCCACCGACAAGACGCTGGTCAAGGTCGCTTCTGCCACCGAGGAAGACGCCAAGCAGGCGCTTGACGACGCCGTCGCCGCCCAAGCGGAGTGGAAGGCAACCCCGCCCCGCAAGCGCAGCGAGATTCTTTACCGCGCATTTGAACTCATCCGTCGGGATGCAGACAAGTTGGCCCAGCTGCAGTCCCTGGAGATGGGCCGTGCGTTGCCGGATTCCAAGGCTGAGGTCGGCTACGGTGGCGAGTTTTTTCGTTGGTTCGCTGAGGAGGCCGTGCGTATCTCTGGCGATTACCGAATTTCTCCGAGCGGGACCTCGCGCGTCGCGGTGATTAAGCAGCCGGTCGGCCCGGTGCTGGCGATTACGCCGTGGAACTTCCCGCTGGCGATGGGTGCTCGCAAGATCGCCCCGGCACTGGCCGCCGGTTGCCCGATTATTATTAAGCCCGCTTCCAAGACTCCGCTGACCATGCTCTACCTGGGCAAACTTCTTGTCGAGGCCGGTGTTCCCGCAGGTGTCGTTTCCGTGTTGCCGACGGGGCACTCATCCAATGTCTCAGCCCTGCTTTCCGATGACCGCCTGCGCAAGTTCACCTTCACCGGTTCCACCGAAGTTGGCCAGATGCTCGCTGCGAAGGCCGCGGAAACTTCGATGAAAGTCTCCCTTGAACTCGGCGGAAATGCTCCGTTTGTCATTCTCTCTGATGGTGATGTCGATAAGGCTGTGCAGGCAGTCAGTGTCGCCAAGCTCCGCAATGGCGGCCAGGTGTGTATCGCCCCGAATCGCTTTATTGTTCATGAATCCAAGAAGGATGCGTTCGTCGAGGGCGTCGTTAAGCGTTTTGCGGAGCTGAAGTTGGGCGAGGGTACCGATCCGGCGACGGACCTTGGGCCACTCGCGCTGCGTGATCAACAGGAAAAGGTTCGTGATCTGGTTGACGATGCGGTCAAGCGCGGTGCGAAGGTAGAGTGCGGCGGCAAGATCCCAGATCTCGGCGGCGCGCTTTCCGACGGCTACTTCTTCGAGCCCACAGTTCTGACCGATGTGCCCGAGGATGCGGATATTGTCCGCGAAGAGATTTTCGGTCCGGTGGTTGCGGTGACGACCTTCACGGACGATGGCCGTGCGATTGAGCAGGCAAATGACACCATCTTTGGTCTGGCGGCGTATGTGTTCAGTGAGAACCTGACCAAGGCACTTGGTGCGGCAGAGACGTTGGAGTCGGGCATGGTTGCGGTCAATAAGGGCTCGCTGTCGGACCCGTCGGCGCCGTTCGGTGGTGTCAAGCAGTCCGGCCTTGGACGTGAGGGGGGGGCTTCACCGGTATCGATGAGTTCCTAGAGGAAAAGCTGATTTCCCTGGAAGGCTAGCCGGACAGGTAGCTGGCGAGGGTTAGCCCAGGCGACCGCGTCCCATGCGCAGCAGAGCCGACGCGATTGCCGGGCCCTCTGGGCCAAGTGCGTCGCGGAACTCGTTGATGATCTGCACCTCTCGGCCGTGCACGAGACGCGTGCCGCCAGATCCCAGGCGGGTTTTGCCGACGGCCTTACTGATTGCGGTGCGGCGTTGAATGGCATCGATAATCAGCCCGTCAAGGCGGTTGATTTCCTTGCGGTACTGTTCGATCTCCGCGGAGCTCAACGGGTCATCGGTGCCGGTGGGGGTGCGGACTTCAAAAGGGGATACTGCCGCAGCCTGTTGGCTGTGCTCAGCGCCGTTGGTGTTGTCGGTGTGTGCGGCGGGAGTGTCCGCAGGGTTTTCGCTCATAGTTCTTATTGTGCCAAAGGATTCGAACAGTCCAATCCGGGGGCTCGGCTACTGTAGTAGCCATCATGGGAAATGAAACTGGAATGTTGTTCGGGTCCTTCAATGCTGACGATGGCCGTCGTGGTGATAGCCATGGTGGTTCGAACCACGGTGAGTCGGGCGGTGCTACGCCTGGCCGTGGTGGGTTCGGCCACTTCGCCGGCGCTGGTAGCAATAGCGCGCCGAGTGGCGCTGCCAGCTTTGGCGGCGGTTTTGGCGGTGGCTTCGAGCCCAGTTTTGATTCAGAGTCGCTGTTAGAGGGGCTTAATCCGCAGCAGCGCCAAGCAGTGGAGCACATTGGCTCACCACTGTTGATTGTGGCTGGAGCGGGTTCGGGAAAGACGTCTGTGCTGACGCGCCGGATTGCATACCTGATTGGTGCGCGTGGGGTCCTGCCAAGTCAAATTTTGGCTATTACTTTTACCAATAAGGCCGCAGCCGAGATGCGCGAGCGTGTGGCTGGTCTGGTTGGTGACCAGGCGCAGCGTATGTGGGTGTCCACGTTCCACTCCATGTGTGTGCGCATCCTGCGCATGCAGCATGCGCTAGTACCGGGGCTTAATTCCAATTTCTCTATTTATGATTCGGACGACTCCCGGCGTTTGCTGTCCATGATTGCTAAGGACATGGACCTGGATGCCAAGAAGTTCACCGGCCGCGTGCTCTCGTCGCGTATCTCCAATCTCAAGAATGAATTGATTGACCCGGAGAAGGCCATCGCGGATGCCTCGACGACGCGCAATCCTTTTGATGACGTCGTTGCACGAGTTTACCTGGAGTACCAGACCAGGCTGCGGGCGGCTAATGCCGTGGACTTTGACGATCTAATCGGTGAGGTCGTTCGGATCTTCACCAATCACCCGCAGGTTGCAGAGTATTACCGTCGCCGCTTCCGGCATGTGTTGGTGGATGAGTACCAGGACACCAACCATGCGCAGTATGTTTTGGTCTCGACGCTCGTCGGCAAACCCGGTGGAGATGTGCCTCCGAGTGAGCTGTGTGTGGTGGGCGATTCGGACCAGTCCATTTATGCCTTCCGTGGTGCGACTATTCGAAATATTGAAGAGTTTGAAAAGGACTATCCCGAGGCCACGTCGATTCTGCTGGAGCAAAACTATCGCTCGACGCAGACGATTCTGTCGGCGGCCAATGCGTTGATTGCGCGGAATGAGAATCGCCGGGAGAAGAAGCTGTGGACCGATCTCGGTGAGGGCGGCAAGATCAAGGGCTACGTGGCGGACAATGAGCACGATGAGGCTCGGTTTATCGCTAACGAGATTGAGCAATTGGTCGACTACGGGCCGTACTCGTATTCGGATGTGGCGATTTTCTACCGCACCAATAATTCCTCTCGTGCGCTAGAGGATGTCTTCATTCGTATGGGCGTGCCGTACACGGTGGTTGGTGGCACCAGGTTTTATGAGCGTAAGGAAGTACGCGATATTGTCGCCTACCTGCGCGTTATCGAGAACTTCGACGATGATGTTTCGCTGCGTCGCATTATCAATACGCCGCGCCGCGGAATCGGTGACCGTGCGGTGGCGCATGTGTCGCTCTATGCCGAGGACGAGAGATGCTCGTTCGGCACGGCGCTACGTGCTGTAGCGGAGGGCAAGGTTCCGGCGGTGGCGGCGCGGAGTCGAAACGCGATGGCGGCGTTCGTCGAGATGATTGATGGCTTGGCGGCGGATATGGCATCCGGTGAACTGGCCGATATCGGTGATCTGGTCAACGCGATTATTGATCGCAGTGGGTACAAGTCGGAGCTCGAGCGCTCCAATGATCCGCAAGATGCCACGCGCCTGGACAACCTCAATGAGCTCGTCAGCGTTGCGCGGGAGTTCTCTGCAGAGGCGCGGATGATGTCGTCGGTGGATATTAGCGCTGATGTAAATGAAGGCTCTGGCGCTGCAACTGATGCTGAAAGCGGTGCTGATACTAGTGGCGAGTCCGAGGTGGAATCTGGAATCGCGAATGACCTCGCGCGTGATTTCGCGGCCGACTTCGACAACGATGGGGAAGCGGAGCCGGGAAGTCTGCAGGCATTCCTCGAGCGAGTTTCTCTGGTCGCGGATGCGGACCAGATTCCGGATGATGACACCGGTGTAGTGACGTTGATGACGCTACATACGGCCAAGGGCCTGGAGTTTCCGGTGGTATTTCTCATTGGTTGGGAAGACGGACTGTTCCCGCACCTGCGCGCCCTAGGCGATCCGAAGGAGCTGGCCGAAGAGCGACGTCTGGCCTATGTGGGTATTACCCGAGCTCGCAAGCAGCTGTATCTCACACGCGCTGTGACTCGGTCCTCGTGGGGTTCGCCGCAGAATAATCCGCCCTCACGTTTTCTGGGGGAAGTCCCAAGCGACCTGATTGATTGGCTGCGCGAGGCTCCGGCTCGAAGCTGGGGCTCCGGTTCTGGTGGCTACGGCTCTGGTGGCTACGGCGCAGGCAGCGCGTTTGGTCGTGGCCATGGTGCCTCGTCGGGCTTCGGTTCCAGCTCGGGCTTCGGCTCTGGTGGATCCTCTAACTCTGGTGCGTCATCCCGAAAGAAGAATCAGGTCTTGCACCTAGAGCCCGGTGACAAGGTTGTTCACGACAAGTACGGCTTAGGCACTGTGCTTGAGGTCCAAGGGGCCGCGCCCCGGGCAACTGCGATGATTGACTTTGGATCCGCAGGTAAGGTCCGCATGATGCTTATCGGCGGCGTGCCCATGGAGAAGTTGTAAAAGAACAACCACCGCCCGATTGGCCGTCCCTACCTGCGGCCGTGCACGTGCCACTATCGCGTGGAGGCTACTTAGGCTTCTTCGCCGTCACCCAGCAGTTGATGGTGGCATCTTGCACTTCGGTGCCGTTGGCATCGGTCAGCACGATGTGGACGGGAAAATCTACCCCACCAGTCTCCGGTGTGATGGTGGAGAAGTCCGGCAACTCAGCCTTGGCCACAGCCGTCAGGCCACCAACGGAGATGCGCTTGTAGTTCGTCGTCATGCCCTTTGGAACCCAGCGATGCGTTGTCGGTACGCTGGCCTCACAGAGCATGCCCATCGCGAATTCAACGAGGTTACACGCAGCAATCGCATGCACGGACTTAATGTGATTACGCACGCCCCACCAAGCGGGCATGCGCGCTACCGCCAGTCCAGGCTGCATCGTCTCTAGCTTGGGGCAGATCGTGCGGAAATATGGCGCCGTCAATGCGGCGGTTAAGGAAAATAGACGCTTGCCGACGACCGGAGTCGCAGCCAACTTCTTCCACATGCGGAATGTTTGAGTCTCTGCCATGTGTCAAGGGTAAAGCCCCAGTGCCGGCGGCGATGCCGGTTTCTGAAAAATTAATCAGACGAGGCTTTCAGCTACGGTCAAACAGGGGGCCGGTGCACAAGTAGGGCCTTCGTAGAACGGCCAGGCCTGCTCGTGCCTGTGCCGATACCTGATTAGTTCAGGCTCAGACCACGCTGGATGAACCAGGTCACCGGGTCGACCGGAGTGGTGCCATCCGGGTGAATCTCGAAGTGGAGGTGCGTACCGGTGGAGAAGCCGCGGTTACCCATACCGGCGATGACCTGGCCAGCTCGGACAGCTTCGCCGACAGCGACGTAGATGGACTCAATATGGCCGTAGACGGAAACAGAGCCGTCGTCATGGCGAACGCGGATCCACTGACCGTAGCCCTGAGCCGGGCCTGCATCGATAACAGTGCCGTCCATGACGGACATGATTGGGGTGTTGGTGACGTTAGCCAGGTCGACGCCGTAGTGGAAGGTTCCCCAGCGTGGACCGAACGGTGAGGTCAGCAGTCCCACAGTCGGGATGGAGAGCTTCGGAGCGCGGGCAGCCTGGTCGCGAGCAACGCGCTCCTGGTTGTACTGCAACGCCGTAGCGAGGTGGTCGCTGAGGTTAGTGCTCGGATTGAAGGAGCTGGAGGCCAGCACCATCGGAGCATTGTTCTTCGGCTGAGCAGCGCGGGCCTGAGTCGAAGCTGAGTTCTCCGGAGCCTTATTCTCGGTCTCAGCTGCGTGGGCGACCGCGTTGGAAGAAGCAATCGTCGATGCGGACAGTGCGACCAGTGCTGCGCGAGAAGTTGCGGAAACCTCTACCTTGCGGTGCTTTCCGCCTCCGCGACGAGCATTGAAAAACGTCACTTCAATCTCCCTGCCAACGAAACTCTTTGTAACCCAACTGTTATCTAACTTCTGCGATAATAACGGTTCGATATAGGGCAAGCAACTCATATTTAGAGAACTTGTTCACTAATTTGTCAGTTTCAGTTCAATAGAGCCGTGCTGCGACCGTGGGGCTGTTGTCTTGTATCACGGATCCGGTGAAGCGCAACCGGTGTGTTGCCAGGGGATTTATGGCGGATGCCCCTTAATCGAGGGGGTGGGTAGGGAGGTCGGCAAGTAGTTTCCGGGTGAACTAAGGGTGTGGTAGCGGGGGTGACAAAAGGTAACCCATCGACGTTGACAAATGGAAACCAACGGCGAAGCCACTTTGGGGGGGGGACAGCGGAGGAGGTCGGACTCAACGGATACCGTCCGTCCTGGGATCCGTACCTTCAAATTAGACTCTGCAATGCCTAAACAAAGAGGCGTTGTATGTATGGCACTATATGGCCATGGCTGTGACGCACCCTTGCGTGGCACCCTATCTATATAGGTGGGCAATCAGCTGTCAATGATTAGACGCGGGAAGGACGATGTCACTGTGAAAGGCGCGGATTCGCGGAGAGGTTCCTCCGGTAGCGATCGAAATCGGCGAAGCCGCACCGGTGCCGGTGGCAGCGGCGGTGGTTCCCGTAGCGTCCGCAGTGAGCACAGTGAGCGCACTGCCCGCGCATGGCAGAACACGCAGGCCGGCCGGACTGGCGGTGCGCGCAGCGTCGGTGCCGACAGCAATCGAGGCGCCACGACGAAGATGAAAGCGGGGGGCTCCGGAACGTCGTCACGCAAGGGGCGTCCCTCGGGGGTCCGTCGTTTCATTAACTCTCCCCGTGTGCGCCGGTTTGGGCTGTCTGTTGCCGGTTCTTACGGCGTCGTATTGCTGTTCATCATCTCGGTAGCTCTGATTGGCGTCATCGTCAGCGGCGCTGGAATGTCTCCGCTTCCAGCGAGTATCGCGTCGCTGTGGATGATGTTTAACCTTGCCCCGTTCCGCTTTAACGGCACGACGCTGGGGCTCACGCCGGCGCTACCCGCAGTGCTGACGGTGGCATTCATCGCTTGGCGGGTGCGCCGCGAGGTCGCTGACCGCATCAGCATCAAGGACGTGCGCGCGTTGGTCGGCGCGTATCTGGGCACGCCCATTGTTCTCACCATCATCGCGTGGCTCATGCTTTACGACGCGTCGAAGGTGTTTCCCCGCGTTCAGACCCCCAGTTTCGGTCTGGCGATTGCGGCTGCGCTGCTCGTAAATCTCGTGGCCTTGGTGCTGGGAATGGGGCAGCGGTTGCTGCGTGCACTACTGCTGCGCCGGAAGTTGCCGGAATGGTTGCTCGGGTCTGCGCGACTGGCGGTCAGCTACGTGGCATGGCTGTGGCTGGTCGGTGTTGCGGTGACACTCGTTTCGCTGATTTGGCATCGAGAGTTGCTGGCAGAGACATTTGCAATCACGGATACCGCCGGTGAAAGTGTTGCGGTCAGCGGTCTCTCGCTGCTTTACCTGCCGAATGTAGCCTTCGGTGCTGTCGGTGTGCTGGTAGGTGGAAAATCGACCTTCGGGCCTGCGGAGGCTGGACTATTCGCAGTGCACCCGGCTCAGCTGCCACCCCTGCCGATTTTGGCTGCCATGCCTCAGTCGCTGGCGCACTGGGCTTTCGGAGTGCTGATTGTGCTACCGCCAGCCGTCGCAGCTTGGCGCGTCGTGGCATTCCTGAAGAAATCTGCACCGAAGCAGCCCTACCTGGTCGTCGTTCTCGCTGCCGTGTGGTCAATCATGTTCCTCATGGGGCTGGCTTGGCTGCTCGGCGGTGAGGTTGGCATCTTTGGGTGGGCCGGTGCCTCCTGGTGGCTGACTGGACTGCTCGGCTCGATGTGGCTGGTTGTTCTGGGGGCCATCGTGGTTGTTGCGATGACCGGTGTGCCGTCACTTGGTAGGGACAAGGGAGTCTCGGAAGTGGCCGCAGAAAAGTTCCCGCCGAAGCCTGCGGGAGATGGAAACGGTCATGCTGAGGCTGAGGATGCCGGCGACGCCGATAAGTCCGACAATGACGGGGACAGCTCGGAGGAGTCAGAGGAGTCGGAGGAGATTGTCGACGGGGAAGTCGTAGCGACCTCCGAAGATGAAGTCGAGTCCGACACAGAGGAGGAATCAGAGTCCGGTGCTGAGTCTGAAGATGCTTCAGAAGACGCTGAGGAATCGGACGACTCTGAAGAGGATTCGGAAAGCGCCGCAGGCGGAGGAGAGTCGAGCGAAGTAGATGCGACCGATGAGGGTGAATCCGATGAGGACACCGAAGACTCGGAGGAGGGCGGCGACGGGGAACCGTCGTCAAGCCAAAAGAGCTAAGCCAACTTAGGGGGAGCGGAATTTGGGGTCTCTGTCGGGCTGGGTAAGCTAAACGCCGTGACTGAAGCACAGCCCGTCGCAGAAATTTCGCACAATAATTCCTCCAGCAAGCAGCTCCGCATCGTAGTCCTGGCCTCTGGCCTGGGCTCCCTTTTGCAGTCGATGCTGGAACTGCTGGACGCTGAAAAAGTTCAGATTGTCGCGGTTGGTTCGGACAAGGATTGTCCGGCGCTGGAGAGGGCTCAAAACCTCAATATCCCAACTTTTCGGGTGCCTTTCGATGCTGAGGCAAAGAAGGACCGAGAAGGTTGGGATATTCGTGTTTTAGAGGCCGTGAACAGTTTTTCGCCGGATATCGTTGTCTCGGCGGGTTTCATGCGCATTCTGGGGCCATCATTTGTGGAGGCCTACAGCAATCGCATCATTAATACGCACCCTGCGCTGCTGCCGTCCTTCCCAGGGGCGCGTGCGGTACCGGATGCACTTGACTACGGGGTGAAGGTCACCGGCACGACCGTGCATATTGTTGATAATGGAGTGGACACCGGGCCGATTCTGGCGCAGCAGCCAGTGGCCGTCGAGGACGACGACACGGTGGAGACCCTGCACGAACGAATCAAGGTTGTCGAACGCCGACTCCTGGTTGATGTATTGCACTCGATTGCCGATCACGGAATTGAGCGTGACGGACGAAAGGCTTATCTGAAATGACCAACGACAACACGCAGCGTAAACCGATCAAGCGCGCTCTGATTAGCGTCTACGACAAGACTGGGCTCGAGGAGCTGGCTCGCGACCTGCACGAGGCTGGCGTGGAAATCGTTTCCACCGGTTCCACGGCTGGCAAGATTGCTGCAGCTGGCGTGCCTGTGACCCCGGTTGAGGATCTCACTGGTTTCCCGGAGTGTCTCGAGGGCCGTGTGAAGACGCTGCACCCGCGTGTTCACGCCGGTATTCTGGCTGATACTCGCAAGGAAGACCACCTGGCTCAGCTGAAGGAGCTCGGTGTGGAGGCTTTCCAGCTCGTTGTCGTTAATCTGTACCCGTTCCGGGAGACCGTTGCCTCGGGCGCTTCCTACGACGAGTGCGTGGAGCAGATCGACATTGGAGGCCCGTCGATGGTTCGCGCTGCGGCGAAGAACCATCCGTCGGTCGCCATCGTCGTCGACCCGGCTCGTTACGGCGATATCGCTACCGCCGTGAAGGAAGGCGGCTTCACCCTCGAGCAGCGCCGTGAGTTCGCTCGCGACGCTTTCCTGCACACCGCTGATTACGACGCAGCTGTGTCCAACTGGTTTGTTGAGCAGCTCGGTAGCGCTGAGGGATCCACGCCGACCCCGCTGCGCTACGGCGAGAACTCTCACCAGTCGGCAACTCTGACCCGCATTGGTACCAAGGGGCTGGCAAACGCCAAGCAGCTGAACGGCAAGGAGATGTCGTACAACAACTACCAGGATGCCGACGCCGCATGGCGTGCCGCCTGGGATCACGAGCGTCCGTGTGTGGCAATCATCAAGCACGCTAACCCGTGCGGCATCGCAGTCTCGGATGAGTCCATCGCCGCAGCTCACCGCGCAGCTCACGCATGTGACTCGATGTCCGCATTCGGCGGTGTCATCGCCGTCAACCGCGAGGTCTCCGTTGAGATGGCCGAACAGGTCAAGGACATCTTCACCGAGGTCATCGTCGCTCCGTCCTACGAAGACGGTGCCGTTGAGGTACTGAAGGCCAAGAAGAATCTGCGTATTCTCGTCGCCGAGTACGAAGCACCGACCACCGAGAACAAGTTCATCTCGGGTGGTCTGCTTACCCAGGATCCGGATACTTACCAGGCAGAGGGAGATAAGCCGGAGAACTGGGAGCTGGCCACCGGCGAGGCATTGAATGCTGAAGAGCTGGCTGAGCTCGAGTTTGCATGGCGCTCCGTCCGCGCTGTGAAGTCCAACGCCATCCTGCTGTCCAAGAACAACGCCACCGTCGGCGTCGGCATGGGCCAGGTCAACCGCGTGGACTCCGCAAAGCTCGCCGTTGAGCGCGCAAATACGCTTGCCGACGGAGAAAACCGTACCCAGGGGGCCTACGCTGCGTCCGATGCCTTCTTCCCGTTCGCTGACGGTCTGCAGGTCCTGATTGATGCCGGTGTGAAGGCAGTTGTCCAGCCAGGTGGCTCCATCCGTGACGAAGAGGTCATCGCTGCTGCCAAGGAAGCTGGCGTCACTATGTACATGACAGGTACTCGCCACTTCTTCCACTAATTCCTTGCTGGATTAGGGGCTAACCGCCGCGGTGCTAACTATCACCTCGGCGGTTTTTCTCTACCCGGACGTGTGGGGACCTGTGGGCGAGGATGTGTGTCTGTTGTCGAGCCGTGGTCTATGTGAACACACGCTGAGGGCGGGCGCTGGTGGTAATTATGCAGACGAAATGGCTCCAATGCGTTTAACATAAGGGCTTATGTCACGTAGAACCGAAGCGCGACGGCGTCGAGAAGCAGAGATTCTCTCCGCTGCTGCTGCGATCCTGGCCGACCGAGGGTTTCATCAGACTCGGTTGGAGGATGTTGGCTCCGCTGTTGGCATTTCTGGCCCAGCTCTTTACCGCTACTTCAGCGGCAAGGAAGAGCTGTTGGCGCAGATCCTCATCGATATTTCTATCCGACTTGTCGATGGTGCGCGAGCAGTTCTCGATCGAGCAAAGAGCAATGACTGGGGTCCAGAGGAGACTCTTCGGGGCCTCCTTGCGCATCACGTGCATTTTGCAGTCACGGAGCCCGATCGCATTCGTGTCCAAGAACGCGAAGGCGGAAATCTAGCGCCAGAGCAGAGCGCAAAAGTGCGTTCCTTGCAGCGTCTTTACATGGTCTTATGGGTGGACGCTCTGCGTGAACTACAGCCCGAACTCACCTCCGACGAGGCGCAGCTTAAAGTCCAGCTCACCGCTGGGTTGATTAACTCTTCCAGACATGTGCTCAAATGGGCGGGTCCCGAGGCGACAAGGGATAATGCCTTTGAGATGGCCCTTGCTGCGCTGGGCATTAACAACCAATAATCCGTATTTATTCTTGTGCCGTCTGGCCTCACTGTGCTCAGCAGTGTGAGGTCAGGCGGTTTTATTGTGTGGAGCGGTCGGTCTTATCCAAGTGAATTTACCCCCGAAACAGGTTTCTAGGACAAACTTAAATCTCTATTGGAAACATGTTGTGACCTCAGGGAGGGGTGTGTACTTCAAGCTGTCTGAAAGGCATCCGGGGGTAAAAGTATGGCCTAGGAAACAAAACTTGTTGTGAAGTGACTGTGGTCACATTAACCTTTCCGTCAAGAAAGTTAATAGTCATTAACGGAAAGTATTTCGCCCATGACTCACGCCCCAGCATTGACCAACCGACAGCGCCACGAAGAGCTCGTCGCAGAGCTCAAAGAGTTGCTCAGCACGACAGCACGCGGTGGTTCCGAACGTGCCCGTGCTCGCCATATTTCCCGCGGTAAGCTGCTGCCACGTCAGCGCATCAACCAACTGCTTGACCCCGGCAGCCCTTTCCTTGAGGTCGCACCTCTAGCGGCCCACGAAATGTATGGCGGCAAGGTTCCGGCTGCTGGCGTCATCGCCGGCATTGGCATCATCGAAGGTCGTCGCTGCCTGGTTGTAGCCAATGACGCAACCGTTTCCGGCGGAACGTACTACCCGTTGACTGTCAAGAAGCACCTGCGCGCACAGGAGATTGCCAGCCTTAACCACTTGCCGTGCATTTACCTGGTCGACTCCGGCGGGGCCATGCTTCTCAACCAGGATGAAGTTTTCCCTGATCGCGATCATTTCGGTCGCATTTTCTACAACCAGGCCAACCTCTCCGCTCGCGGGATTCCGCAGATTGCCGCCGTGATGGGATCCTGTACCGCCGGGGGCGCATACGTGCCGGCGATGAGCGATGAAGCGGTCATTGTGAAAAACCAGGGCACCATCTTCCTGGCAGGCCCACCACTGGTTAAGGCTGCAACTGGTGAAGATGTCACACCAGAGGAACTCGGTGGCGGCGAACTGCACTCCAAGACCTCCGGCGTTACTGACCATCTCGCAGTTAACGATGCCGACGCACTGCGTCGTGTCCGCGATATCGTCGCAACGCTCCCCAAGGACCCGGAAGTTCCGTGGGACACAGAGCCCACCGTCGCGCCGACTCGCAACCAGACCGATCTTTACGATGTCGTCCCCGTCGATGCCAAAGTGCCTTACGACGTTCACGAGGTCATTGAAATTATTGTGGATGGAGGCCAATACCAGGAGTTCAAGGCCGAATTTGGTACGACCCTGGTCACTGCTTTCGCCCGCATTCACGGGCACCGCGTCGGCATTATCGCCAACAACGGCATTCTCTTCGCGGAATCTGCACAGAAGGGCGCGCACTTCATCGAGCTGTGTGATCAGCGCGGCATCCCACTGGTATTCCTGCAGAACACCACGGGCTTCATGGTTGGTCGCGAATACGAGGCCGGCGGTATCGCAAAGCACGGCGCCAAGATGGTCAACGCCGTGGCTACCACCCGCGTGCCCAAGTTCACCGTAGTCATCGGCGGTGCCTTCGGCGCCGGCAACTACTCCATGTGCGGTCGCGCATATTCGCCGCGCTTCCTCTGGATGTGGCCGAATGCTCGCATTTCCGTCATGGGCGGCCCACAGGCGGCGATGACGCTGTCGACGGTTCGTCGCAACCAGATTGAACGCTCAGGTGAGAGCTGGTCGCAGGAAGACCAGGAGGAGTTTGAAGCTCCGATCCGCGAGCAGTTTGAGCGCCAGTCGCACTGCTATTACTCATCGGCTCGCCTGTGGGATGACGGTGTCATCGATCCCGCAGATACCCGCCGAATTCTTGGCATGGCCCTCGATGTGGCAAGTGGCGCGCCCCTGGATGAACAGGGCTTCGGCATCTTCCGCATGTAGTAACCAGCTAAAAACTCTCGACACCGCATTTTCTGGAAAGGAAACACAGGGCACATGACAGCGCACAACACGCAGCCCCACGCAGCTGGCGGCAGCCTGAGTACCGTATTGGTCGCAAACCGCGGGGAGATTGCCTGCCGCATTATTCGAACCCTTCGTGACAACGGAATTCGCTCCGTCGCGGTTTACTCGGATGCCGATGCCGACGCCCCTCACGTCCGCATGGCGGATATGGCCATCCACATTGGCCCATCTCCGGCACGCGAGTCCTATCTGGTTATCGACAAGATTATCGATGCCGCTCGCCGCTGCGACGCAGACGGAATCCACCCCGGTTACGGCTTTCTGTCTGAAAACGCAGACTTCGCGACCGCCTGTGAGGAAGCAGGTATTGAATTCATTGGCCCACCGGCCAGCGCCATCAACATCATGGGTGACAAAATCTCCGCCCGCGCTGCCGTCGAAGCCCGCGATGTTCCCACCGTGCCGGGTCTTTCTCGCCCCGGGCTTAGCGACGAGGACCTCATTGAGGCAGCCCCATCGATTGGCTTTCCTGTACTGATTAAGCCGTCGGCAGGCGGTGGTGGCAAGGGGATGCACCGCGTGGAAAATGCTGCTGACCTGCCGGCGGCACTCGCAACAGCTCGTCGTGAAGCGGCGGGTGCCTTCGGCGATGACTCCCTGTTCATCGAGCACTTCGTCGACACCCCACGGCATATCGAGGTGCAGATTCTCGCAGATAAACACGGCAATGTAATCCACTTGGGCGAGCGTGAGTGCTCGCTGCAGCGACGCCATCAGAAGGTCATCGAGGAAGCGCCGAGCCCTCTGCTGGATGAGGAAACGCGCAGCGCAATTGGTGAAGCGGCCTGTGACGCGGCACGCTCGGTTGGCTACGTCGGCGCGGGCACGGTGGAGTTCATTGTGCCGGCGAAGGACCCGTCGTCGTTCTTCTTCATGGAGATGAATACGCGCCTGCAGGTTGAGCACCCCGTGACTGAGCAGGTCACCGGCCTGGATCTGGTGGCGCTGCAGGTTGACATTGCCTCGGGACGCCCACTGCCGGTTGCTCAGGAAGATGTAACTCTTACCGGTCACTCGATTGAAGCTCGCGTGTATGCCGAAGACCCGGCGGCGGGTTTCCTGCCCACCGGTGGCACGGTCACACGTGTCGTCGAGCCGAGCGGGGTGGGAATCCGGGTGGATTCCGGCATTGTCGACGGTTCCGAGGTCTCATCTCTCTATGATCCGATGTTGATGAAGATCATCTCCTACGGTGAAAACCGTGAGCAGGCGCTCGAGCGGCTGGACAAGGCGCTGGGGGACACCGTTGTCGCAGGTGTCGGAGTCAATATCGATTTTTGTCGCTATCTGCTGAACGTCCCCGAGGTTCGCGCCGGCGATCTTGACACCGGACTGCTCGACCGCGTGGCGGAAGGCTTCGCCACCACCGAAACGCCGGACGATGTGTACCTCGCCGCCGCGATGGACTGGCTGGCTTCTCGCTTTGAAGAGGCCACCGACTCACCGTGGCTCACCCCGGATGGCTGGCGTGCCAGTGCGCCTGCCGCGCAGCGCATTCGCTTCGGGGCAGGGGAGAACTCGCGTCTGATCTCGATTGTGGGCACCCCGTCGAGTACCGACGTCGTTGTCGGTGACGTAGTCGCAGGTCTGTCGGCCGAAGCGGAGAACGAAGATATCGACGTTCCAGAACCGCGAAATTACAAAGTTTCGGTCTATCGCGACGGGGAACATCTGCGCATCGTCCGCGACGGAGTTGCACAGCACTTCCTGGTCGAAACCATCGACAACGCTGGGTCAGCGAACCACGAAGAATACGTCGTCGCCGGTGCCCACGGCACCTGGGTATTGCCCCGCACCGAGGTAGTCACCACCGGCGCCGAAGCCGATGCCGGTGGCTCAGGAGTTATCCAAGCTCCGATGCCCGGCGCGATTATCGCGCTGGCGGTGGAGGAGGGAACCCGCGTCGAAGTTGGTGACGCTCTGTTGGTCATGGAGGCCATGAAGATGGAGCACACTCTCACCGCCGAAATTGCAGGTGAGGTTAGCTTCACCGTCGCGCCGGGCGATCAGGTCACCGGTGACCAGCAGCTGGCCGTCATCACCGTAGCCGAAGCCGAGGAATAAAAACCCACACAAAACGCACCAATCAGGTCCCACACCTACAAAATCTTTAAGGAGCACTCATCATGTCCGAAAGCACCAAGATTGCAACCGCCATCCTCGACGACGAATACGTGGAACTGCAGAAAGTAGTTCGCGAATTTGCCAATGAAGTTGTCGATCCGGTTTCTGCCGAGCATGACCGCAACCACACCTTCCCGTACGAGATTGTCTCGCAGATGGGAGAAATGGGCCTGTTCGGTCTGCCATTCCCCGAGGAAGTCGGTGGCATGGGCGGTGACTACCTGTCCTTCGGTATTGCTCTGGAGGAGCTAGCTAAAGTCGATCAGTCGGTCGCTATCACCCTGGAAGCGGGCGTTGGCCTAGGTGCCATGCCAATCTTCCACTTCGGCAATGACAAGCAGAAGGAGACCTACCTGCCCGAGCTGACTGCTGGTAAGAAGCTGGCCGGTTTTGGTCTCACCGAGCCGGATGCAGGTTCCGACGCCGGTGCCACCCGCACGACAGCCCGTGAAGACGGCGATGATTTCGTCATCAACGGTGCCAAGCAGTTCATCACCAACTCCGGTACCGACATCACTTCGCTGGTTACTGTCACCGCAGTCACCGGCCAGAAGGACGATGGAAAGAAGGAGATTTCTACCATCATCGTGCCGAGTGGCACGGAGGGCTTTGTCGCGGAACCGGCTTACGACAAGGTCGGTTGGAATGCCTCCGACACCCACCCACTGACCTTTACCGATGTCCGCGTCCCCCAGGAGAACCTGCTGGGCACCCGTGGTCGCGGCTTCGCTAACTTCCTGTCCATCTTGGCGGAGGGCCGAGTCGCGATTGCAGCTCTTGCCACTGGTGCTGCGCAGGGCTGTGTCGACGAGTCTGTTCGCCACGCAAAGGAACGCCACTCCATGGGCCGAGCGATTGGTGAGTACCAGGCTGTTTCCTTCAAGATCGCACGAATGGAAGCGCGTGCGCATGCCGCACGTATGGCGTGGTACGACGCAGCCGCAAAGATGGCCGCGGGCGCAGATTTCCGTCGTGAAGCGTACATCGCCAAGATGATTGCCTCCGAGGCCGCGATGGACAACGCGCGCGACGCGACACAGATTTTCGGTGGCTACGGATTCATGAACGAGTACCGCGTGGCACGTCACTACCGCGACTCCAAGATTCTGGAGATTGGCGAGGGCACCACCGAAGTTCAGCTCATGCTGATCGCACGCGGATTGGGGCTGTAAAATGGCTGACAACAACGTAACCGAAGTCACCCACGACGTCGTCCAGCGCGGACTGTGGTTCGAAGAGTACGAGGTCGGCGCGCGTTACCTGCACCGACCGGGGCGAACCGTCACTGAAACCGATGACGTCCTGTTCACGACGCTGACCATGAACACCCAGCCACTGCACCTGGATGCGCACTGGTCGAGCCAGCAGCCGGGATTCGGCGGCGAGCGGCTGGTCAACTCCATGTGGACGCTGTCGACGGTTGTCGGGCTGTCCGTCGGGCAGCTGACGCTCGGCACCATCGTCGCCAACCTCGGCTTCACCGAAGTGGCGTTTCCCGCACCGATGTTCCACGGCGACACCCTGTATGCAGAGACCGTCTGTCGTAACAAGCGTCTGTCCAGGTCCCGCCCCAACCAGGGCATTGTCGAGCTCGAGCACATCGGACGCAATCAGGACGGCACCGTCGTCTGCCGCGCCGTCCGGTCCACGCTCGTCCAATGCGCACCGACTTCGCTTGACGACGGCTCCGAGAACGCAGCTTCAGCGGGGAAGTGAGTGGCCCATGTCTACGCATAACTCCTGGCAGCCGCTGGGCCCTGCAATTCTGTTTGCGCCGGCAGACAGGCCGGAACGATTCGCTAAAGCTGCTGACCGTGCCGACATGGTGATTCTGGACCTGGAGGACGGCTGTCGCGCAGAAAACCGTGAGGCCGCCCGCGAGGCTATCGCCTCCTGTGACCTCGACCCGGCCCGCACGATTGTGCGTGTCAATCCACCGGAGGTTGAGGACTACGCAGCGGATATTGACATGCTGCGTGGCACCGCTTTCCGCCAGGTGATGCTGCCCAAGGCTTCATCGGCTCAGCAAGTGGATGAGTTGGTAGCGGCACTGGGGGAGAAGACCCAGGTCATTGCCCTTATTGAAACTCCGCTTGGGGTCATGCGCGCCGAAGAGCTGGCGCAGGCCGATGGTGTCGTTGCACTGTTCTGGGGCGCAGAGGACCTGGTGGCGGGATTGGCGGGAACGTCATCACGCTTTAGCGAAGCAGAGGCTGCACTCGTGCCGGGCCGTATCCATGCGGGTAGCTACCGCAGTGTGGCGGTACATACCCGCAGCCACGTTCACCTGGCTGCAGCGGCGCACGGTAAGGCCAGTCTGGATTCCATCTACGTCAATATCTCCGACGCGAATGGGCTAGCTGCGGAGGCCGCAGATGCCGCTGCGTTGGGATTTGCCGCCACCGTCTGTATCCACCCCGGTCAGGTCCCGACAATCCGCCAGGCTTACCGCCCCAGCGACGAGGAGATTGACTGGGCGCGTCGGCTCTTGGCGGAAGCGGAAGAGAACACCGGCGCCTTCAGCTTTGGCGGCCAGATGGTGGATGCGCCGCTCTTCCGTCAAGCAGAAGCCATTGCTCGGCGAGCTGCCGTAACCGGTTAGTCCCACGGCCGGTAACGACCACTGATTTATCCCCCTAAAGAACACATTTTCCTCTCACACACTCCGCACTCTGCGGAGTCACTTAAACCAAGGAGAACTCCCCATGACCGCGACATTGAAGAACCACGCAGAACAGCGCACTGCTGATCCTTCGAAGCTGCCGGAGGGCTTCACCACTGTGCCGGCGCCATACGGCAAGGATGTTGTCGATGCCGATGGCAACAAGATGAGCCACGTGTTCGGCGCCGGTGTCGAGCAAGGTGCCGCTCCACTTCGCGATGAGACCCTCGGTGAGAACCTGCGTTCGATTGTGGAGAAATTCCCTTCCCGCGACGCCGTCGTTGACGTCTACGCGGATGTCTCCTTTACCTTTGAGCGTTTCTACAACCGAGTTCTGCGCCTGGCCAGCGCTTTCATCCGGGAGGGCTACCGTCCAGGAGACCGTATCGGCATTTGGTCCACCAACCGATGGGAGTGGACCGTGGTGCAGTACGCCTGCCACCATATCGGCCTGGTGCTGGTCAACATCAACCCGGCTTACCGCCAGCACGAGCTGAACTACGTGCTGGAAAAGGCAGGTGTGCGTATGGTGTTTGCCGCTCGCCGCTACAAGGACTCCGATTACCGAACCATGCTGATCGAGGCCTCCAAGCAGCGCGGTGTGCGCTTGGACAAGGTCATTTACTTCGGTTCGTCCGAATGGTACGAGCACATGCACAGCGAGATCGACGACCTGAGCGAGTACACCTCCCAGCTGAAACCGGATGATCCGATCAACATCCAGTTCACCTCGGGCACGACAGGCTTTCCCAAGGGCGCTACGCTAACGCACCGCAACCTGCTGAACAATGGATACTTCATCGGTGAGCTGTTGGGCTACACCGAGACCGACCGCATCTGTGTGCCGGTGCCGTTCTTCCACACCTTCGGCATGGTGATTGGCACCTTCGCCGCCTTCACCCACGGTGCCGCTATTGTCATCCCGGCCCCGTCGTTTAAGGCGCGTGAAACACTCAAGGCTGTGCACTCGGCCAAGGCCACCAGCCTCTACGGTGTGCCGACGATGTTCATCAATGAGCTTGAAGAAGCCCACGACCAGGAGGAGTACGGCTCTCCGTACGACCTGTCGCTGCTGCGCACAGGGGTGATGGCAGGTACCTCGTGCCCGTCGAAGACCATGCGTGATGTGATGGACAAACTCAATATGCGCGAGATTGCCATCTGTTACGGCATGACGGAGACCTCGCCGGTGTCCTTCCAGACCCGCGCGGATTCTCCGCTGGAAAAGCGCGTCAACACCGTCGGCCAGATCATGCCGCACTTGGAAGCCCGCATCATTTGTGAAGAAACCGGAGAGACGCTACCGCGAGGCGAACAGGGCGAGGTTGTCGTTCGCGGATACTCCGTTATGAAGGAGTACTGGGAACACCCGGAAAAAACCGCCGAGGCCATCGACGCCGACGGCTGGATGCACACCGGCGACTTGGGTGTGCTTGACGACGAGGGCTACCTGTCCATCACCGGACGTATTAAGGACATGCTCATCCGTGGCGGTGAGAACATCTACCCGCGCGAAATTGAAGAGTTCCTGTTCACCCACCCGGCTGTCGTCGATGCGCAGGTCATCGGTGTGCCGGATGACAAGTACGGCGAAGAGATTATGGCATGGGTAATTCTGCACGACGATGTGGAAGACCTCACCGCTGACGATGTGGCGGCCGTTGCCCACGGCAAGCTGTCGCGTCACAAGATTCCGCGCTACGTCCACGTCGTCGAAGAGTTCCCGATGACCGCGTCGGGCAAGGTCCGCAAGGTCGAGATGCGTGAGATGGCTCCGCGAATCCTGGGCTGGGTGTAGAACAATGTCAAAAACAACTGATCAGACCGGCCGAGAGCTTGTCGCAGGCCTTGTCACTGATGGAATGACCCTGGCAGTTGGCGGCTTTGGCCTGTGTGGTGTGCCATATACCCTCATCGAAGGCGTGCGCGACTCCGGGGCAAAAGACCTCACCATCGTGTCCAACAACATGGGCATTGACGGTACTGGACTCGGCATTCTGTTGGAGAACAAACAGGTGGCAAAGGTAGTGGCCTCCTACGTCGGCGAGAACAAGGAGTTTGCCCGCCAGTACCTCGAAGGAGAAATCGAGGTGGAGTTCACCCCTCAGGGAACTCTGGCTGAGCGGCTTCGCGCAGGGGGCGCAGGTATTCCCGCGTTCTACACCGCAACCGGCGTCGGCACGCTCGTTGCAGAGGGCAAGCCCCACGCCGACTTCGACGGGCAGACCTACGTGCAGGAGCGTGGCATCGTTGCTGACATTGGCCTGGTGCACGCCTACCACGGCGATATCGAGGGCAACCTTGTCTATCGCCGGACCGCGCAGAACTTCAACCCGCTGTGCGCAGCATCCGGCAGGGTGACCGTTGCGGAGGTGGAGCACTTGCTTGGCCGCGGTGAGATCGACCCGGATCTGGTGATGACTCCGGGTGTGTATATCCAGCACATCGTCCGCGGTGACGGCCGTGAGAAGCTCATTGAAAAGCGCACAACTCGGCCACGCAATACCGATTCCAGCCACGATGCCGGTGACGCGGCAGCAGGGGAGGAGATTTAAATGGCACCTGCGAAGACAATTATGGACAAGGGCTGGAGCCGTGACGAGATGGCACAGCAGGCCGCCGAAGAGCTGCGCGATGGCGACTATGTGAATCTGGGTATCGGCATTCCGACACTGGTGGCAAACCATATTCCCGAAGGTGTGCGAGTTCTGCTGCAGAGTGAAAACGGAATTCTGGGAATGGGCGCCTTCCCATATGAAGGTGAAGAGGACGCCGACCTTATCAATGCGGGCAAGCAGACCGTGACATTGGTGCCGGGCGCGGCAATCTTCGACTCCGCCTCCAGCTTCGGCATGATTCGCGGCGGTGCTGTGAAAATGGCCGTGTTGGGTGCAATGGAGGTTAGCCAGTGCGGTGACCTGGCCAACTGGATGATTCCGGGAAAGATGGTCAAGGGCATGGGCGGCGCGATGGACTTAGTCGCTGGTACCCCTCGAGTGGTGGTTTTGACCGATCACGTTTCCAAAGATGGCAAACCAAAATTGGTAAAAGCCTGCGAACTGCCCCTCACAGGTGCAAAAGTAGTGAAAAGGATTATTAGCAACCTGGGAAGCTTCGATGTCGCTGATGATCACCTGGTGTTACGCAGGCTGGCACCTGGGGTGACGCTAGCCGATATCGAGGCCAACACCGAAGCCGCATACGTGGTTGACCTCGAGAATTAAATACGCAGCAATCATGGTCAGTCCACACTCATCAGATTTGACTTAGGAGAATCCATCCATGAGTAACCTTCCAACTCCCAGCCCGAATGATGTCGTTATCCTCGCCGGTGCCCGCACCCCGCAGGGCAAGCTGCTCGGCCAGCTGGCACCGCTTACTTCCGTCGAACTCGGCGCACATGCTGTCAAGCACGCTGTCCAGCGTTCCGGCGTTGCCCCGGAAGAGGTTCAGCACGTCGTTCTGGGCCAGGTGATTCTCGCAGGCGCTGGCCAGAACCCGGCCCGACAGGTCGCCATTAAGGCAGGTCTGCCATGGAATACGACCGCTGAGATCGTTAACAAAGTCTGCCTCTCAGGCCTAAACGCTGTCATTCACGCCGCTCGCCTGATTCGTCTCGGTGATGCAGACGTTGTTGTTGCAGGTGGTCAGGAGTCCATGACGCACGCTCCGCACGTTGCACGCGGTGTTCGTCAGGGCAAGTCCTTCGGTGCGCTGAAGCTGGAGGACACCTTGGAGCGCGACGGTCTAGTCGACTCCTTCGATGGTGTGTCCATGGGTACGCTTACCGACGGTCCGAACAGCGACCTCGGCATTAGCCGCGAGCAGCAGGACGAAGTTGCGGCCGCTTCTCACCAGCGTGCAGCCAAGGCGCAGGAAGACGGCATTTTCGCGCAGGAAATCGCTCCAATCGAGATTCCGCAGCGCAAGGGTGACCCGGTAGTTGTCGACACCGACCAGGGCATTCGCCCGGAGACCACTGTGGAGACCCTGGCTAAGCTGCGTCCGGTCTTCCTGAAGGAAAACGGCACCATCACTGCCGGTAACTCCTCGCCGATTTCCGACGGTGCCGCAGCAGTTGTGCTGGCATCGCGTGCCTACGCAGAGAAGCACGGCCTGGACTACCTCGCAGTTGTGGG
This sequence comes from Corynebacterium sp. HMSC063A05, assembly GCF_001809695.1. Classification (NCBI taxonomy): domain Bacteria; kingdom Bacillati; phylum Actinomycetota; class Actinomycetes; order Mycobacteriales; family Corynebacteriaceae; genus Corynebacterium; species Corynebacterium sp. HMSC063A05. Next base: position 77,500 of record NZ_KV798500.1, on the reverse strand, counting down.
CAAGGCCGGCCAGACCGCAGGTCCGGATAACTCCCTGCACGCTCAGCCGGCGGACTCTTTGAAGGAGGCTCTGCGTCGCGCTGAGTGGGACGCGCAGGAGCTTGACTTCATCGAGATCAACGAGGCATTTGGTGCGGTGGCCGTCAAGTCCCTGCGTGAGCTGGACTACCCGCTGGAAAAGACCAACATCCACGGTGGCGCGATTGCCCTCGGCCACCCGATTGGCTGCTCCGGTGCCCGCCTGACTCTGACCGCTGCAATGGAGCTGAACCGTCGCGGTTCGGGTCGCGCTGGTGTGTCCCTGTGTGGTGGCGGCGGCCAGGGCGACGCGCTGCTGCTGTACCGCGACTAATCGCATAGGTTAAAAACTCAGTAAACCCGCGTTGTGGTTTCCACTCTATGGACCCCACAACGCGGGTTTTGTTGTCTCCTGGGAGAGCCTGCGCGAAGGTGATTCGAGTTTTCAATTAGGTTAGGAGCTATGACAGGCTTTAGCTCCCTCGATGGTGAACAGACCTTCCCTTGGCTTCCCTCTGGCCCGGCGCTACTCTTCGCCCCGGCTGACCGTCCGGAACGTTTCCAGAAAGCTGCTGAACGATCGGACATGGTCATTATTGACCTGGAGGACGGCGCTGCCGTTGACAATCACGAGCAGGCACGTGCGAACATCATCAACAATCCGCTCGACCCGGAGGTGACTATTCTTCGGATTACCGGTCCTGGGACTCCGACCTTCGCGGAGGATGTCGCCTTTGCCCGTACATGTGACTACGACATCGTCATGGTGCCCAAGATTCGAGACTCCATTCCCGCAGAGCTCGAAGGGTTGAAGATCATCGCGATGATTGAAACCCCGCAGGCCATGATTAATATCCAGCAGATTGCCACGCACCAGGACGTTGTGGGGCTGTTCTGGGGTGCCGAAGACCTGACCGCCGAACTCGGTGGGGCGTCCTCGCGTCAGAGTGTGGATGAAAACCCTCGTCGCCACTACCGCGATCCGCAGCGATTGGCTCGTGCACTCGTTCAGGTGCATGCAGCTGCAGCGGGTATTGCCGCCATTGATGCCGTTCATACTGACTTTCGCGATGAGCGCGGCCAGTACCTAGAGGCTCTCGATGCCGTGGGCTGTGGTTTCTTGGCTACGGCCTGCATCCACCCGGCGATGGTGCCGCCGGTGCGCAAGGCATATAAGCCGTCGGAAGCAACGCTCGCCCGCGCCCGGAAGATTGTCGATCACGCAGGTACGCACACTGGCGCCTTCCAGCTCGATGGCGAGATGATTGACGCGCCCGTCGTAAAGCAGGCGGTGGCAGCGCTCGCGCGTGCGGGAATTACGGAGTAACTAGCGGCGGGATTTCGCCAGGTTCTCGGTGACTTTCCGGTCGATGCGGCCGAAGTTGTAGTACGCCGCACAAGCGCCTTCGGGGGAGACCATGCAGGTGCCGATGGGGGTCGCCGGGGTGCAGGCGGTGCCGAAGACCGCGCATTGCCACGGCTTGATGTGGCCGGTGAGCACAGATCCGCATTCGCAGGTCACAGGGTCTGGGATCCGGCGCCCCGGCACCTGGAAACGGCGCTCGGCATCGAATGCTGCGTATTCCTCAGAGATGCCGAGGCCGGAGTTTTCAATCCAGCCGAGACCGCGCCACTCGAAGGTGTCGCGGAGGGAAAAGACGCGGTCCATAAGTTTCTGCGCGGTGGTGTTGCCGGAGGAGCGCACAACGCGCGCGTACTGGTTGTCCACCCGCGACTTACCGGCAGCAACGTCGCCGCTGACGAATTGATCTAGCAGCATGACGACGGCCTGGAGTACATCCAATGGCTCAAAACCGGTGACCGCCACCGGCAGATTGAACTCGCGCGGCAGGAACTCGAAAGCGTCCGTGCCGGTGGTGGTGGCCACGTGGCCTGGGCCGATAAACCCATCAACCTTGGTTTCGCCGCCGTTGACGATGGCGCGCAGCGGCGGCTCGATAAGTACGTGGTTGGAAAACACGGAGAAGTTTTCCACACCCTGCCGGCGTGCGGCCTCAACGGTCACGGCAGTCGACGGGGCGGTGGTCTCGAATCCGACGGCGAAGAAAACGACCTGCTTATCGGGGTTGTCGGTGGCAATTTTCAGAGCGTCGAGAGGCGAGTAGACAAAGCGTACATCGGCGCCGCGCGCACGTGCCTGCATCAGCGACGTTTCGGACCCCGGCACGCGCATCATGTCGCCGAAGGTCGTGAAAATGACGTCTTCCTGCTGTGCCAGCCAGATGGCATCGTCGACGCGCCCCATGGGGATGACACAGACGGGGCAGCCGGGTCCGTGAATCAGCTCGATGTTCTCCGGTAGGAGGTTTTCCAAGCCGTAGCGGTAAATGGTGTGCGTGTGCCCGCCACAGACTTCCATCAGTGCGATGGGCTTTTCCAGCTTGGTGGCCTCGCGTTCAATGCGTGCGAGCAGCTTCTTCGCAGCGGCGGGATCGCGGAATTCGTCAACGTATTTCATGGTGCCGTCCAGCCCCTTAGTTGATCTGTGACGATGAGAAGGATTCCAGCTCATCCTCGTAAGCGTCGCCACCTAGCTGTTTGATTTGCTGGAGCGAGAGTCTGGCCTCTTCCTCGTCGATCTTGCTCATGGCGAAACCGACATGTACGAGAACCCAATCACCGGCGGTGAGGTTCTCGTCAATAAGTAAATCGGTGGAAATCATGCGTGCGACACCACCAATTTCCACTGTTGCGCGGGCCGCATCGTGGACTTCTGTGATCACTGCAGGGACACCAAGACACATACGCTTCTCCTCGTTTGCAATACTTATCGAGACTACCATCAGGAGCAGCGAGCCTCGTTTTCGAAGGACGAGTGACGCAAGCAGTTTTGTCCGCCAGCAGCTGTGAAGTTAGGGATAGTGAGCATGCAGCCGAAGAATCGTCTGAACACCAACGAAGCCAAGGTAAACACCAATATTGGTCGCGTTCGGGCACGTCCGTTCAGGCTTCTCGACGACTACGTCACCCTGCAACACGGCTCCGGCGGAAAGGCATCCGCAGCTCTGGTTGAACAGGTCTTTTTCGATGCCTATGGCAATGAAATTTTAGGGCAGGGTGGCGACTCCGGGCTCTTCGCTGCCGATGCCGTCGTCAAGGCTGCGACAGCTTCTGCACATGGCGGGGCGCGTTTGGCAATGTCCACTGACTCCTACGTGGTCAATCCCATCGAGTTCCCGGGCGGCAACATCGGCGATTTGGCCGTCAACGGCACGATCAACGATCTGGCGGTAGCCGGAGCCAGGCCGCTGGCGCTGACCGCATCGTTCATCCTGGAAGAGGGGCTGGAGATCGCGACTCTCCGTCGCATCGTGGCGAGTATGCGCACCGCTGCCGATGCCGCAGGGGTGAGCATCGTCGCCGGCGACACCAAGGTTGTGCCGAAGGGCGCAGGTGACCAGGTCTACATCACCACGGCCGGGGTGGGCGTGGTCCGCGGCGACTACGCAGGTGCCGCTACGGAAGGATCTGTCTACGCAAACATCGAGGCCGGAGACCGCATCCTCGTCTCCGGTCCAATCGCCGATCACGGCATGGCCGTCATGCTCGCCCGCGGCGACTTGGCTCTGGCCGCGCCTATCGAGACCGATACCCGCGCAGTCAACGGTCTGGTCGAAGCGCTACTTGAAGCTGCACCCGGCACTCGCTGGATGCGCGATGCCACCCGCGGCGGCCTCGGCACGGTCGCCAACGAGCTCGCCCGTGGCACCGGTTTTGGTGTCGTGCTTGACGACGAATCCATTGCAGTCCGTGAAATGACCCGTGGCGCCTGTGACATGCTCGGCATCGATCCGCTCTACGTCGCCAATGAAGGCACCTTCGTCGCCGTTGTCCCGGCTGAGCAATCCGAGGCAGCGCTCAGTGCGCTCCACGCAGCCGGGGCTTCCGAGGCTCGTGATATCGGCTCCATCGAGGACGATCCCGCCGCTTCCGTGGTGCTGGTCACCGGATTCGGTGGCACCCGCATGGTGGACATGTTGGTCGGCGACCCGCTGCCGCGCATCTGCTAGACATCCATGCCGGTTGCCGCCAGCAGGCGACCGGCCACCGCCTGGCCAAGACTCAAGCCGCCATCGCCCGGCGGCACGATTTGATGCTGCAACAGAGTAAAGCCCTCAGCTGCAACTTCGCGCCGCAGCAACTCCATCAACAGCGCATTATTCGCACAACCCCCGCTGACACCGACAACATCGGTTCCAGTTTCCTCCGCCGCCTGCACCAATCGCTTGCCGACGACGCCCGCAACCCCACTGTGAAACAAAAATGCGGCCTGCTCAACGTCAGGCGATGCTACCGCCTCCGGGATGACCTCCTGGAGGGGCACCGGCTTCGTCCCCGAACTGACCGCTCCGAGCGCTTCCGCATGCGATCTCACGTAGCGAGTCGCCACTGCCTCCAACTCCATGGCCGCTTGCGCCTCATAGTTGATGGCCGCACCACCGCGCCAGCGAGGAAGCAGCAGAGCTGCGGCGGCATCGAATATGCGGCCTAGAGACGAAGTTTGCACGGTGCCGATTCCCGTCGCCAGCTGGCTTTTAACCAGCGCTACTTCGTGTTCGTTGGAGAGGTTGCGCAAGAGACGGTCGTCGTCAAGCGCCCATGCGTGAGTGAGACCGAGGGCTAGCCGCCACGGATGCGTGACGGCACGATCGCCGCCTACCAATGGGAAAGAGGGGCAGTGCCAGGTGCGTTCCCAGCCTGCGGAATCTCGACTGAGTGTGAGGATTTCTCCGCCCCAGATGGAACTATCTGTGCCATAGCCAGTGCCGTCGAGGGTAGCGACGACTGCGCGACCGGCACCGGGGGAAAGGAGGCGGTGTTCGGCGAGTAGGGAGAGCGCGTGGGCGAAGTGGTGTTGAATCGAGAGCAGCTCGATGTCGTGCTCGGCAGCGAAGCGTTCGGCGAAGGCGGTAGTGGCGTAGCCCGGGTGAAGGTCGCAGACGACAAAATCCGGGGTCGCGTCACGCATGGAAAGGAGCTGATCAACTGCTCTCTGGTAGGTCTTCTGACTAGCCCACGAACCCATGTCACCAATGTGTGCGGAGATGTGAACGAGGTCCCCATGCGCGATCGCGAAAGTGTTCTTCAGCTCCCCGCCAGTCGCGAAAATGGTGGGTTGCGACGTACTACGGGCGCTGGTGCCAGGGCCAGTGCCGGTGCTAGTGCCCGTGTGGCTACGAGAATCGATGGCCGCGATTGAAATGGGGATGGGAGCGAAGCCACGGGACCGGCGCGATGGGGCGGTGCCGATGAAAACCGAATCTTCAACGGGTACGTGGATTTCGCGGTCGTGGAGGATGAAAGCGTCGGCGATGTGACCGAGCTTCTTCAGCGCGTCGGCATTGTCGGTGCACACGGGCTCGCCACTGAGGTTGCCGCTGGTGACCACGAGCGGGCGATCGCAAAGCAACAGGTGAATGCCTGAGTATGGAAGCATAATGCCGAAGCTGTTGAGACCAGGGGCGATGAGATCGGAAAGCGGCCCCGACTGCTGCTTCGGTGCAATCACAATCGGTGCCTCAGGGGAGTCGAGGAAACGCTTCTCCTGCTCAGTTAACTCAACCAGTTGGGCAGCGGTGTCAACAGTGGGAGCCATTACCGCCAACGGTTTGTCGGGTCGACGCTTGCGCATCCGTAGTTTCTCGCAGGCAGCGTCGTTGGCGGCATCACAGACCAGGTGAAAACCACCAATACCTTTGACGGCGAGCAAGGCGCCGTCGTCAAGCAGCGCGTGTGCGCGACGAAAGAGTGCGAGAACTTCCTCGCGGGAGGTAGCGGTGGTGGTGCCGCCTGTATCGTGCCAGCTCAGACGCGGGCCGCAGTCAAAGCAGCTGATTGGCTGGGCGTGATAGCGGCGGTCGGCGGGGTCGGTGTATTCGCGCTCACACGGGGTGCACATCGGAAAGGCCGCCATAGTGGTGCGCGGGCGGTCGTAGGGCAGTTCAGTGATGATGGACAGACGAGGCCCGCAGTTGGTGCAGGAAATGAAAGGGTAGAGGTAGCGCGGGTTGGTAGGGTCGAAAAACTCACGGCGGCAGTCCGGGCACAGTGCGGTGTCGGGCGGAAGCAGCGCGCGGCCGGAGTAGCTGTGGCGAGAGGGCACGATGGTGAACTCGCGCTCATGGCCCAGCGCAGCGATGTGCTCGGCGGAGTGATTGATGATGCGGGCAAGCGCCGGCAGTTCGGTGAAAAGCTGGCTGCGGAAGGCCGCGAGGGCGTCCGACGTGCCTTCTACCTCGATGAATACGCCCTGCGCATCATTGCCGCAGAAGCCGACGAGACCCGCGCGCCGGGCGATGGTGGCCACAAAAGGGCGGAATCCGACCCCCTGGACGATTCCTTCGATACGCCAGCGAATGCGTTGAATGCCCGTGCCCATCCCCGCCCCGGTCGTGCCTGCCTTTTCCATGCGTTCAACTTTACGTAAGCGACTCGGGTCCGTTCGCACTGCTACTTTGGAGATTGTGCACGAAGTAGCGTTGAGCATGCAGTTGGCGAAGGTTGTCACGAGGGCAGCCGAGGGGCGGAATGTACGCACTGTGCACCTGCGGATAGGCGCTCTGCGTCAGGTTGTTCCAGAAACCCTTTCATACGCGTGGGATTTCGTCAGTCGCGATACCGGTTTGGGGCACGCGAAATTGGAGATTGACTGGGTACCTGCCGTTGTCGAATGCGCGCACGGCCATCGCGAACAGGTCGGGCCACTCGACGGACTGCTGTGCCCCACGTGCGGAAAGCCCGGACGCGTAATCTCGGGGGAAGAGTTCACAATCGTCGACATCGACGTCGACGCGCACAAGTAGGAAAGACGGTTTAATCATGGGACGTTTCCACCGGCACGACGGCGATGACGCACACCACCACCATCATCATGACCATGACCACCACCACGGCCATGACCACGTTCATCTCGCCGACCCCAATGACACCAGCCACGGCGACCACTCGGGTTATGAAACTGGTGTGGAACGCGTGACCATCCTCGAGGACATCTTCAGCGAGAACGACCATCGCGCGGAGCACAATCGCGAGTTGCTTGCCGAACATGGTGTTGAGGCCATCAACCTGATGAGCTCCCCGGGTTCGGGTAAGACCGCGCTGTTGGAGAAGACACTGGTGGCTGCGCAGGGCAAACTGCGCGTCGGCATTATCGAGGGCGATATTGAGACGGCCCTCGATGCCGATCGTCTGGAGGGCTACGGGGCACAGATTTCGCTGCTGAACACGGGCAACGGATTCGGTGGCGAATGCCACTTGGATGCTCCCATGGTCTCCCGCGCGCTCGAGGGGCTGAATCTGGACACGCTTGACCTGGTCATGATTGAAAATGTGGGAAACCTCGTCTGTCCGGCTGAGTTTGAGGTCGGTGAGACTCGCAAGGCAATGGTCTACTCCATTACTGAAGGTGAGGATAAGCCGGTCAAGTATCCGGTGATGTTCCGCTCTGTGCAGGTAGTGGTTATCAACAAGATGGATCTTGCCCCGTACCTTGACTTCGACATGGAGCTCTTCCGCGCCAACCTGGAAAAGGTCAATCCAGGGGTGAAGGTGATTGAGGTCTCCGCTAAGACCGGGGAGGGCATCGACGAATGGCTCCGTTGGGTCAACCCTGCGCTGGTTGATTAAGCGCGCGCCGGGGGGGGGGCGTCGTGAAGCAATGGGGGGGGCATTACGGCATGCTTGACGACGGTCCCGCCACCCCCTCGTTTCGCTCCACCTTAGTGGGGGATAGGTGATATCCCGCTGTAATCTGCGGCGGTTTTTCACGTTCATTCCCTGTACCTGGAGCTATATTTACGCAACAGTTATCTTGCATATTATTTTGTTATAACCGCAGCGCAGCGCCATTATTCAGGTTGTTCTTAGGTCGCTATACTTGGCCATGTATAGGCAATGGGCCTGGGTAGTTGTAAAACCTCGAAACCAATATTCCTAATAACTAAGCAGAAGGCGCAGCGAAAAAATGATTAGTGGCGCGAATTGGCAGGAAGGCACCCTCGGCGACAACCTCGCTAGAGCTGGTGTCTCACGGCGCAGTTTCATGAAGTTTTGTGGCACCATGGCGGCAATTTTTGCCGCGGGAACTCCGAATGTCGGTGAGGCCGCGGCGCAGTCGCTGACTCCCTCGGCGGAGGAAATCGCAGACAAGCTCTCAGCTGTAAAGAAGCCGAAGGTGGCTTGGTTGCAATTGCAGGAGTGCACCGGATGTATGGAATCCGTATTGCGTTCCGGAGGCACTACTGCTGAAGACGTGGTGCTGAACTTAGTTTCGATGGACTATAACGAGCTGCTCATGGCGCCGTCCGGGCACGCGGCCGAAAAGGCTTTGGATGACATGAATGCCGAGGACCACATTCTGGTGGTCAATGGCTCGATCCCGACCGGCGAGCACGGTGCGTATTGCACCATCGGCGGTAAGTCGGCAGAACAAGTGCTGCTCGAGGCTGCTGAGAAGGCCACGGCAATCCTGGCCGTTGGTGCCTGTGCTGTCTGGGGTTCTGTTCAGGCCGCTAAGCCGAATCCGACCGGCGCTAAGGGCGTCGATGAGATTATCAAGGACAAGCCGGTGATTAATGTCTCTGGTTGTCCGCCGATTGGTGAGGTTATTACCGCCACTCTGACGTACGTGCTCACTTATGGCAAGACTCCGGAGGTTGACGCTGAGGGGCGGCCAAAGTTTGCCTACGACCAGCGTATTCACGACTCCTGTCCGCGCCGCGCACATTATGATGCCGGTCAGTTCGTGAAAACCTTCGATGACGAGGGTGCACGCAACGGCTGGTGCCTTTACGAGGTCGGCTGTAAGGGGCCATCCACGTTTAGCCCATGCCCAATCGTGCAGTGGAACCTTAAGTCTGGCTGGCCAATTGGTGCTGGTCACCCATGTATTGGCTGTACTGAGAAGGACTTCTTCGACCAGTTCACTCCGTTCTATGACAAGCTGCCGGGTATCCCGGGTATTGGGGTGGAGTCCAGTGTGAACAAGGTCGGCGTTGGACTGCTGGCTGCTACTGCTGCGGGTACCGCGGTCCATGGCGGACTTACATTGGTGAAGGAACTGAAGATAAGGCGCTCCAACGGCGAAGAAAAGGTGTTGGCTGCGTTTGGTGGTGTGGAAGGCCGGAAGCCTCCGATGGTCGACCTTCCTTCAAACTCACCGGGCACGCAGAGTGAGACAGCATCCGATTCGAAGGACAACTAAGGGCATAGGACATGGCTACGGAAAAAGTTGTAATTGACCCGATTACCCGAATCGAGGGACACCTTCGCATTGAGCTGGAACGCGAGGGAGCCCAGATTAAAACCGCGTGGAGTGAGACCACTCAGTTCCGCGGCATCGAAACCATTGTGAAAAACCGCGATCCTCGCGATGTCTGGGCGTTCGTTGGTCGTATCTGTGGTGTGTGCACGGGTACCCACTCGGTGGCATCTATTGCTGCGGTCGAAGATGCCATTGGCTCGACACCGCCCCCGCAGGCACGTCGTATTCGCGACCTGGTGATTGGCTCGCAGGAGATTCACGACCACGTCGTGCACTTCTACCATCTTCACGGGTTGGACTGGATTGATGTCACGAAGGCTCTCGAGGCAGATCCGAAGAAGACCGTTGAGTTCGCGCAGTCGATCGGCTCGACGTGGAAGGGCAATAACGAAGAAACCTTCGCCCGAGTCAAGGACACCGTGCAGGGCATTGTGGACTCCGGCCAGCTGTCCATCTTCACCGGCGGCTACTGGGGGCATGAGGACTACCGCTTGCCGCCCGAGGCCAACCTGATGGCAGTGTCGCACTACCTCGACGCCTTGGCTTTCCAGCGCTCTATCATCCGCATTAACACCGTATTTGGCGGTAAGAATCCCCACCCGAACTTCCTGGTCGGAGGTATGGCGTGCTCCATAGACCCGGAACGCTCGGAGACGGTCAACCAAGTCGGCATTGACCAGATCAAGTCCTGGATCGATGAGATCGTGGAGTTCGTCAATGACTGCTTCTACCCAGATGCAGTCGCCATTATGAGCGTTTACAAGGATTACTTCGACATCGGTCGCTCCTCCGACAGCTTCCTGGCGGTCGGCATGGCCGGTGCCACTTACTCCGGCGACCCGGCTAAGTCCCGTGTCCAGACCGTGCATCCAAACATCAAGCCCGGTGTCATTCTCGACGGTGATTACACCAAGCTCCACCCATTCCAGCCGGAGAAGATCGAGGAATTCATTAACTCCGCCTGGTACACGCAGGAAGCAGGCGACGATGTCGGCCTCAAGCCGTACGACGGTGAAACCACAGTGAACTACACCGGACCGAAACCGCCGTACGAGTGGCTGTCCGACAATGAAAAGTACACCTGGTCGAAAGCGCCGCGTTACGACGGTCGCGCTGTTCAAGTCGGCCCGGTTGCACGTGTGCTGTTGGCGTACCTGCAGAAGGAGTCGGAGACGGTGCGCCTGGTCGACGAGGTTATGGACAAGCTCGACCTACGCATTGAGCAGATGAACTCCACTGCGGGACGCACCTACGCTCGTGCCGTGGAATCTGTGACTACCGCCAATTACTTGGCAGATCACATTTTCCCAGAGTTCGTTGAGGCCTTGAAGAACGGCGATATTGATGTCTTCGACAACAGCCGTTGGGAGCCGTCCTCGTGGCCGGAAAAGTGCCAGGGCGTGGGCTTTCTCGAGGTCGCTCGTGGCATGCTCAGCCACTGGGTCAAAATCGAAAATGGCAAGGTGACCAACTACCAAGCCGTGGTTCCTACCACGTGGCTGGCCGGTGGCCGTGACCCCAAGGGGCAGCTTGGCCCGTACGAGCACGCGCTGGCTGGCGATGGCACGCATCCGCTGGTCGATCCTGAGCAGCCGCTTGAGCCACTTCGCACGATTCATTCCTTCGACCCATGTATGGCCTGCGCAGTCCATGTTTTGGATCCGTCTGGTCAGGAGATGTTTAAGGTGACGACGGCATGACCCCCTCAGTGAGTGAAAATCCGGAACTGCGACTAAAGGATTCCAAGGGCAACCCCCTGGTTATTGCGGTTATTGACGCACACACCAGCCACTGGTTGTCGCCATCTGAGGTCATTCAGGCCGCAGCAATTGTCCCGGACGAGTCCCGCGATCCTGTCGACCTTGCGCTGAAGGTCAGCTTGCGTCGTCGTCGTGACGATCTTTTCCACCTCGACGGCACGCCACTGATGAAATTGACCCCGGATTCGTACGATCCGGCAACACCGGATCGCCGTTACTCCATCGCTAAGGTGCACGGTCTCAATATCGCCGATCAAACGGTCGATGTGGCAATCATGCGTGGTGAACTGGACTCAGTCGTAGAGGCATCCACGATGTCCCGCGAGGAAGGTGTTCTACTTCGTCGTAACGCGAACATGCACCATGGCCGCGGTCATCGCAGCATGGGGGTCGCTCTCGCGCCCATTGACAAAGACGGAAATATCATCGGAGAGTTCATCTTCGAAGGATTCGTGGCAATGGGGCTGCGGAAACTCGACGAGGCCATTGCGGAGAACAAGAAGGGTTCCGGTTCGTGGGTCGAGGTTCACCTGTGGGGATGGGCGCTGCGCGTTCAACATTGGTTGAACCTGGCGCTGATGTTGGTGATGACCTTTACCGGCTGGTACATCATGCAGCCCTATTTGACCGAGCGTACTTATGACGGTTCGGCGGCGGGATTCGCGATGGGATATGTCCGTTTCGCGCACTTTTTAGCCGGATTCCTATGGATTGCGGTGGGATTGTGGCGTGTCATTCTGTTGTTTGTCACCCACGACCGACAAACACGATGGCGTGCGCTATGGCCGATTTATAACAAGCAGGATGTTAAAGACCTCTGGCACACGATGCAGTACTACCTCTTCCTGCGCAAGGAAGGGCCGTTTTACTTCGCGCACAATCCGCTGCAGCAGCTGGCGTACACCGGCATTTACGCGATGTGTTTCATCCAGATGCTCACAGGTTTGTCGCTATACGCGATGATGGATCAGTCCAACTGGTTCTTCCAGCTGTTGGCTATGCCCACGCACTGGATTGGCATCGGTTACTTCCGCCTGATTCACACAATCATCATGTACCTGATTTGGCTCTTCGCCGTCATTCACGTTTACCTGGTCATCCGCTCCGATGCGGTGCACAATCACGGTGGTCTGTCCTCGATGATTGGTGGCTCTGTCTGGCTACCGCGCGGCACGCAACCGGTTGACTCTCCACGCATTGGATAGGAGATCATTGGGTAACGATAAGGCGTCCGACGCAGTCACCGGCGCCGATACTGGAACCCCGTTGGTGACGGTTCTTGGCATCGGCAACCCCGTCATGGGCGACGACGGCATTGGTCTCGAACTGCTGAGGCGCCTCGCCCCGGAACTGGAATCTGCAGGCATGAGGCAGGCAACTCAGGCCGGAGATTCTGCGCATTTGGTCTGGTCGCCCTCTAATCTCGATGATCCTGCGAACATCGCCGGGCGAGGGGACGAATGGACGGGTGCGGTTGCCTACATCGATGGCGGCACCTGCGGTATGGAGTTGCTGCCCATCGTGCAGGAGGCCAAGAACTTATTGTTGCTCGATGCTCTCGCTGGTCCGGGGGATCCCGGTACCGTCGTTAAGCTCGTCGGTGACCAGATTCCTCGACTATTGGCGGCAAAGCTGTCCGCGCACCAGGTCGGCTTGTTGGATTTGCTCACCGCGGCGCGCCTGTTGGGGCAGGAGCCTGCGCGCGTCGGTGTGGTGGGAGTGGTCTACGAGTCGGCTGACATGGTGGTGGGGCTCAGTGACACGGCACTTGTCGGCATTGAGGAAGCGACTGAGGTTGCGCGCGAGCTCATCGACAGCTGGCTTGCCGACGAGCACGACAGCGGCGTCTAACTCTCGCCCTCAGCGTTGACCTCAATACTGGAGATTTCAAACTCGCGACCGTGCCGTAGATCCGCAGTTGGAGTGCCGCAGACGGGGCAGGTTAGAGCATAGAATTCATCGATTTCATGCTCGGCCTCGCAGGTGGGACAGTAGACCGTCGACACAATGAGCTCGGCGTCTAACTCGGCGCCCTCACACTGCGTCGCGGCACTGGCCACGGGCCACGCGGCGATGAGGGAATCGTAGACGACTCCGGAGCGGTCGCCCACACGCATTGACACCTTTGTCACGGTGCGCCCCGGGCAGACCTCGGCAATCTTTTCCACCACGCTGGTCAACAATCCAAGCTCATGCACAGATACCATTATGGCGAAGCACTCAGCGCAAAGGAGGCGCAGGCGGACCATGTCATCCAAATCCGTTCCGGTTACCCAGCACATCCAGCTCGATGAGCTTGTTGACCCATTCGAGGCACGACTGGATGTCTATCGCGATGACAACGGCGCCATCACACAGGTGGCCTTCGACCTTTCAGGGCTACCGCGTATCGACGGGATGCTCGTGGGCAAGCAGGCGCTGGCTGTACCAGATATCACCAAGAGGCTGTGTGGCCTGTGCCCGGTTGTGCATCATCTTGCAGGCGTGCGGGCGGTAGAGGACCTCTACGGGATCTCCGACATTCCTCGAACCGCACAGTTGATTCGAGAGCTGCTGGCGGCCGGGTCGACCTTGGATAATCTAGCGACCAAATTTGTAGCCGTCGACCGCGAGGGGGCGCGGGCAATGAAGCGTGCCGGAAAAGCTCTGATGCGTGCAGCGGGGGCACCGTCGCACTTCCCGGATGTCGCCGTCCCCGGCGGTGTGCGCGCGACAGTGGATAAGACGCTGGTTTCTGAGGCAGAAACTGCTCTGGAGGTACTGGCTGAGACGGCGGTAATCAAGGAAGTGGAGCTTCTTCCCACTCCCGATGCTCCTGATGCTTGGACAGATACTTTTGACGGCCTCGATGTGGCAGTTGTCGATGCCGACGGTGAGCTTGCGCCGCTGGGAAATTACCTGGCAGTCGCGCGGCATGACACCGATACCGCGGCGGAGATTTTCCCGGCTGCTGATTGGCCCACACGTGTTCGTGAATCCCGTCCGGGCGATGCCGCTCCCAGACCGGTGTTTGATGCCTCGAAGCAGCTGGGCAAACATGGCTGTGAAGGTCAGCGGGCCGATTTCTACCGGGTGGGGCCGGTCTCCAGGCAGGTTGTCGTCGATAAGCGTGGGGTGAGCCCACGCGACGCCCAACGCCAGCTCCTCGCCGACACCGCGGCTTGGGCGAGGCGGGTGCTTGCCGACGGGGAACTGCTCGGCGAGCATGTGTGCGATCCGAATGCCGCGACAGCGATTGAGAACGCTGACTTTGAAGGGCATCGCAGTGGTGTCGGGATTATTGACGGTCCGCGTGGGCTGTTAGTACATCGCTATACGGCAGGGGCTGACGGCATCATCACGGATTGTCAGATTATGACGCCAACTGCGCAGAATGAACTCTGGCTGACGCGTATGCTCACCGCGCAGATGTGCGGTGGCGGGGAGACTGCGGGGGTCGAGAAGTCCATCTGGGCCGCTGATCCGTGCTTACCGTGTAGCTCGGCACCTGCGGGAGTGATGACATTCAAGATGCAGGAACATGCCGGTGCACCTGCGGACAATATGACAACGGATAGCCGTAGTTCGGCGGATGCCCCGACCGTAGTGGAGAGGACGAAGTAACACGATGTGTCTTGGAATTCCTGCCAAGGTTTTGGCAATCGCCGATGGTCCACTGCCGATGGCGATGGTGGATATGGCGGGGCAGAAGCGGCAATGCTCGGCAATGTACGTGCCTGAGCTGGTGGTAGGTGATTGGGTGTTCGTCCAGAACGGGTTCATCATGAACGTGCTGGACGAACAGGAGGCCAAGGACTCCTTAGCCGCAATTGAGGAATATAACCTCATCGAACATGTCGCTGAGGTCTCCCCGAAGAGACGGACCTAGTTCACGCAGGTCACGCCAGCGGCGTCGATAGCGGGGCGATCTTCCTGCGGAATTTCGCCGCCCTCTTGGCCGATGATGTCGCCATTGGAACCATCTTCGACGTCAGGTGCGGGTTCGGCACTCTCGCCCGAATCAGTGTCCATTCCCTCTGATGTCAATCCTGGGCCGTCGTAGTCACCGGCAATCGTCACTGAGATGTGGTGCGGATCGAGGTATGGATCGTGGACAATCGGTACGCCACCGAGTGCTTCAGAAATGGCCTGAGCTGCCGGATCCTCTGGGTCAGCCGCATTGATCTGGCTGGAGGCAACGCCGGCGAACTCAGCGTTGCCGACCTCTCCCTGGGTGTAGCCCTTTTCCGTTAAGAAACCTGAGACGCCGCTGGCCAAACCTTCAATGCCTGTGGCGTTGTAAACGCTGACTGTAGTTTCAGCCGCGTTGGGGTCAGCCTTCTTATCGTCTTCTTCCTTCGTCGGAGCTTCTTCTTCCTTGGTGCCCAGCAGGGTCTCGAAGTACTGGTGGACTTGGCCCTTATCGATTGTGACCACCGACTCGCCATAGTCGCCGACACCGTCAATCGAGGTCACCGGGATCGTTTCAAACTTCACGTTGCCACCACTGAGGCCCTGCATCTGGGTAGCAAATCCGGTGACATCCCAGTTGTCGTCGAGCACCACCGAGCGCTGGACAGCGTTGCCCAGTTCAGACAGCTTCGCGGGATTGGACAGTGTGCCAGCGCCGAGCAGCTTATTGGTGAACGAGGCCATGAAGACCTGCTGGCGAGTAATTCGGTCGAGGTCACCGCGGGGCAGACCGTGGCGCTGGCGGACGAATGACAGCGCGTCGGCACCCATCAACGTCTGTGAGCCCGCCGGGAAGTCCGCACCAGAGAACTCGTCGTAAACAGCCTCATTCAGACATACATCGACACCACCGATGGCATCGGTGAGCAGGACAAAGCCGAGCAGGCCAACTTCTGCGTAGTGGTCAACGGTGATACCGCTGAGGTCGCTAATGGTTTCAATCAGAGCTCTACGTCCGGCCTCAGTCGAGCGACGCTCAATCTCATCCGGCGAAGCCCCGCTTCCTGCGAGTTCCTCTTCCACCATCTGCTTTGTATTGCCGTAGACACCATTAATCTTTGTGTTGCCTAGGCGATTGGTGTGGACATAGGTATCGCGCGGAATGGAAATCGCCGTCGCGGAAGAGCCATCGGCAGGAACACGAATCACAATAATCGTGTCTGTATTCGTGGCTTCTTCGTCGCCGGCACGCAGAAGCTCAATTTCTTCCGGAGTCAGCGGGTTGCCCTGGGCATCGGTGCGGGAGTCTGAGCCGACGAGCAGAATATCGGTTGCACCGTCCTTCTCACTGCCCAGGCCGAAGTCGCCACCCGAACCCAAGTTGTCGGTGGTCCTACCGAGTGTCCACCAGCCAACTGCGGAAATAACCAGGATAATGGCCGAGAGCAGTACAAGCGCATTGCGCAGCATCGGCGGCCAAGCTTGGGCGGTACTCTCTGCAGAGGACGGTGGCGCTTGAATATCGCGTGCGTGACGCGCGCGTGGCGTGTGGCTGCTCAAACCGGGGCTCCTCTTAAACCGTTTTCGAAAATATAATTTGTGCTGCATGTCTGCGTGGGCATTCCACACATCGTGGAGGGCAGTAAGCAGCTGCGGAAACTACATAAACCTTAGCCGTCCAACCGTGTGCGGTTGCACCTCAACACAGTGTCAATCCGTATCCGGTTACACCTCAACACAGTGTCAATCGTATCTACGATAGTGATAAAGAAGAATATGTCTGAAATATCAGTCTCGCATTTCGCCACTCATGGACCAACCCACAGCAACTCGCGGCGTCCCATTATTGTCATAACTGGTGCGGCTGGACAGCTGGGTACTGCGCTTCAGCGTGATTCTTTCGCCGCCGATGTTGAGGTGCGCCCTCTCACTCGGGCACAGTTGGATATCACTGATTCGGATGCTGTGGAGACATCGCCTCTGCTTGACGACGTCGACATCATCATTAACGCGGCAGCGGCGACCGATGTCGATGGTGCAGAATCCGATCCCGGTTCGGCACATCTAATCAATGCACTCGGACCGAAGTACTTGGCGGCTCGGGCGAAAAAGGAAGACGCGTATCTCATTCATATCTCCACCGACTATGTCTTCGGTGATGTAGCAATCGATGAGATGACGGGGCAGCGCCGAGCGCTGCGAGTTGATGATTTCACCGCGCCTCAGACTATGTACGGACGTACCAAGTTAGTGGGGGAGAACAATGTGCGTGATTCGGGCGCGCGTTCCGCTATTTTGCGTACGGCGTGGGTCTGGTCGGGGCCCACACAGCCAGAGGCCAAGGACTTCGTCTCCACGATGATGCGTCTGGCGGAGACGGCGACTGATGACAAGGGCAATCCGGCAATTATTAAGGTCGTTGACGATCAGCACGGCAACCCCACCTTTGTTGGTGACCTCGCCGGAGCTATCTGGGAGTTGTCCGATCGCGTGTTGTCCAAACCGAGCAGCGCACCGACCGGCACCTTCCATGTCACGGGCAGCGGTGAGTCAACATGGTTCGAGGTGGCTCGCGAAGTGTTTCGGCTCACCGGTCACGATCCACAGCGTGTGGTGGCGTGTACCAGCAGTGAGTTCCCTCGTCCGGCCCTGCGTCCGGCCTGGTCCGTGTTGGATGGTTCCGCATGGAGTGAGGTAGGTCTACATTCGCTTCCGGAGTGGCAGGACACTTTGCGTGCAGTCCTGACCTAGGGTCTAGGTTTGTGAATGCAACCTCGAATTCCCCGCAATCCTCACAGCTTCCGCTCGGTGTGGTCACCGTGACCTTTTCGCCCGGTGAGCACCTGAGCAAGCTGGTGGATTCGCTGGGCCCCGCCGCCAGTGCCTCCACGCGTCTGATCATGGCCGACAACGGCTCGACGGATGGTTCCGTGGAGAAGGAAGAAGCTCGGGCCAAGGAGACCGGAGCTGATGTTCAGCTTCTGCGCACCGGCGGCAACATTGGCTATGGCGCGGCCGCCAACCGTGGCATTGCGGAGCTGGGACGGGCTCGCCGTGCCGGTGAGATTAATCCTGATTACGTCATGCTGGTCAACCCTGACGTGGTGTTTGCCCCTGGCGCAATCGATGTTCTGTTGGAATGCGCGCAGCGCAATCCCAAAGCCGGAGCGATTGGTCCGCTGATTCGCGAGGCGGATGGCAGCGTGTACCCGTCGGCACGCGCGGTTCCTGAGCTTGTCAGTGGTATCGGACACGCGCTGCTCGCCGATATCTGGCCTACTAACCCTTTCTCACGGCGCTACCGGGATGACGCGGATATGGATCGCGAGCGACCGGCCGGCTGGTTGTCGGGCGCATGCCTGCTGCTGCGATGGGATGCGTTCGACCAGATTGATGGCTTTGATACCCGCTACTTCATGTACATGGAGGACGTGGATTTGGGCGACCGACTGGGCAAGGCTGGTTGGAGGAATATTTTCTGTCCTCGTGCAGAGATTCGTCACGCGCAGGGGCATTCTGCCAGTAAGCACCCAGAAATTACCGTAAAGGCCCATCACGAGTCGGCCTACCGCTTTATGTCAGATCGCCTGCCGGGGCCGGCGCTGGCACCTGTGCGACTGGCATTGCGTTTGGGGCTATTCCTGCGTGGCAAAGTCATAATCGCGGTCAAAAAGCGTAGGAATTAATTGACTGTTGGAATGATCCATCGAAGAAAGTTACCGATTTCATGACTACCGAAGTTCGTCCGAGTGCTGGGCATGGCTCCGCTTTCCAGCCGGGAGCGGATGCTGCACAGCAGGCGGGAGCCACGTTGGCTGAACAGACTGACGCTGTCATTCTGGTCGGCGGGCAAGGTACGCGTTTGCGTCCCCTTACTGTGAATACGCCGAAGCCGATGCTGCCCACGGCAGGACATCCATTCCTGGAGCATCTGCTTGGCCGCATTCGTGCAGCAGGTATGAAGCACGTGATATTGGGCACCTCCTACCGTGCTGAAGTATTTGAAGAACACTTCGGCGACGGTTCGGATTTGGGTCTCGAAATTGAATATGTCTTTGAGGCTGAGCCGCTGGGGACCGGTGGCGGTATCCGAAACGTCCTCGACAAGCTGCGCTATGACACCGCGATGATTTTCAACGGCGATGTCCTCGGCGGCACCGACTTGCGCGCGGTGTTGGGTACTCACGCGGAGAAGGACGCGGACGTCACGATGCACCTCGTACGTGTGCCGGATCCACGCGCGTTCGGCTGTGTTCCGACCGATGAGGATGGGCGCGTCCTGGAGTTTCTGGAGAAGACCCAGGATCCGCCAACCGATCAGATTAATGCCGGTATCTACGTGTTCCGCCGCGAGATTATCGAATCGATTCCGGCTGGTCGTCCTATTAGCGTTGAGCGTGAAATCTTCCCAGCGCTGCTCGACCGCGGTATGAACGTCTACGGTCACGTTGATTACGCCTACTGGCGTGACATGGGGACTCCGGGTGACTTCGTCCGCGGCTCCTCCGATTTGGTCCGCGGTATCGCGCCGTCACCACTTCTAGAGGGTAAGCACGGCGAAGCGCTTGTCGACGAATCTGCGTCGGTCGGTGGCGGCGCTCTTCTCTACGGTGGCTCTGTCGTCGGCCGTGGGGCGGAGATTGGTGCGGGAGCTCGGATTGATCAATCGGTGATCTTCGACGGCGCACGCATCGGTGCCGGTGCTGTGATTGAGCGCTCTGTGATTGCCGATGGCGCCGATATTGGCCCGCGGACGGTCATCAGTGATGCCATTATCGGCGAGGGTGCCGTCGTTGGTGCGCGCTGTGAATTGATCAACGGTATCCGTGTGTGGCCGGGCGTCCGGATCCCCGATCACGGAGTACGTTTTTCGACGGATGTCTAGTCTGCAGCCTTCGGCGTGTCAGACTTTTGTCGGCAATATCTGATTAGAATTGCCGGAGTATCGCCAAAGTTGCTGGTGAGAGGCATGTGGTGAATGTGGTTGAGTTCAGGTGGCAGGTTTAGGGTTCAGGCACCATCCTTCAACCTGAACTTAATCCCCAACGCGGGGGGAGGGGCTTCAGGGGCAATGAAAAGTATTGGGGCAAATTCTCTATTCGGCTTGACCGATGGTGGGTTACACGTGTGTAATCACAAATGTGTGTTTCGCACACTAAGCCCAATTTAAAGACCCGCAGCAACAACCATCAGGAGGCCCTCGGCATGGAAAAGTCCAGCATGTTTGATGGCGGCTCTGCTGTGGATAGTGAGACGAATGCGGGTGACATCGCTGTGAACGATAGCTCCTCTGAAAACCAGCCTCGGCCGTTGACAGAGTGGGCAGATGACCTTTCGGGGTTGTTTGAAGCCGTCGATCAGGACTGGCAGGAGCAGGCTCTGTGTGCCCAGACTGATCCAGAAGCTTTCTTCCCTGAGAAGGGTGGATCCACTCGCGAAGCAAAGCGTATTTGTCGTGCTTGTGGTGTGCGAGATGAATGCCTGGAGTTTGCTCTCGAGCATGATGAGCGCTTCGGTATTTGGGGTGGCCTCTCTGAGCGTGAGCGCCGCCGTTTGAAGCGGCAGATTGGCTAGGAAGGCTGGGGTCGGTTTTTATCCTTCTCTCGACCTCGCAGTTTCCCCTTGGGTAATACCCTGGGGGATTTTTCGTTGAACGGGTTTTTCTGCTCTCTAGGGAGCTCCTTAGAAGAGAGCTTTCTACAGGAAGTTTTCGTCGAAACTAGGATCCACCTCAACCGGATCAATACCCAGATATACCGCCACCAGGCGGGTCAGTACATATTGCAGCATCCGGTCCAGTTCCACTCGGCCCGACACACGGCGCTCAATGGGGCGGCGGAACACTACTACGCAGGGGCGGGTGGGGTTGCCTATGCGGTCAATGCCAGCAGGGATAAGCCGTCCCAGTGGGACAGGTCCGTCAGCGACAACCTCTTCCGGGAAGTACATGTCCGGGCGCAACTGCATGCGAGGAATCGTATCGATGGCGATGTCCAGGTGCGACAGTTGCCGGGACCAGCGCTGATCCAATGGGGCATAGGCGTCAATAACCGCCTGGTCAAAAGCTTCTGAACGGCTCTTCCAACGAGGTACTTCCGGCGGCAGCAGAGGCCCCCGAGGTCCGCGACCGCGTCGCAGTGAGCGTCGCAACGAGCGCGGAGTATAAGCCGATGAATTCATATTTGTTGAGCATAATCGGTCGGCCTGTCAACGTGGGTGAGGTCAACTTTCGGCCATGTCGCGGGTTTGCTGGGTAAGGCTGGGGTGCTCCGGGGGAGCGTCGGAAAGCGAAAACGCCCGGAGTGGGAGAAAAACTATCGAAACTTAAAGTTAGGGTCTAGACTTTGATGCCGTGAGTGTTTTTAGACGTTGTTGCCGGCCCGGCTGTGGCAAACCTGCCGTAGCTACGTTGACGTATGCCTACGCGGAGTCGACGGCTGTGGTGGGTCCGCTCGCCGCCGCGTCCGAACCGCATAGCTGGGATCTCTGTGAGAAGCACGCGCGTTCCATCACCGCACCGCTGGGTTGGGAGCTCGTGCGTTACGACGTGCCGACGCCCGCCCAGGACGATGATGATTTGACCGCATTGGCGGAAGCCGTCCGTGAAGCTGGCCGCAACGCGACTGGCCTGGTGTTGCGGGATGAGGTCGACAACCGTCCGCAGACCTACAAGATTGATTCCAGCCGTCACCCGTCGACGCGGAAATCCGCGCGCGGTCACCTGCATGTAGTTCGCGATCCGGAGGATTCGGACGACTAACGGGGCGGGCGCCGTGCCCCAGCTCATGCCATCTTGCCGCGGCATTTCTTTGTGAGAGCCTCTCTGTGGCTAGTATCATTTTTCACAACACTGATACTTACCCAGAGAGGTTTTTCGTGGGCACTTACAATCGTTCCGATTTGGATGCCGTCATCAAGGCCTATGACGTGCGCGGTGTTGTCGGTGAGGGCATCGACGCGGACCTTGTCGGAGCCATCGGCGCCGCCTTTGGGCACATCATGCGTTCAGAGGGCGCAACGCGTGCCGTAGTTGGCCACGATATGCGTGAGTCCTCGCCGGAGTTGGCGGCTAGTTTCGCCGATGGCGCGGCAGCGCAGGGGCTCAATGTCACCCTGCTCGGCCTGACCTCTACGGACGAGCTGTATTTCGCCTCCGGAGTAAGGGAATGCCCGGGCGCGATGTTCACTGCCAGCCACAACCCAGCTGAATACAACGGCATCAAGATGTGCCGTTCGCTGGCCCGCCCAATCGGGCAGGAGACAGGGCTTGCTCAGATTAAGGATCTGCTTGTCGGCGGAATCCCGGAGTACACCGGCACTCCGGGCGAAATTGATCGTGAGGATGTTCTGCAGGATTACGCGGCGTTCCTCCATGGGCTGGTCGACATCCGCTCCGGCCGTCGCCTGAAGGTTGCAGTCGATGCCGGTAACGGTATGGGGGGACTGACAGTTCCGGCAGTGCTCGGAGAAGACATGGATGTTGCTGACCTCTACTTTGAGCTCGACGGCAACTTCCCGAATCACGAGGCCAATCCATTGGAGCCCGCCAACCTCGTTGACCTACAGAAGTTTACGGTGGAGCAGGGCGCAGACATCGGTATTGCCTTCGATGGCGACGCTGACCGCTGCTTCGTCGTCGACGAGAAGGGCAACCCGGTCAGCCCATCGGCCATCTGTGCGTTGGTGGCCACCCGCTACCTGGAGCAGAACCCGGGTGCGGCTATCATCCATAACCTGATCACCTCGCACGTCGTGCCGGAGATGATTGTGGAAAACGGCGGAACTCCGGTTCGTACCCGTGTTGGGCACTCCTTTATTAAGGCGCAAATGGCCGAGCACAGTGCTGTTTTTGGTGGCGAGCATTCAGCGCACTACTACTTCAAGGAATTCTTCAACGCAGACTCCGGCATGCTGGCTGCCATGCATGTCCTGGCCGCACTGGCCGAGCAGAACAAGCCGCTGAGTGAATTCATGGCCGAGTACAACCGCTACGAGGCCTCCGGTGAGATTAATTCCCGCCTGGGCAGCGCCGAGGAGCAGCAGGCCAAGCAGAAGGAAATCGAGGCCGCGTTTGCCGATCGCACGGAGTCCTCGGACTGGATGGATGGCCTGACCATTGAGCTGGCGGACTCCAAGGCGTGGTTCAACGTCCGGGCCTCCAATACGGAGCCGCTGCTGCGTCTGAACGTCGAGGCTCCGACGCGTGCTGAGGTCGACGCTCTTGTCGACGAAGTTCTCGGCATCATCCGCGGTTAATCAACCCCACGCGCCCGTTTTCAGGCATGCTTGGGAGTATGACCTCGTCATTCGACTCCTCCCATAATCCGCGCCAAGAGGCCCTGTTCTACCGTATGGCCACTGCCGGTGCAGGTCTCAGAGCTGCTGCTTCCGCGACTCGCGGGGGTGCGTTTGCTCAACTTCCACTGCCGCGCAGTGCGGTCATCCTCGTGGGAAATCGTCGGGCGCAGCTCGCTGCCGAATCCGTGCGCGCGCTTGCCGACGACATCCGCTGCCCGGTGGTAATTGCGCATCAGCTGCCCAGTTATGTCGGTGCCCTCGACTTGGTCATCGTCTGTGACGACAACCCCGGCAGCCCACTGGGGGCAGCTCTGGCTGAAGCTGATAGGCGAGGTGCTGCCACGGTCGTGGTGGATCCCGGTGAAGGGCCACTGCGTGCCGCCGGTAGTCCCGATACGGTTGTGGTTCCGCGCCCGGCGATGGCGGAGTCCGCGTCCTTTACCGCCTATGTCGGTGCCATCGCCAGCGCGCTCACCGAATGTGGTGCCACCACCCTGGCTCCGGCCGGGGTCGTGGAGGAAGTCGCTGATGCGGTGGACGCCGATATTGCCGCCTGTGCTCCGCAGCGAGATGAAACAGTTAATCCCGCGCGGCAGGTAGCGCAGTGGGTGGCAGGCCGCAGAATGCTTGGAGTGTCGACGACCTCGGCGCTGGCACCGGTAGCGGAACTGGCATCGTTACAGATGCTTGAGGCAGGCGTGGTCTCGGCAGCGTCGTCGATAAGCGAATTGTCTCTTAGTGTGGGCGCGTTGCTCGCTGCAGAACCCCAGGAAAGCCGTGATATTTTCTATGACCCGTTCATTGATGGTGGGGATGAAGGGGCGACAGTGCTACCGTTGGGGGCGATTGTTTTAGCTGCGCCGAACAATGTGGGCCACTACCGGGACCACTACGGCGAGGTTGGATGGGCTCGTGTGGAGTGCCCTGCGCTCGATGCGGAGACTCATCATCCATTGGTTGAAGTATGTGTTGCTGCAGCCAGAGTTGGTGCGATTGCGGCGTTTTCTGCGTAATCGCCGGGTGTCACCGAAGGCTTTTGGGCCTTCGGTGAGATTGGCGTGCTTGCGCCAGAAGTGACTATTAGAGGAGTGATACGGGCATGGAGCTGTTGGACCCCGTGCTGCAGTCGTACCCCTGGGGGTCTCGTACACATTTGGCGAGAATCACCGGTGCGGACGCTCCCACATCGAAGCCCTGGGCGGAACTGTGGTTTGGTGCGCATGCACTGGCATCGGCCACGGTGGCCGGCACGCCGCTGGACGAGCTCATTGCGCAGGATCCGGCAGCTGCGCTCGGATATGCAATTGACACCGACAACGGCAGGCTGCCGTTCCTGTTGAAGCTGCTCGCAGCCGATGAGCCGCTATCGCTGCAGGCACACCCCACCTTGGCAGAAGCTCAGGAGGGATTTGCACGCGAAAATGCGGAGGGCATTCCGGCCACTGCACATTTCCGCAATTACCGGGACAACAACCACAAGCCAGAACTCATTGTCGCCCTGACTACCTTCGACGCGTTGGCCGGATTCCGCCCGGTGGAGCGCACGAAGGAGTTGCTCGCGACGCTGGCGGTACCGGAGCTCGACCACTACATGGGACTGCTCGATGCCGCCGATGACGAGAGTGCTCTGCGGGCATTGTTTACAACGTGGTTGACGTTGCCCCAGGATGTCCTCGATGAGCTGGTCGAGGCCGTGGCTGCCAAGTGCGCGGATTACAGTGGCGATGACGAGGAGTTCTCGCGAGTGGCCGAGACCACTTGCGAACTGGCTCGAAAGTATCCGGGGGATCCGGGAGTCCTGGGGTCGATGCTGCTTAATCGCCTTCGCTTACAGCCGGGCGAAGCCATCTACCTTGGTGCGGGACAGCTGCATGCTTACCTCAATGGCATGGGCGTGGAAATCATGGCCAACTCCGACAACGTGCTGCGCGGAGGGCTGACCTCTAAGCACGTCGATGTCGTGGAGCTACTGCGCGTGCTCTCTTTCCGACCGCTGCCAGATCCGGTGCTGCAGTCGTGGCTGACCGATGACGGCTGGAATGACTATGACGCGCCGGTGCGCGAGTTCCGCCTTCGTTCGCGGGACCTGGAGCCGGGCGAACATGTTCTGCTCGACGAAGAATCCGCCACGGTTGTGTTGTCTACAGCGGGCACGGTGGCGTTGCGTCACGACGACTCCGTGGTTGAGGTTCCCAGCGGCCATGCGGCCTGGGTTCCGGCTGTCGACGCAGTTGATATTGAGCTGACTGCGCGCCAAGACGGGGCAACCGTCTTTGTCGCGACCGTCCCGCGGGTGGGTTAGTCCTCGTCGTTATCGAAGAAATTTCCCAGGAATCCGGAGTCCTTCGGCTTTTCCGGGATTGGGGAAATCTTGCTATTGCTAGCCCCATTGCCGCCAGTGGTGCCCTTCTCCGTCGAAGGGGTCTGGTCCTTCGAAGAGGTCTGGCTCTTCGGAGGTGTCGGCTCCTTCGGGGATGTCGGTTCCTTCGAAGGAGTTTTCTGAGGAGTCTCGGACGGAGTTGTAGTTTGCGTACCCGACTGGGACTGCGCCTGCGATGAAGGCGGCTTCGGCTCAGCTGGTGCACCACCGTCGCCTTCCGGAAGACTGTCGTTCGGCTTTTCCGAGTTATCTTCCGGTAGCAGTGGCACCGGCTTGCTGGGCGTCGGCGAAGATATGTCGTCAGAGGTGGGCTTTGTGGTCTCTGTGGTCGTCGGAGGTGTCGATGTCGTCGACGTCGGAGTTGTCGCACTTGAGCTTGTGGAAGTCGGGGGGATGTAGGCCTGCGGTGGCAGGTACGGATCCTCAACGATTTCGGTGCTCGATGACGTGGTCGGACGAGGTACTAGACTGCCGTTCGTCTCAGTCAGCGAGGAATCTGAATTCGGTTCAGTGGTCTGCTGCAGCTCGGCATCACTAGGAACGGGAGGCAGTGGAGCAGAGGTCTCCATTTTCGACTGAGAGCCGGCGTTTTCCGGATTCGCCCCCTTGGCGGCACTGCTATCGGAGCAGCCTACGAGCGAAGCGCTCAGGGGAAGGGCTGCGAGCAGAAGAGCTCCAAAAGCCTTCTTCACCATGGTAGGTACTCCTTTCGTGTCATGCGTGAGGTCGCCCTGTAACGAAAAAGATAACAGTTGCATTACGAGGTCTGGGAACTAACTTAACATGCCCGTTATCTTCTCTCTAGGGTGAAAATTGTGTTGAAGGGATTAAATATGTCTCTCGAACTGTAAAAGTGACGAAAAGTCGGGTAGAACTTCGGTAAGGCCACATGCGGTTTTCCGGCTAGCGGTACGTGCAGGCGACAGCTTTTAGGTCGGCGGCCAGATTACCGTGGGCTCGTCGAAAAGCGCTCTTTGGAAAGCGCTCGTCGATAGACGAAAACTGGCTATTGGTTCGAAGCGCGAAAGGAGCGTGGCCACCTATCATGTCCATCTGGGATACTGAGATTTTTGGTAGCGATTCGGTCATTGAACTCTTCGATGAGGTTCAGGATCTCGACTCACAGGATCGTGTTGGTGCATTGATTGATGCTGGCCGCATTGGGGTGGATTCCGAAAATAGCGATGAGAAAGCATGCGCACTCGCGGCGGCTGTGATCATTGCAATTTGGAATGGTGCGCCATTTAGCGGCGGTGACATTGTGGAGGACTACAGCTTCATCCGGGAGGGAATCTCCGAGGCGCACGGCAGCGAGGAAGATGCGTTGGCTATCGCATCCGAGGTGTTCGATAGTCTTCTGGGGGAACTCAGTGAGTCTGACCAGGCGGCGCTGGAAAACTGCGTCGAAGCGGTAGAGTAACTCTCGCGTCCCCAGTAGTAATTCTTTAAGAAGAATCTCACGTCAAAGAATCTAGAGAAAGCGTTACATGTCCTCGAAGAACATTGATTTCAAGGTTGCAGACCTCTCCCTGGCTGAGGCCGGTCGTCACCAGATTCGTCTGGCTGAGCACGAGATGCCAGGTCTAATGGCGCTGCGCGAAGAGTACGCGGAGCAGCAGCCACTGGCCGGTGCCCGTATTTCCGGCTCCATTCACATGACGGTTCAAACCGCAGTGCTCATCGAGACGTTGACGGCGCTGGGCGCACAGGTCCGCTGGGCCTCGTGCAACATCTTCTCCACCCAGGATGAGGCCGCTGCGGCAGTCGTCGTTGGGCGAAACGGCACTCCGGAGGACCCGCAGGGTGTTCCGGTTTTCGCTTGGAAGGGCGAGACACTGGAAGAGTACTGGTGGTGCCTCGACCGCATCTTCGACTGGGGCGATGAAGATGCCAACATGATTCTGGACGACGGCGGCGACGCTACCATGGCTGTCATTAAGGGCATGGAATTCGAGGATGCTGGCCTGGTGCCGCCTGCAGAAGAGTCGGATTCGGATGAGTTTATTGCCTTCAAGGACATGCTTCGCGCCAGCCTGGAGAAGGATGCCGGCCGTTGGCACCGAATTGCAGAGTCGGTGAAGGGTGTCACAGAGGAGACCACCACTGGTGTCCACCGCCTCTACCACTTCGCAGAGCAGGGAGTGCTGCCATTCCCGGCCATGAACGTCAACGATGCGGTCACCAAGTCCAAGTTCGATAACAAGTACGGCACCCGTCACAGCCTTCTGGACGGCATCAACCGCGGTACCGACATGCTGGTTGGGGGCAAGAACGTACTGGTCTGTGGCTACGGTGACGTGGGTAAGGGGTGCGCAGAGGCACTGGTTGGCCAGGGCGCTCGCGTTCAGGTCACCGAGGCCGACCCGATTAACGCATTGCAGGCATTGATGGACGGTTTCGACGTTGTCGCTACTGAGAGCGTCATCGCAGATGTCGACATTGTCATCACCGCCACAGGCAACAAGGACGTCATTACTTTCGAGCACATGCAGCAGATGAAGAACCACGCGCTGCTGGGCAACATCGGGCACTTCGACAACGAGATTGACATGCACAGCCTGCACCATCGCGATGATGTCCGTCGTGTGGAGATCAAGCCGCAGGTCACCGAGTACATCTTCCCGCATGCTGACGGCGAAGAGCGCTCTCTGATCGTGCTTTCCGAGGGGCGTTTGCTCAACCTGGGCAATGCCACCGGACACCCGTCCTTCGTAATGTCGACCTCCTTCGCCGACCAGACAATCGCTCAGATTGAGCTCTACTGCAACGGCGAAAAGTACGACAACTCTGTCCACCGTCTTCCGAAGATTCTGGATGAGAAGGTCGCTCGCATTCACGTCGAGGCACTTGGCGGCGAGCTCACCCGGCTGTCCAAGGAACAGGCCGAATACATCGGCGTTGATGTCGAGGGTCCGTATAAGCCAGAGCACTACCGCTACTAGTTCTAGCCAAGGCTTGGTCGTAGCCATGTGTGCGAGGAGAAAAATTTGATTATCGCAGTCGAAGGAATCGACGGTGCTGGCAAGAACACGCTTGTCACAGCTGTTACCAATCAACTCCGAAGTCAAGGGCTCTCCGTTTCATCGATGACCTTTCCGGCGTACCGGCAGACGATCTTCGCTGATTTCGCCGATCAAGCTTTGCACGGTCAGCTCGGCGACACTGCGGACTCCGCTTGGGCAATGGCACTCCTGTTCGCTCTGGACCGCAAAGAACGTCGTGAAGCGATTGTTGATGCAGCGCGCGAAAACGATGTTCTGATCATCGACCGCTACGTCGCGTCCAACGCGGCCTACTCCCTGGCTCGCACGCAGGATCCGGCGATTGTCGAGTGGATTGAGAAGACCGAATTCGGAGATTTCCAGCTTCCGCTTCCCGACGTTCAGGTCTGTCTGGCCACGTCGGTGGGAGTGGCAGCCGACCGCGCACGCAATCGGGAAGCCTCTGATGCGCAGCGAACTAGGGATACCTACGAAAAGGACTCGGGTTTGCAGGAGCGCACGCTGGCGGCGTACCAGAAGTTCGCGGGGGGCTCGTGGCAGTCACCATGGTTGATGCTTACGGGGGATGATGGGGCGGACCGTCTTGTGGAATGGATCAGTGCACGCCTGCGCTAGCCACCTCAACTGGAAACTACAGAACTAGATAGCTTTACGTTTAGAATATGACGCATGAGCTCAAAAATCCTGGTTGTTGATGATGATCCGGCCATCGCCGAAATGCTCACGATGGTGATGGAGCGCGAGGGCTTCGACACAGTAGTAGTCGACGATGGCCTCGAAGCTGTCAAGGCAGCAGAGCGGGAGAATCCAGATTTGATTCTGCTGGATCTCATGTTGCCGGGCATGGGTGGTGTCGATGTCTGTCGCACTGTGCGAGAGACATCGGCGGTGCCGATCATCATGTTGACTGCGAAGACCGACACGGTCGATGTGGTCCTCGGCCTGGAATCCGGTGCGGATGACTATGTCACGAAGCCCTTTAAGCCGAAGGAGCTCGTGGCGCGTGTGCGCGCTCGGCTGCGTCGTCAAGAGGACAGTCCGAGTGAGACCCTCGAGGTCGGCGACCTGACTATCGACGTGCCCGGTCACGCCGTGTTCCGCGATGGCAAGGAGATTTCTCTGACCCCGTTGGAGTTTGACCTATTGCACACTCTTGCATCCCGTCCGAAGCAGGTCTTTTCCCGTGATGAGTTGTTGGAAAAGGTCTGGGGATATCAGCACACCTCGGATACTCGACTCGTCAACGTTCACGTTCAGCGTCTGCGCTCGAAGATTGAACTGGATCCGGAAAACCCCCAGATTGTGCTGACCGTCCGCGGTGTCGGGTACAAGACGGGTGACTAATCAAGGTCAGTCAGCTTTAGTGGGAGCCGATTCTTGCGTCGATTAATAACGAAGCTTCGAGACTTCACCAATAGGGGAGTGACCTGGGCGGTTACGCTCTGGCGCACGTCTATCCAAGCGCGCATTCTGACCTCTGTCGTGGTACTGAGCGCGATGGTGATTGCGGTACTCGGTTTCGCGCTGGCGACTATTGTTACCCAGCGGCTTATCGACGCAAAGGTTACCGCTGCCGACGAGGAAATTGACCGTGCTCGCGCGGTGGTGGAGCAGGCGATTGAGAACTCTTCGTCCAACGAGCTGCAAGCTCTGCTCAACGTGGGGCGCGATGCCCTTGTGAACCGTGCAGCCGGTTCCGGTGCTGCGCCATTGACAAGTTATGAACCGCTGCTCGTGGCGCCGGTGCCACGAGGCACGGTGTTGGCTTCATCGCCGATTAAGGCCGATGTCCCAGAACGATTGCATGAAGTAGTCCGACAAGGGCAAATTGCGTATCAGGTACGTCAAGTCACTGATAACCGCGGCGATACGTACTCGGCGTTAATTATCGGTAGCCCTACTTCTACCTCGGTTGATGGGCTCGAGATCTATCTGGTCACCTCTATGGCTGCAGAGGAATCGACTATTAAGTTGGTTCGTGGTCTGCTCGCCGGTGCGACAGTAGTCATCATGGCGCTTCTCGGCGGTATTACTTGGTTCTTCTCCAATCAGGTGACGACACCAGTGCGTTCCGCCGCCCAGATTGCCCAACGCTTTGCCGACGGCCACTTGCGCGAACGCATGGTCGTGCAGGGTGAAGATGACATGGCGCGACTGGCCATGAGCTTTAACAAGATGGCCGAATCGCTGTCGACGCAGATTAGACAGCTGGAGGAATACGGCAGTCTGCAGCGACAGTTCACCTCCGATGTTTCGCATGAGTTGAGGACGCCTCTGACCACGGTGCGTATGGCCGCCGATCTTATTGCTGACGGCGCTGAGGACCTCGATCCGGCGACTCGCCGCGCAGCTGAGCTGATGAATGAGGAGCTTGAGCGTTTTGAGATGCTTCTCAATGACCTGCTTGAGATCTCACGCCACGATGCCGGCGTTGCTGACCTGTCCGCAGAGAAGGTCGATGTCCGTCGCTGCGTGGATGCTGCCTATCAGCAGGTAACGGTCGTGGCTAAGGAGACCGGTACACCCATTCGCTTCCACCTGCCCGATGAACCGGTAATGGCAACAGTCGACTCGCGTCGTATCGAGCGCGTGCTACGCAATCTTATGGCCAACGCTGTTGACCACAGTGAGGGCAATCCGGTGGATGTCACAGTGCGGGCGAGCGATTCCGCGGTCTCGTTTACGGTCGTTGACCACGGTGTGGGGCTAAAGCCGGAGCAGCAAGAGCTGGTGTTTAACCGGTTCTGGCGCGCTGACCCCTCGCGTGTCCGACGCACCGGTGGTACCGGACTTGGCTTGGCGATCGCGCGTGAGGACGCACAATTGCATGGTGGGGAACTGGAGGCATTTGGCGTGCCGACGGTCGGTAGCTGTTTCCGCCTGACTGTGCCACTGGAGCCTGATGCGAGCTTCGGTGAGCATCCGCTCGGCCTGGAAGTTCCGCCGCTGCCCGATCAGATTCCGCATCAGCAGGAAATTGGTGCACGGGAGTTGGAATCGGATTCGATTGCACCGCAAGTCAAGAGCCAGGATCAGGATAAGGGGCAGCGGACTAGCGATAGCGAATCCCGACAGGCACGAGAGGAGGATATTTAAATGACGGCGCAGCAACAGTCAAAGGCTCGTCGCGTCCTGCGTAAGACAGTGGCGCTTAGCTCAGTGATCATTTTGGGCACGGCCGCAGGATGTACCACCATTCCGAGGAACACCAGCCCCCAGGTGCTGCGTCCGTTTGAGCCGCCCCAAGTTCGTATTGAGGTTCCGCAGCCACGGCCGAATGTCAATGCAGACATTGTCCTGCGCGACTTTTTCGCCGCGGCCGCGCATCCGGTTGATGATTTTCAAGCTATGCGTGCCTTCATGACCCCGGAACTTGCGGCCAGTTGGAAGCCGCATGATAGCGCCCGCATTCTCGACGGTGTCAACCTCATCGCTCAACGGGATGAAGGAGGTTCTCGACAGTCCTTCGTTGCCCGAGGTCGCAGCGTTGGTCAATTTGGTACTGATGGTGCTTATGAGCCCCAGTCCGGTGACTATGAGGAAACCGTGGAGATGAAGCTCGGTTCGGATGGGCAGTGGCGCATTTCCTCGCTGCCCGACGGTGTTGTCATGGAGCGTCAGGCATTCCTGGAAAACAATGTGCCTCGCAATGTCTATTTCCTCGACCCGGCGGGTAATCATTTGGTCACAGATCGTCGTTGGCTCTATCGTGGCGTCACCGATGGCGCGACCAATCTGTTGACAAAGCTGAAGAACGGACCATCAGCACCACTGCGACCGGGCGTCACCACAGTGCTCAAGCCCAATGCCTCAATTGCGGTGGAAGCAGGACCTGTGTCCAACTCGGACGGTCGCAGGGTCGAAATCACCGGATTGGGTGATGTTTCCGAGGAACTGCGTGTCATGCTCGCGGCACAGATTATCTGGACTCTCGACTCGGCAGATTTCCGTGGTCCGTGGATCCTCATGGCCGACGGCGAACCACTAATTGCCAGCCACGACGAGCCGTGGACGAAGGATACCGACGCAATCCAGCTCTACGACCCGAATCATCTACCGGCTGATAACGCGCCGTTGCGGACGGTCGACCGCAGCGGTATCTACGAGATTGCTGACGGCCACGCCACACCTGTGGGACGCGGCTGGACTGCCAGCGGCAGCACTGCGGTGTTTTCCGCGGCAGTGGGCATCAACCCCAATGGCAGCGAGCTTATTGCCGCCGTGTTCCGCTCGGCTGTGGATGGTCGTACCGGTTCGTATGACCTTGGGGAGTCCACATTGATGCTCGGCGGAATACAAGATCAGCCGGTTCCTGTGCTGACTGGCGAGAGTCTCACCCGTCCGACATGGTCGCCAGATGCCGAGGCGGTCTGGACAGTGAAGGACGGTACAACCGTCGTACGCCTGGTTCGGCAGTCGACGTCGTCCCGGATTCAGCAGGAGGAGGTTGATACCTCTGAGCTCAGTCACCTTCTTGACGGCGGCGAAGACACGGGGCACCCAAGCGCCGGTATTTCTGAATTCCGCGTCGATTCTTCGGGCACGCAGGTAGCGATGATTATCGCTGGTGAGGTCTATATCGCCACCATCGAAAGGCATGACGACAAACCGTGGAAGTTGACGCATCCGCGCGCTCTGCCGCTCCCTGAAAACGTTTCCCCGGTGTCGCTGACGTGGTCGCCGAATCAAACGGTCACGGTGGGCGGTTACAGCGGAGACACCCCGATGTGGAGTGCCTTCCCGGACGGTGCGACCAGCTCCGTTCTGCCGAAGCTCAACCTGACACCGCCAATTCCTGTGGTTACCGCGACCTCGTCGAAGCGTTACGCATTGGATGCCACCGGTGTTATGGAGCTGATCTCCAGCGAGGGGCAACAGCAGTTCTGGCGCCAGGTTCCGGGTGCGCGTGGTCGAATGGCTCCGGTGTCTGTGGAGTAAGCGCAAATCGGGGAGGGGATCAATGGCGCAGGGGAAATCATCGCAGGATGTACTGCGCGTGCTTTACGACGTCACTCGCGATGCGATTGGCCTCGTGATACCGGAAACCTGCCCGGTGTGCGGCTGCTCCGGGACGCTGTGTCGTGATTGCAAGGACAATCTTCAGCAACCTCCAGTGCGGTTTTCACCGCG
The DNA here is from genome assembly GCF_001809695.1 of Corynebacterium sp. HMSC063A05. Classification (NCBI taxonomy): domain Bacteria; kingdom Bacillati; phylum Actinomycetota; class Actinomycetes; order Mycobacteriales; family Corynebacteriaceae; genus Corynebacterium; species Corynebacterium sp. HMSC063A05. Next base: position 43,738 of record NZ_KV798500.1, on the reverse strand, counting down.
GGCTGCGTTACGCGCAGCAGCGTGGACCTGCGGTCCGTACTCCGGTGCGAGGAGACATCTCATTTTGTCGGCCAAAGAACGGGGCAGTGGTGAAGCCAGACGAATCATGGGGGCTGTGTTCGCCGCTGCGGTACGAAGGCTGGCCTCAGACGGCCATATAATGCCCCCGGAAATTACCCCCGTCATTTTGATTCCCGCGCCGACAAGATTGTCATCCCGTCGACAACGGGGTGGGGATCCGGTAACAATTGCCTGCGACTTTGCCTGCAGTCAGCTCCCCTCTAGTTCGGTATTGCCCCTGGTGCGCATTGCTGAGCGCACGCGGGATTCCGCGGAACTTGGGGCTTCTCAACGCAGACGAAACCTTTCTGGCCACATTGTGCCGCTGACGCAATTCAAGCACGGAATTAGTGGCAAGCTGCGACAACGGTGTGCCCAGGCGACAGTGATTCTGGTTGATGATGTGGCCACCACTGGTGCCACTGCAGCGGAAACCGAGTTGGTGGCAGCGTCATTGGGGATTCGCATCGACATGGTGTTGGTACTCGCCCGGGCGTAGACGCAGGGGTGTCGTCGGCAAGCGAAAAATAAACGAGGGGAACGTGGCATTGGTTACCCCCGGAACTGTATCCTGGGGGTGCAGAAAGACTCGTCACCGTAGACGCCGTGAGTAATCCCGCTCACGGAAGGGCGGTGGCCATACCGGGAGGTAGGTAGCAAGTGTCCACACCTGCTGACAACAACGAGGTACTCAGCCCGAACGCTCAGGTGACCATCACCGGGCGCAATGTTGAGGTTCCAGAGCACTTCGCAGATCGTGTTAAGGCGAAGCTGGCGAAGATTGAGCGCCTCGACCCGACTTTGACCTTCTTCCACGTGGAGCTCCAGCACGAGCCGAATCCGCGCCGTGCAGACCGCTCTGACCGTATTCAGATCACCGCTACTGGCAAGGGGCACCTGGCTCGTGCGGAGGCGAAGGAAGATAGCTTCTACGCTGCACTGGAGTCTGCTCTGGGCAAGATGGAGCGCTCCCTGCGTAAGGTGAAGGCTCGCCGCAAGATTAGCCGTTCTGGCCACCGTGCACCGATGTCCGTCGGCGAGGCAACTGCTTCGCTGGTTGCAGAGGCTGAGGCAGCGGCTCCGGAAAAGGCTGATCCGTACGAGGATCTGGTTGAGGACGTACGTCCGGGCCAGGTTGTGCGTACCAAGCAGCACTCCGCAACTCCGATGACGGTCGAAGATGCTCTGTCTGAGATGGAGCTCGTCGGTCACGACTTCTACCTCTTCGTTAACGAGGCAACCTCTCGTCCGTCCGTGGTCTACCGTCGTCACGCATACGACTACGGTCTGATTGAGCTGGCAGAGGAAGACGAGAAGTAAGTCTTCATCAAAAAGAGCACGCAATGCCGCACAGAGCTGTGTATTGGTAAGTAATTGCTCACATGAGCCCGTCTTCTCTTAGAAGGGAAGGCGGGTTCGTCGTATAATCAACCGTTGCACATTAAAGTTCGACGTGAATCGGCCGGAAAGGTCCCAATTTAGTGTTTTCGCTCAGCAAGTTGCTCCGCATTGGTGAAGGCCGCGCTGTCAAGAGGCTTGGCAATATTGCAGATCAGGTCATCGCCAAGGAAGACGAGTACGCAGCTCTTTCAGACGATGAACTCCGCGCCAAGACCGAGGAGTTTAAGAAGCAGCTGGCTGACGGTGCCGATGTAGACGATCTGCTGCTGGATGCTTTCGCCACGGCGCGTGAGGCATCCTGGCGCGTGCTGGGTCAGAAGCACTACCGCGTCCAGGTTATGGGCGGTGCGGCACTGCACTTCGGCAACGTTGCCGAAATGGGTACTGGTGAAGGTAAGACCCTGACCTGTGTGCTGCCCGCATACCTCAATGCGTTGGCAGGCAAGGGCGTTCATGTCGTTACGGTTAATGACTACCTGGCTAAGCGTGACGCGGAGTGGATGGGTCGAGTCCACCGCTTCCTGGGGCTTGAGACCTCGGTGATTCTCTCTGAGCTCAGCCCGGACCAGCGCCGCAAGGCCTATGCTGCCGACATCACCTACGGCACGAACAATGAGTTCGGCTTTGACTACCTGCGCGACAATATGGCGCATTCGCTCGACGATTTGGTGCAGCGTGGGCACCACTTCGCCATCGTCGATGAGGTTGACTCGATTCTGATTGACGAGGCCCGTACCCCGTTAATTATTTCCGGTCCGGCGGATGGCGATCCGCACTGGTACCTGGCGTTCTCCAAGATTGTGCCGCGTATGAAGCGCGACATTCACTACGAAGTCGATGAGCGTAAGCGCACCATCGGTATTCGTGAAGAGGGTGTTGAATTCGTTGAGGATCAGCTGGGTATTTCAAACCTGTATGCTCCGGAAAATTCCTCGCTGGTCAGCTACCTGAACAATGCTCTGAAGGCCAAGGAGCTGTTCACCCGCGACAAGGATTACATTATCCGTAATGGTGAGATTCTCATTGTCGATGAGTTCACCGGTCGTGTGCTGGCAGGCCGTCGCTATAACGAGGGCATGCACCAGGCAATTGAGGCCAAGGAAGGGGTGGAGATTAAAAACGAGAACCAGACGCTGGCAACCGTCACGCTCCAGAACTACTTCCGCCTCTACGACAAGCTGTCCGGTATGACCGGTACGGCTGAGACTGAAGCGGCTGAGCTGCACCAGATTTACAAGCTGAACGTCATGGCGATCCCGCCGAATCGCCCGAAGCAGCGCGAGGATCTGCCCGACCTGATTTACAAGACGCAGGAGGCAAAGTTCGCCGCTGTTGTCGAGGACATCCGCGAATGCCATGAAAAGGGCCAGCCAGTTCTCGTTGGTACGACGTCAGTCGAGAAATCCGAGTACCTTTCCAAGCTCCTGCAGCGCGAAGGTATTCCTCATTCGGTGCTGAATGCAAAGCACCACGAGAAGGAAGCTGAGATTGTCGCGGTGGCGGGTCGTCTCGGAGGAGTTACTGTGGCAACTAACATGGCCGGTCGTGGTACTGACATCGTGCTGGGCGGTAACCCGGACATCATCGCTGACCTGAATCTGCGCTCTCGTGGTCTGGACCCGGTGGAAACTCCGGAAGAGTACGAAGAGGCGTGGGACGCTGAGATTGAGCGTGTTCGTCAGCAGTCGAAGGAAGAAGCTGACAAGGTACGTGAGGCCGGTGGACTCTACGTCCTGGGCACTGAGCGCCATGAGTCGCGCCGCATTGACAACCAGTTGCGTGGTCGTACCGGTCGTCAGGGTGACCCGGGTGTTACCCGCTTCTACCTGTCCATGCGCGATGATCTCATGGTTCGCTTCAACGGCCAGCGCATGGAAGCGCTGATGAACACTCTGAATGTCCCGGATGACGTTCCTATTGACTCCAAGGTTGTCTCCAACTCCATTAAGAGCGTTCAGGCTCAGGTGGAAAGCCAGAACTTCGAAATCCGTAAGAATGTTCTGAAGTATGACGAGGTTATGAACCAGCAGCGTAAGGTCATCTACGCTGAGCGCCGTCGCATCCTCGAAGGTGAGGATTTGAAGACTCAGGTTCGCGACATGCAGGACGATGTCGTCGATGCGTATGTCAACGGTGCCACCGCTGACGGTTACGTGGAGGATTGGGACCTCGACGAGCTGTGGAATGCCCTTGAGCAGCTCTACAGCCCGACGTTTACGGCGCAGGAGCTCATCGATGGCTCTGACTTCGGTACCCCGGGTGACCTCTCGGCCGATGAGCTGTCCAAGGCTCTGCACACGGATATCTCCGCCAGCTACGACCAGCTTGAGGATGCGGTTTCCGCAATTGGTGGCGACGACCAGATGCGCAACATTGAGCGCTTCACCATCCTGAACGTCATGGACCAGAAGTGGCGCGAGCACCTCTACGAGATGGACTACCTCAAGGAGGGCATTGGCTTGCGCGCCATGGCCCAGGCTGACCCGCTGGTGGAGTACCAGCGTGAGGGCTACGACATGTTCACCGCGATGATGGACGGCATCAAGGAAGAATCGGTTCGTCAGCTGTTCCTAATCCGTAAGCAGGTTATGCCCGCAGTGGAAAACACTGAGGGGCAGGAAAACCAGGCTCCGGCTCTGCCAACGGAAGCTGCTGAGAAAAATCAGCAGATGACCTACTCCGGCCCCAGCGAGGACGGCAGTGCAGAGCAGCAGCGCATGGATCAAGAGCGTGAGGGCAACCGGGCGCAGCGTCGGAAGGCGGCTCGCAAGCGCCGTCGCTAAGCACTAAAGCACACGAAACGCGGTCATGATCCATGGCCGCGTTTTTGCTGTTCCGCGGCGGAACGTGCCCGTGAACGCGCGAACGCGCGGACCGACACGGCAACTACCCAGGAATTCGACCTTTTTGCCGTCTGCTGAAGCGCTGGCGTGGAAGGATTGCAACGCGACACCTTTGAGGCTGGTGTTTTTCGACAGCGTGAGTATCGCAGCGTGAATAATCGGGTCAATGTTGATGCGACGCAAATCGTTGACTCGCCGGCGACCCGCGATAATGTCGAAGACGCGGCGAGTAATCGTGCCAAGCTCCTGTCTCAGATTCTGCTCACAGTGCTGGACGACGTGCGGTGTTTGCGGCGTCTTTTTTTCCGCAGGAGTGGCCACGGCGGGCGGTAATGCCGTCATGACAGCGGTCCCGGAAGCAACGGAACATCCGCTATAGGTCGGTGCCACTTTTGCGGTTGGAGAAGTGGCGGCATTAGCTGACTGGCCAAGTTGAATTGTGTGGAGAAGCGAAAAGCCCGTTGCTGGTTCGATGAATTCCCTGTCACTGGATCGGTTCTCAGCGGCGTGCGACAGCGCGTAAGGCATCGGCGCCTGCGATGTTGGTACGTGAGACGTAGGTGCCATGGATTAATCCCCCTAAAAACTCTCCATTGGCAAGTTCCCCCCCTTGCTGAAGACCATTGTCCTACAAGTGCTTTAAGTGTGCAGCTTGTGAAGGGGAATTCACGGCTGGCATGGGGGTGGGGAGAAGATGCAGCCGCGAAGTGGGCTGAGTGTCTCGCTGTTAATAGCCCTATAGGTTTCCGTCAAAGCCGTTCTGGTCGTCTATAAATTGGCGTAACGAACAGCCAATTAACACGCTGAACTGGAAAAAAGGCAAACGTGCAGGTCATGCGATAAACTACAGGCCATGCGCGGAATGATTATCGATTACTGTGGTGTCCTCGACGGTACGGATGAAGACCAGGCACGTTGGCGTAATTTGCTGGTAGAGGCGCGTGCAAATGGTGTTGGCCTGGCAGTCCTGTCGAATGACCCAGGTGGCCCATCAGCGGATCCGATTCGCAAGCTCGAAGATGAGGGCCTGGTAGACGCAGTTGTGCTCTCTGGTGAAATTGGCCATGAGAAGCCTTCGGCAGAGGCTTTTAATGCAGCTGCTGCGGCTATTGAACTGCCGGCACGGGACTGTGTGTTGGTGGATGATTCGATTGAGAACATCCATGCTGCCGTCTCTAACGGCATGGTGGGAGTCTTCTATCAGCAGTTCGACCGCGCAGTGGTCGAGATTGCCGGTCTACTGGGGCTCGAGGGCGAGTTCTAATGCGTGTCTATATCCCAGCGACTTTCTCCATGCTTGAGGCGCTGAAGGAGGATGAGCTCTTCCACGCCCGCGGTGGTTGGGGCTTTGCTGTCACTGAGGCGCTGCGCGATTTCTTTACTGAGGGCGATGATGAGGAACTGGCAGATGTGGCCTTTGATGAGGCTGCGCGTGCGTCGCTCCGTCTGCTCGATGCTGCAGAAGAGAAGTTCCCGCACCGCCGAGTAGTCATTTCCGTCGATGTGGAGGCGGAACCGCAGTCGGATATGGGCGATGCTGTGGTTAAGGTCGGCGGCCCAATTTCGCTTGCCGACGTTGCAGCGCTCCACATTGATGTGGAAGAGGCGGAAAGCAAGGTTGAGGCTGCAATTGAAGCCGTCGATAAGGCAGATCTCGGTGACGAGGATGCGGAGCTCACTGTCGGCGATGCGCTGGAGATTCCGCTGGCGTGGTATGACGTAGCTGAGCTCGGCATGGTGGTCGACTTCCTGTAGTAGCGCGTGCTTGGTGTTGAAGAAGGGGACTGGGTTTGGAACCCAGTCCCTTTTTGTATGGCACAAGTTTTTTCTGCGGGGGTATATAAGGCGGGATTGTTTTGTGTGGATAAGCTCCATGTCAAAGGGGGCGCTTCGCAGGAAAGCGGGGGTAATGACAATTTCGCTATTTGTGTCAAAATCATTTGCTTCTCTTGACCAATAACTTACCACTCCGTAGTCTACGTCTAAGTAACCTACGGGCACGTAATAATGGATTGGGCGGGGATTGCCCGCTGATGAACAGTGTTATTACTTGTTCTCCCGTGACAGTCAGGAGGGTCAAGAATGGGACTTAAGACCAAAGTTTCCCGGGTATTCAAGCATTTATCCACGCCACTTTTGCCCGATGACTACACGCAGTTGCTAAATCCGCTGTGGTCAAGTCGCGAGCTGCGCGGTCAGATTGAGGCCATTAATCCCACATCTCCTACTTCAGCAGAGTTGATAATCCGTCCGGGTTGGGGGATGCCAACAGACTTCAAGTCAGGTCAGTTCATTGGACTCGGCGTAGAGGTCAAGGGGAAATACCTGTGGCGTTCCTACTCACTGACAAATGCACCGCGGCCTCATGATGGGCTGCTGACTATCAACATTCGTGCACTCAACGACGGCTACGTGTCCCAACATCTCGTCGCCAATGTAAAACCGGGTACTGTCGTCCGCCTGGCTGCCCCGGCTGGGGATTTCCATCTTCCGGAGCCACTCCCAGCCCGTATTGCGTTTGTTACCGCAGGCTCCGGCGTAACTCCTGTGATTTCCATGCTGCGTGATCTTTCAGCTCGCAATGCATCAGTGGAAGTCGAACACATTCACTCCTACCGCGGCGAGGCAGAAGCTGTGTTTGTCAACGAACTCCGGGAGCTGGAACAGCGCAGCGCTATTAGCGCGTTGAAGTATCGCCTGCATGCCTGGAATACGGAGACGCAGCCGCGGATTGACGCTGCTGCGGTTACCGACATCATTGCTGACTTTGGAGCGCTGGCATCGTCGGCAAGCGCCTATGCCTGTGGTCCGGTTGAACTGCTGAAAAGCCTTGAGTCGGAGTTCCCCGAGCTGCGGACGGAACGTTTCACCGTTGACCGCTCGGCGGCGGAGGAGGCCGGTGGCACGGTGAGTTTCGGCAGCCGAGGAGATGTCGACGTAGACGGTGCAACCACCATCCTGGAGGCGGCCGAGCGCGTCGGGGTCGACCTTCCGTACGGCTGTCGGATGGGAATTTGTGCGACCTGCGTGCAGCAACTCTCCGACGGCGCAGCGCGGGACATCCGCACCGGTGCGACGTTTGTGGCGGGCGAGCGGGTCCGAACGTGCGTCTGTGCGCCGGCGGGGCACGCGCGTATCGAACTGTAAGTTCGCCCCACATCTATCTCAACCTGCATTAACCAGGAGAAACTACCTAAAGGAGTTGGGACCCTTCCCATGGCAATTTCCGATATCGCATCGTATGCGCACTTGAGCGAAGAAGACGTCGCAGAGATTGGGCGTCGGTTTGCGGAAATCGAAAAGCAACACCGCGATTCGCTGGGGCAGAAGGATGCTCGCTACATCCGCACGCTCATCCGCATTCAACGCACCCTTGAGGTGACTGGTCGAGGTCTGCTGATGGTACCGACCGCAGGCATGGCCCTGAACAAATTGGGGCTGCTGCCGAGGTCGTGGAAGAACACCGCACACTGGGGTTTCAAATGGGCGGGCATCTCAGCGCTGGGGCTGGCAAAGATTTTGGAAAACCTCGAAATCGGCCACAACACCATGCACGGTCAGTGGGACTGGATGAATGACCCCGAGATTCACTCGGCCACCTGGGAGTGGGACAATTCCTGCCCATCGAGCGGGTGGAAGCACTCCCACAACTTTGTCCACCACAAGTACACCAACGTGTTAGGTATGGACAACGATGTGGGATACGGCATTCTCCGGGTGACTCGTGACCGCCGTTGGAAGCCATCGACGCTGTTGCAGCCGGTGACAAACGTGGTCTTGGCCAGCCTTTTTCAATGGGCAGTGGCTTTCTACGACGTTGAGCTCGGGCGTGTGTTTGCAGGCAAGAAATCCTGGGATGAGGCCCGGCCGCAGCTCATGGAGGTTCTCAACAAGTCGGGGCGCCAGGTGATCAAGGACTACGTTCTCTTCCCGGCGATGGCGGGTCCGCGTTACCGCGAAGTGGCATTTGCGAATATGATGGCCAACCTCGCCCGTAATCTGTGGGCCTACGCTGTCATCTTCTGCGGACACTTCCCGGATGATGCCGAGACTTTCACCAAGGAGCAGTACAACACCGAGGACAAGAGTGAGTGGTATTTGCGCCAAATGCTGGGCTCGGCGAACTTCCACGGTGGGCTGGCGTTGTCGGTGCTCTCGGGAAATCTGAATTACCAGATTGAGCACCACCTCTTCCCAGACATGCCATCCAACAGGCTCGCGCAGATTTCGAAGCAGGTTCAGCAGATTTGCCGAGAATACGACCTGCCATACAACACGGGGTCGTTCCCGAAGCAGTTCTTCCAGGTCCAGCGCACACTACTAAAGTTGTCGCTGCCGGATCGCTTCTTAGTCGCTGACCCGGACAACGCCCCAGAGGTGCGTTCGGAGGCGGCGTTCAAGAAGTATCCGCAGGTTGAAGCGGAGCTCCAGTCCAGTTCCCCGCAACGCAAGGGCTTAGCGACGGGCCTGCGAATGCTCCGCCGTCTTCGCCCAGGCGTCCGGGAAATTGTCCGAGCCTATACAGGTCGCTCAACGCACACTGCTGGGCGCGGTTAGCCCTCGACCCGCTTGCGGACTGCAGCTGCGGCTGCCGGTTCGCGGTTCCATGGCATTGATTGTTTGTGGGGGAGCCGTAGCCAGGCGCGAATTATGGTCACAGTTAGTGTCGCAGTTGCACCAGCGAGGAAGAGCGCTAAGTAAGCCGAGGAATTCTGGCCGGTAAACTCCACGGTCACGATCAGTGCGAAAAGTGGAGCTGCCATGGACGCCGACAGGAAGGCCGCCGCGCCGAGAATTGCAAAGTCGCTCAGCGGAATTGAGGGCATCAATGGTTGTACGAAGCAGCCGATGATGAAACCGCTGAGCGCGCCAAGGGCAAAGCCGGGAGTTAACAGACCACCGACGGCACCCGAACGAAAAGTAACTAGAACCGCGACAGTTTTCGCGATCAGCAGCATGACCGCAAACCCCAGCAGTGGGCGATCCATGAGAACTGTGGTCGCAGCGATGCGGCCGTTGCCCAATACTTCTGGAATCCATAGCGAGATCACACCAACTAGCGTGAACGCGAGGGGGATGGCCCAGGCAGAATGCCAGCCAGTCGGTGCCTTGTCTAACACCCGCGAGCTGAGAATGCGAAATGCGTAGCCAATGGCGCCGCAGATAACGCCGAGGAGCAGTGCCGCACCGAGGTTGCCCCAGCCGTCTGAGAGATTGATTGGGCTGTAGAGCGGGCTACTGCCGACCACGATGCCCGACGTCACCGTGGCAATGGCTGAACACGCCAGTACCACCATCACCGCGGTAATGCTCAGTGAGCCCAGCAGAATCTCCAACGAGAAAACCGCTCCGGCCAGCGGGATGTGATAAATCGCCCCCAGGCCGGAACCGGCCGCTGCTGCGACCAGAATACGGCGGTGTAGCGGATCGATGCGTAGTCGATGCGACATCTGCGAGGCCACCATTGCACCTAGCTCACGCGGGGCATTCTCGCGTCCCATGGATGCACCTGCGGCTACGGTCGCCATCTGTAAAAACACATTGACAAGAGTCGACCACACAGGCATGAGACGGCCGTGCATGCCCGCCTCAACGCTTTCAATGGGCTTCGCCTTTGTGCGCAAAGCAGCCCACATTGGTCCTGCAATCAGCCCCGCCAACACGATCCCGACAAAGCGCTGTAGGCCGGTGGTGCCATCGGTCACGACCGCTACGTCACCCTCGTGCTGCCCGTAGACCGCGTACTCGATTCCGTGCATAATCAGCGCGAGCCCGGCTGCTCCGAGCCCCGTCGCAAGACCCACGATAAGTGTGTAGATGCACAGTCGAATCCAGCTGCCGGGAGCGGGGTAGAGACCGGAGTCCTCTTTGTTCGACTCAGCACTTGCCGAGGCTTCAGAGGACGACTCCGCAGAATTGGTGTGGCTAGTCTCTTTCAATGTCCAGCTCCCAGTCCTCGTTGTCGCTGATAGCGATCAATAGACGACGCACTGCCATCGCTCGACGGTGCTGAACTCCCTCCAACTTGTCCAGGGCGCACTCTGGATCCGCGGGTGGTCCCAAATGGGTGCAACCACGTGGGCATTCATCTGTTGCCGCCTGGATATCTGGAAACGCCGCCAGTAGCGTCTCCGGTGTCACATGAGCCAGGCCAAAGGAACGAATGCCCGGGGTATCAATGATCCACGAGGGCGCGCTGTTTTCGCTTTCCGACGGCAACATCAGCGCCACCGACTGCGTGGAGGTATGGCGGCCCTTACCCACACCACTGACTTCGCCGGTCTCACGGTTGGCTTCGGGAACAATCCGGTTGACGAGGGTTGATTTCCCAACACCGGAATGCCCAACCAAAGCTGTCACTCGTCCTGGAACATCGATGAGCTCTGACAAAGGAGCCAAGTTATCGTTAATACCGCAGACAACGACATCCACTCCGAGTGCGGAAAACTCCCCGGCAAATTCCTCTGGGTCAGCCAGATCAGACTTAGTCAGACAGAGCACGGGACGGACACCGCCGGCGTAGGCCGCGACCAGCGCGCGTTCGACAAAACCGGTGCGGGGTTCAGGATCGGCGACTGCACACACAATGAGCAGCAGGCTGGCATTGGCCACGACAATGCGCTCATACGGGTCATTGTCATCGGCGGTGCGACGCAAAACCGTGCTGCGCTCTGCCAGCTTGACGATGCGGGCCAGTGTGCCCTCACGGCCGCTGACATCGCCGACGACACCGACACGGTCACCGACAACGATATTGGTGCGGCCGAGCTCGCGGGCACGCATGCATGTCACTGCAACATCAGCGTTGTTATCGAGGACTACACCCCAACGACCACGATCCTTGGTCACCACCATGCCCCAGTGGGCATCGGCGTGGCTGGGGCGATCCTTCGTCCGTGGCCGAGACCCTCTACCGGGGCGGATGCGTACATCGGACTCGTCCCATTGCCGTCCACGCCTGCGTGCCGCCACTGTTATTTCCCTGCCTCGGTTCCGTTCTCCATGCCATCAAGTCGAGTGTCGACCGACTTTTCCAACGAGCTAGGGCTGGGGGAGGCCAGTCCGAGCATCTCCAGCCAGCGCAGGTCGAATCCAGGCATGGTCTTAGCGGTGGTACTGATGTTTTCGACTTCCACGTCCTCCGTGCGCAGGCCAACAATGGCACCAGCGGTGGCCATTCGATGGTCGGCGTAGCTGTGCCAGAGGCCACCGTGGAGCGGAACGGGGTCAATCGCAATGCCGTCGTCAAGCTCCGTAGCGCGACCGCCGAGGCGGTTGATTTCCGTGGTGAGCGCGGCAAGACGGTTGGTTTCGTGACCGCGCAAGTGTGCAATACCCGTCAGCTCGGTGCGGGTGGTGGCCAGGGTGGCGATGGCAGCGACCGTTGGGGTCAGCTCGCCAATCTCGGACATGTCCATCGTGATTCCGCGCAGCTCCGACGGCTTTGGACCCACGACGGTGAGGCTGGTGCGGCCGCCCTCGTGACGGTTGAACGTCACAGTAGCGCCCATAGCGGTGAGGATCTCGCGGATGCGGTTGCCCGGCTGCGTGGTGTGCTCTGGCCAGTCGGGCACGGTGACGCTGCCACCAGTGACAGCCGCAGCGGCCAGGAAGGCGGCAGCGTTGGACAGGTCGGGCTCGATTTGCCAAGTACGACCCATCATTTCGGTGGGGCGAATGGTGAACGTTGTGCGTGATCCCTCAGGTGCGTCGGCCGTGGTCTCCTCGATCTGCACACCGGCCTCGCGAAGCATGTCCAGGGTCATGTCAATGTGCGGGCGGGATGGAATCTCACCGGTCGGGTGAAGTACGAGGCCACGGCCATAGCGCGGCGCTGACAGCAACAGGCCAGAGACGAACTGGCTTGAGGCCGAAGCGTCAATTTCCACTTCGCCGCCGATGTCCGGCAGATCTTGCTCTTGGACCGAGTCACCGAGGCGGTTGCCCTGGTTCGGACCCTGTGGATTGACCGTGAAAGGAAGCCCATTTCCAGTGATGTTCACACCGAGGCCGCGCAGGGCATCCAGCACGGCCGACATCGGGCGAGCCTTGGCCTCTACGTCGCCCTCGAAGAACACCGACCCCTGCGCAAGAGCTGCGATAGGCGGCACGAAGCGCATAACCGTACCTGCAAGGCCACATTCCACGACACCACCGCGGAGCATGCGTGGAGTGACACGGAGCGTGTGGTTCGGGGCACCCGAATATGTCGAGTCGGCACTGATGTCAGTTCCCAAGGCCTGCAGTGCGCGAATCATAAGATCGGTATCGCGAGAGCGCAGAGCACCATGGATAACCGATGGGGTCGAAGATAGCGCCGCGATGACAAGAGCACGGTTCGTAATCGACTTCGAGCCGGCAATCTGCACCGTGGCGCTAAAAGGCTGTCGACCGGATTCGGCACCGTCGACACTTACAGTAGGGGCGGACCAATTCTGATTTTGGGAACACACACAACCAATTATGGAACACTTTCACTCCATACCTCGACTAGAGGGGGAGTCATCGGCACAATCAGTTGGTATGTGTGGTCGTTTCGTCAATTTCGCAGTCGCCGAAAAGCTGCTCAGCACCACGGCTGAAATTCCCGGTTTGGCGCCCGTGCGTGCCGACGGCCCGTTGCCCACCTCCCGCTACAACATCGGCCCGACCATGCCAATAGTTGCTCTTGCCCGCGAGCATCCCGGCCGCACAGGAACCATTGCAGCCGCCGTGCGCTGGGGTTTAATTCCGCAGTGGGCCCGCGAAGTGCCAACGACACCTTTCTTCAACGCCCGTGCGGAAACCTGGCAGTCCAAACCGACTTTCCGGGACGGCCTTCCCTGCGCAATCCCCATGAACGGTTGGTATGAATGGAAAAATCGCCAGCCCTACTTCGTCAGCTTCGGTGATGATGCACCGCTTTTCACCGTCGCGGGTCTGTGGGCACGCTGGGGAGATATAGTCTCCGCCACAATTCTCACCACCGACGCCGTGGGACAGCTCGCGGATCTGCATCATCGTATGCCGCGCGTGCTTGCCGACGACGAAGTCAGCGATTGGCTGGATCTCTCGGCCTGGGCAGCAAACGGAGATGTTGGCGTGACCAGCGCCGAGGTGGTGGACAAACTGACCATCCGACCGGTCAACCGCGCCGTCGGCAATGTTGCGAATGAAGGGCCGCACCTGTTGGATGAGCCCGATGGCGCGGTACCCGGCCACAACGAGGAGCTGTTTTAAGGCCGTATCAGCGGGGAGGTTGCAGGAGTAGCCGCAGGATTAGCGGGCGATGTCGGCGACCGTGGCGTCGCAAAGCGAAACCAAATCAGCGGGTGACAGTTCGATGTCCCACCCGCGGCGACCACCGGAGACGAACACAGTGTCGGAGAGAGTGGCTGTCTCATCAATGACGGTGGGGAGCTTGCGGCGACCGCCAAGCGGGGAGATGCCGCCGGGAATGTAGCCGGTGGCAAGTGACGCGTCATGGGGGTCGGCCATCGTGGCCTTGGAAGCCCCGATAGCCGCGGCGGCGGCCTTGAGGTTGAGCATTCCGGTGGCGGGAACGACGGCGATGGCCAGCCCAGTGCGTTTGCCGGATAGCTCGATAATGAGAGTTTTGAAGATGCGTTCGGGCTCGATGCCGAGGTGCTCTAGCAGCCAAGAGGCGGCCTCTTCGCCGAAGTTGTCGCTGCCGTGGGGGAATTGGTGAACGTGGAAGTCGATTCCGGCGTTCTGACAGAAGGCGATGGCCGGGGTGGCGGCAGCGGATTTTTTGGCGGACTTCTTCGACATAATTTCCCATCGTTGCACATCAGCGCAATTACGCTACGAAATGCCTGGTGACGGGGGTCTGCCGACTCGTGGGTGCGGATGTTTTAGGATAGGTAGCATGTCAGGTGATCAGACAGGAACATCGGCCATCCGGACTGATGAGTCGGATGAGGAGCTTGCGCAGCGCTTTGAGCGTGATGCCATGCCGCTTTTGGATCAGCTCTATGGAGCGGCGCTGCGGATGACACGCAACCCCGCCGATGCCGAAGACCTGGTGCAGGAGACCTATATAAAGGCTTTTCAGGGCTTCCGCTCCTACAAGCCGGGCACGAATCTGAAAGCATGGCTCTACCGCATTCTGACGAATGCGTACATCAACAACTACCGCAAGGCGCAGCGTCGTCCTGCCGAGTACGCCACCGATGACATCACCGATTCACAGATCGCGGAAACCGCGTCGCACACTTCGATAGGGCTGCGCTCTGCTGAGGTTGAAGCGCTGGAAAAGCTTCCTGACGAGGAAATTCGTGACGCTTTGATGAGTCTCAAAGAGGATTACCGGATGGTGGTCTACTACGCCGATGTCGAGGGATTGCCCTACAAGGAAATCGCCGAAATCATGGGCACACCCATCGGAACTGTGATGAGTCGGCTCCACCGTGGAAGAAAACAGCTCCGAGACGCGTTGCACAACGTAGCCGTGGAACGTGGATTCTTGAAAGAAGAGAAGGGAGATTCTCCGCGATGAGCCGAGAGTCGAGCCAAGATATGGAGCAGACGCCAGAGCGCGGGCACGCCTGTGAAGATGCTTTCTGTCAGGATGTCCACTCGCGCCTACACGCATTTTTGGATGGCGAGTGTGATTCGGAGGAGCGCCGCTTTCTCGAGGAACACATTCACAAATGCCCTCAGTGCTTAGAAGAGTTCGGTTCCGAGCAAGCTATCCGACGGCTGCTGCGCCGGTGCTGCCAGCAACCTGCCCCTGAGGACCTCCGCCAGCGCATTACCACCCGCATACGCGTGTCCTATACGCGGGTGGAGTACCGCAGGTAGTTGCTGGCGGCTAGGTTTTGGCGTGTATTCCTTTGATGCTTAATGCGATGTTTCGTAATGCGGTAGTGCGAAATACGGAAAATCCCAGGTCATGGAGATGTGGCCTGGGATATTTTTGTGGAATTATTTGTGGAGCTAAGGGGAATCGAACCCCTGACCTTCGCATTGCGAACGCGACGCTCTACCAACTGAGCTATAGCCCCATTACTTTCGAGCAACCTAGCTGGAGCTCCTGTAAAAGCTCTATTTTTAGACGTTACTCCCGGTGGGGTTTGGGCTCCAAACTCGCTGGTAGTGATCTGGCGGATGGTTAATCCTGAAAAGCGAGGATGGGGTATCGAAGAGGTATCGAAAAGGTGCAGAAAGTGACTAGGTTTATGACAAAAAACCGCGGGTGAATTCAATTCACGTGTCATAAACCTAGTCAGTTTCAGACCTGCTACCCGTTGAGCTCTCCATTGGAGACACAAAAACTCCACCTCGTCCTTCGATGCAATACCGAGTTGTGTCGGGGTGGAGTGAGATGTCTTAGCCAGTGATGGCTAAGGCTGCTGTAACTAAGGGCAACTTAGCTGTTCGGACGCTTGCCGTGGTTAGCCTTGTTCTTACGGCGGTCCTTGCGCTTACGGCCACGCTTGCTCATAGCTGGGCTCTCTTTCTATCGGGTTAAACAGGTATCAACCGGTATAGATTACACGGTAAGGGGTAAGTCTTTTAATTAGACTGCGGTGCTGGTGCGAGTGCGACGAGTGCGGCCGCGGTTGCGACGGCGCTTCAGTGCGCGACGCTCGTCCTCGCTCATGCCGCCCCAGACACCTGCATCCTGGCCGGTCTCAAGTGCCCAAGCCAGGCACTGAGCGGTAACGGGGCAGCGGTTGCAAACGACCTTGGCCTTAGCAATCTGGGCGAGAGCCGGGCCGGAGTTACCGACTGGGAAGAACAGCTCCGGATCCTCTTCACGACAAACGGCCTTGTGACGCCAATCCATGACAAACTCCTAAAACATTACGAGCCCCGGGTGAGGGCAGGGTTAAATTTCCTTGCGGGAAGGCAGCTCCGGAAATGGATTTCGTCAGACACGACAAATCGCCGTATCTCAACGAGGGTTGGGGTTCATTCCCGGTTGCCCAGGGGTATTAGGCATCTTGGGAGGGGCTACCTGTTGCATCACCTATGCGACGTGAAAGGTAGTGGGGACTCACCAAAGAGTTTGCGCCTAAAAAGGCGAGACTTGCATGGTTGCACATCCAGTGAACTGCGTGCCTGTCTCGCTGACGGTTTACATGTTTTCACGACTGGAGCGGTTCGTAAAGAGCAAAATGAATAAAAGTGCCAAACCTCACAGAAAAGTGAAGTTTTGGTTAAAACGCCAGGTCAAAACTAGCCTCTTGTGGGGGTGATTTTAGTTTTGGTAATTGCAGTAGTAAGGGTGTATGGCGCGTTTTTGTTGGCTTGTCAGTAAACAGTTACAGCTTAAGCCGGGTTTGCCTCGGTCTTTTGGCTAGTACTGAACAGGCGGCGTGTGCGATCCATGGCCTTTTTGGTCACCACAACGAGCAAGCGCTCGTCCACGGGGCGGGTAGCGACCTTCTTGGTGAACTGATCCTCGGTGTAATCGTCGGCACGCGCCACAAAATTGATTGCGCCTTGCTTAACGCGGATGTTGAGGGAATCGCACTGATTGATGTACTCGCCGTCCAATTGGAGACGAAGTGGAGCAGTAGCGGTGAGCTGGATGTGCTGAGCGTTGTCAACGCGTCGTTCGCGGGCTTCTATGTGGAAGGGGGAGCGTAGTCGGGTGAAGAAACCGGCCAAATTGGCTGCGGCGACAAGCCCCGCCACTCCCTTTAAAGAAGTGAAGCCATAAAACCCCAGGCCCCTGCGCAGTGACACAGTGGGGTTGGTGACGATGGGGAGGTCGCCGAGGAATGTCCATGGATTGGAGTTGGACACCACAGCCATTGCGAGATCGCGGCCAAATTCCTTGCCGTCGATAGTTGCGGTGATTTGTGGCGGGCTTCTGCGCAACTCGTTCCATGCGGTGAAAATTGCCGGCAAATAGCGCACGGCTTTGGCGCGGGTACCGTTATGTCGGAGCTGTTCCATGGTGGAAATGACTTCCGCATCGATGCCGATACCGGCATTGACGACGAAGCATCGCTCTGCTGCATGTCCAACACTAATAGCGCTGCGGGTTCGGGAGCGCAGCAGGCTTGCGATGTACCACGCGGCATCTACGGGGTCGCGGGGAATGCCCAACGCACCTGCCAAGACGTTGGCGCTGCCGGTGGGAATTGTCGCGATGGCAGGCAGTTCAGTGGCAGGCAGTGCGGAGAATGGGTTGGAGTCCATGAGCCCATTGACAATCTCGTTAATGGTTCCGTCGCCGCCGAGGGAAATAATGACGTCGTAATCGCGAACCGTTATTCCCGCCACCATTTCCTCAGCATGGCCGGGGTAAGCGGTGAACATGGATGTCAAGCGGATCCCATCGACTGAGCGAAGCGCCCGCACAATGCTGGGCATGCGTCGAGCAGAGTTACTGGTCGAATTCGGATTGGAGATTAGCAACGCACGCACAGGCACCAAGAGTAGTGCATGAATAGACCTGTGATGGGTGCATTGGTCGACTTGCCTCCAGAGTGTATTCATCGGTTCTCACCGGGCTAACATGTAGGGCGTGAGTAACCAGAAAAACAGCAGCAATGCGTCCAAATCGCGTACTACTGACCAGCTTGCGGTAACTGACGGGCCGATGGCCGCACCTCAGGTTGTCATGGTCGGTGCGTGGATCGGTGTCGCCGAATGTGCCCTCGGTCTGGGCTACGGAGTCTTCCTTCTGATTCGTGATTTGATGGGGTACCGCGACGAGGCCGCGGTCATTTCCGGTTGGGGTACCGCGCTGTGGTTCCTTCTCATTTTTGGCTCTGTTCTCGCTGGTGCGATTATGTTGCTGCGTGGCGCCCGTTGGGGGCGCGGGCCGATTATTATGCTCAACCTCTGCTTGCTGGGTGTGGCCTATTACATGTTCCGCTCGAGCGCTTTTCTGCTGGCTCTGCCGACGGCAGCAGCTTCAATTGCGGCGCTGGTCTGTATGTTTAGTCCGAAGGCGATTGACTGGGCTGCCCGCTCTTTTTAAATTTCGATGACGAACGCGTCGACTGACTCGCCGCGCTGAACCAGTAGCGTGTCACCGACAACTGCAAGGCGCACGGGCAGTTCCGGCTTGTCCGCATCATTTGCATGAGTGGACTTCGCAGCTGCAGGCAACGGGAGTGTGCCGATAATTTCGAGAGTTGAGGCATTCAATACCGCGACTCCGTCAGCGACTGGCATGAAAACATGCTCACCCCATGGAGCTGGGGTCCCTGTGGCCTCAGGAAACTCGAAATCCGGTGCCAGGGTGCTCGGACGGAAGCCAAGTAATCCACGTGGCGACCACCACGTCATGTGATGGGGGAGATCCGTTGTAAAAGGCGCACGCGGGGCATCGCCGTCGGAGTTAGCTTCAGCCGGTGCTGGACGCAGGGTAGTCTCACCCAGCGCCAATTCAGTTAGCATCGTGCCGTCCATACGAAAAACGCGGATGCGATTGTCTGCCAGTACCGCTGCCGTGTCCTGGCCAATCGATACCAGCGACATATCTGCAGTTACTGGACCAAGGTCAATATCGCTCTTGACTTCTGGTTTCCGCGATTCCTCCGGATTTGCCACCTGCATGACCAGGCGTCCGTGACCATCGCAATTGTTTACAACGGCCAGCAGCTCCACGCGTGTGAGCGCACTGATAATCGAACACTCTGGATGTGGCTGCATCTTCGGTTCCGGGGATGCTGGAATCTTGCCGTACTCGACTACTCGGACCAAGTCAGAACGCCACAGCTCCAGGAATCCAGAGTCGTAGACACCCGCGTATGAATTCGAGCGCACGGCGGCAGGGCTGTCAGCCGCAATCGATTTTCGGGTCGCGACATACTGCCCCGAATCGGGTTTGAGTGCAACGGTCTCACCGCAGCCAGCTGCCCCACGAAAAGTCGCGAAAACTTGGCCATCACTGCCCGAGAGCGCACACAGCGGAATATCTCGTCGATAGTGCCATCGCTCCGTGCCGTCGTTAAGCGAGATAGCACGCACGCCCCGGTCCTCAGCAACGATGAGGGAGTTGTCCATCACCAGTGGCGCCGGAGAGATGGTGTGCGTGCTTGCGCTTGCCGACGATTCGGTGGACCACACCGGCCGGAGAGTATGTGGCATTGCCTCCGGATCGTTCGCAGCCGGGGCTTGCATTGCCGAGCCGGCAGAAGCCGTCGTTTCAGTGTGATCGACCTTGCGGGCCGGGGAAGCGACCCATGTCCAACCGATGACTAGCACTACGGCGATGATGAGAATGACTGATGCGATTCGATTTCGACGCAGTCGGGTCTCTGCAGTGGTGGGCTCAGCGTTGGCTTGTGGTGACTGCAGCACGGTTGGAATGTCCTGTCGACGAGTGGTCGTGGAGAGAAGTGAGGCGGGGGAGTTGGCACGCGCAGCAGTTTAGCGGCGACGATGAGAATTGGAGTGGCCGTCCCGCCGTGAGTTTCGTCCTTGGCCGCGATTGCGATGATGAGGCTGTGAGCGGTTGTTTCGCGGACCTCTTCCGCCACGCCCGCGAGGTGGTCGGGAACCCAACACCGGGCGGGCTGGCCCGACTTTCTCATCGATTCCCTCGGGGATGTCAAGAGCTTCGGCGAGCTCGGGGGAGGTGGAAAACCACGTCGGAATCTCGGCCATGTCCAGGTCGAGAGCATCTGAAATAGCCTTCCACTTTGCGGTCTCATCCCAGCCGACGAGTGTAACGGCGACACCGCTGTGTCCCGCGCGTCCGGTGCGGCCGATGCGGTGGACATAGGTCATTTCGTCATCGGGCACCTGGTGGTTGATGACGTGGGTGACATCGTCGATGTCGATACCGCGAGCCGCGACATCGGTTGCGACCAGAACGTCGACATCGCCATTGCGGAACGCCGTCAGTGAGCGCTCACGTGCAGGCTGGCCCATATCGCCGTGGACGGCGGTGACCAGGAAGCCCCGCTCACCGAGCTGCTCAGCAACGGAAGCGGCACCACGCTTCGTACGGGCAAAAATGATGGTGCGACCACGACCGTTGGCTTGCAGGATGCGGGCAATGACTGAAACCTTATCCATTTGGTGCGATTGGAAAACAATCTGCTTAGTGGTCTCATGGACTGTGGCCTCTTCCTCGCCTGATTCAGCGCGGATGTGCACCGGACGATTCATAAAGGTACGTGCGAGAGTCAGAATTGGGCCCGGCATTGTTGCCGAGAAGAGCATGGTCTGACGTTCATCCGGCACCGCAGCCAGAATCTTCTCGATGTCCGGCAGGAAACCCAAGTCGAGCATTTCGTCGGCCTCGTCGAGAACCAAAATTTTTACGCCTGACAGCTCTAGATTATTGCGCTGGTAAAGATCGATGAGGCGGCCCGGAGTGCCGACGATGATGTCCACGCCACGGTCTAGCTGTTCAATCTGTTCCTCATAGGGGCGGCCACCGTAAATGGTGCATACACGCAGATTGGTTGAGTGCGCAGCGCGGGCTAAGTCCTCGCCGACCTGCACGCATAGCTCACGGGTGGGGACGACGATGATTGCGCGGGCAGTGCCATCCGGTTCTGGAATGCGGGCGTCATCAAAGACGCGGTCAATGAGGGGGACACCAAAACCAAGAGTTTTTCCCATGCCAGTACGGGCTTGGCCGATGATGTCCGTGCCGTCGAGCGCCAAGGGCAGCGTCAGTTCCTGGATGGCAAATGTGCGGTTGATTCCTTCGTCGGCGAGTGCGTCGCAGATTTCCGCGGCGACCCCCAATTCGACGAATGTCGGGGACTGGGACTCTGCCACGGCGACTCCTTTGCTGTTTGTAACCTCACGTGACACGACGGCTTAATCGGTCTCTCTAATCCTAGCCGCTTTGGGAATGGTTATGATGTCACCTATGGACATCACTATTGGATTTGCAGACAATACGCGTGAGCTGAGCATTGAAAACGTCGCTGGTGGCGAGGAGGTCAAGGCTGCGATCTCCCAGAAGCTGGCTGCTGGCGAAGGTGTGATTGAGCTCAGTGACGGCGCTGGTCAGGAGTACCTGATTAATGCTGACAAGGTCGCCTACGTCCGTACCGGTAATAACGCAGACCGTAAGGTTGGCTTCTTCGCCTAATGACGCAAGAACCCTTTCTCGTACGCATTGCAAGGAGTTGGGGGTGGCGAGCCTATGCCATCCCCGTACTTGTGGTGCTCACAGTCATCATTCTCTTCGACATCTTCCCTGCTGAAGATGATTCTTCAGGTTCCGGCAATGGCACTGTTGCCTCGCAGAGTGGCAACATTCGCCCTGGTCCGGTGCCCGGTGAGGGGTACGGTGATGGCTACGAGGGAGGGCAGTTGCCACCTGGTCCGGCCTTTGCCACGGAACCCTCGGGAAATTTTGAAGATGTCACCGTGGCGCATCCCCGCGTCGGGGAGGGGCGCCGCAATGCGATCAGGTATTCCGTGGAAATTGAAGACAACATTGATGTTCCTTCAATTGGTGGCGAGCGCGCCTTTGCGGAGACGGTGAACTCGATTCTAGCCGATCCACGTGGCTGGACAGCTAATCCAGATTTTTCTTTCGAGGCAGTGCCTCGCGATCAGGATCCGACGATTGTCGTGCAGCTTTCCGCGACTGGAACCGCACATCAGCTGTGCGGAAACACCTTGGGAATGGAGACCTCCTGTTACCTGTCTGGGCAGCGGGAAGGTGAGCCTGGGCGCGTGGTCGTCAGTATCGCCCGGTGGGTTCGAGGTGCCCTGCCTTTTGAGGGGGACCTGGGGTTGTATCGCCAATACCTTATTAATCACGAGGTTGGTCACGGACTTGGGTACGCGGTTCACGAGCCCTGCCCGAGGGACGGCGGTGTCGCGCCAATCATGATGCAGCAGACCCTGAGCGTGTCGAACGATGAACTGCACGAAATCGACAGCAGCGAGGTCTATCAGGTCGATGGCAAGACGTGTTCTGCCAACGGCTGGCCGTATCCATTTGGGGCGGACGACGATACGGCCGCACCGACTCAGAAAGCAAGGTAGTAGCAGATTATGATTGCCACTCCTCCCGACCGTGTTTTAGAGGCCTTTGGTGCCGAGGGTGAGCCGCATCGTGCCGAGCGAGCTTGGGACAATGGCTGGGTCTACGACGATTCCATTGTCCTTTCGCCGGTACATAATTCGGCGCAAGCGCTGTGGTCTGCAAAGGTTCGCAGCGCGCTAGATGTCGATGGCGTCCGAGTAGCGAAATCCGTGCGTACTAGTGACGGCCGCTTGGTCATTGCTGGGTGGCAGGCCCGTCATTTCATCCCGGGGGGATTCGCGCCACGTGCCGATGAAACCATTGTTGCCGCTGGTCGCGTGGAAGAGTCGCTTGCCAGTATTGAACGGCCGCAGTTCCTCCTTGATAAGGAGCCCGATTACTTTGTCATGTGTAATCGCGCAGCTTGGGAATCTGACCCAATCGGCATCCTCGAGCAGCTTCTCGACGCGGATAGCGTCCCCCGCGCCGATTGCGCCGAGGCTCTCACAATCTCCGGTGATCTTCTCCAGTTGCGGGCAGAGATGGTTGTGCCAACGGAGCTTCTGCAGGTCTGTCACGCAGACCTCGTCGGCACGCTGCTTTACGACGGCACGGCCGCCCCCGTTCTCACCGATATCGTGCCAGCATGGCGTGTCCGTGGTTGGACAGCTGCCTTAGCGGCAGTGGATTGTCTGTCCATGATGGGTGCTGATGAAGAGCTACTGCGACGCTTCGATCATTTGCCGGATTTCGGTCAGTTGCTCGTTCGTGCGATGTGCTATCGACTTTTTGTCCACGCTGTTAGTCCAGAATCGCAGCCGGGTGCGTATCGTGGCCTGTTCCGTGCGGCTTCGCTAGTCCGCGCGTTTGTGTCTAAGTAACGCCTGGCAGTATTCACGGGAGTTTTTGGGGCGGGGGTATTTTTACCTCTATTTCGAATGGGTGTTCGAGTGTCTGTCCGGAGGTTGTGCCACAATGGTGCACATGAACGTAGATGGAATGCCGAAGGTTCGGTTCGTCCAGGAGGAACCGCCTCGTCGTCGGCAGTGGTTGGGTACTGCGGTAGAGGCGCTTTTCCCTTCCCATAATCGGGCGCTCGTGGTAGCGAACAAGCTTGTAAACCAGCCTGTTGTGCGCGTTTTAGGCGGCCCAGGGACTGGCAAGAGTTCGCTGCTGGCAGATCTCGCGGTGGACTACATACACTCGGGCATTCCGGCGGACAGCATTTTGGTGGTGTCACAGTCAAAAGAGGCCGCCGCGGAATTGAGGCGGAATATTGACAGGCGTTTTTCCTCTGAACTGGGGGAAGGCGGTTCGTTCGGGGCAGGTCAAGGTGGCATGGTGCGTGCCGTGCATTCACTTGCCTATGCAGTAGTACGTGATGCCGCCGTCAGTCGGGGAGAGCCTGAACCATCGTTGACCACTGGTGCACGCCAAGATGCTGTCGTGCGGCAGCTTTTGGCTGGTCATGCGGAAGATGGTGGTGCGTATTGGCCAGAGCGGTTGCGCCCGGCTCTTCCATTAGTCGGTTTTTCCCGTGCGGTTCGTGACTTTCTGCTGCGTGCAGCTGAGCGGGGGATTGATGCCCCGAGGCTTCAGCAGCTCGGCGTGGACTATGGCATTGAGTCGTGGTGTGCGGCTGGCAAGTTTATGGCGGAGTATCAGCAGACTATGCGGTTGGCGTGGGAGCCCAGCTTGAACGCTGCAGAGATTGTCTCTGCGGCATTGATGGAGCTGGATACAGACGCGCAAGCACTGGCTCGGTGGGGAAAGTCGGTGGTGCTGGTCGATGATGCTGAACACCTATCGCCGGAGGCTGCGCGTCTTGTGGATCGGTTTGTGTCGCAGGCGGCGGTGGCCGTCATTACTGGTGATGAAGATCAATCGGTATTTCACTTCCGCGGTGCTAATAATGACTATCTCCGGGGGATTGGTGAGGTCGAGTACAAGGCAATCCACTTGCAGCAGTCTTACCGCTGTAACGCTGATATCGCGGATTTAGTCAACGCAGTTTCTCAGCGCTTGCCTAAGGCTCCTGCATACCGCGGCATTGTTGGTTCAGTTGGAACACAAGAAGCTAGTGAATCCGACGTTGGAAACAACAGTGAGACCGTCGCAGCGGAAAACTCGTACGCAGCGAAAAGTGCAGTAAAAATAGCTATTCATCCCTCTGAACGTGCACAGCGAGCCACAGTCGCGGACTACTTCCGGCGCCTTCATATTGACGAGGGGGTGGCATGGAAGGATATGGCGGTCATTGTCCGGTCCGGTGCAGGGGAGTCCTCTCTGTTCCGTGCATTGTCGCGTGCGGGTGTGCCTGTGCAGATTGACCCAACGGACATCGTGCTAAGTCATCAGCGATTGGTGCGAGCGCTGATGGTGGCGTTGCGGGCAACTATGAACCAGCTCGATGACGTGGAGTGGGACGAGTTCCTCTCCGGCCCACTGGTCAACATGGATCCGATTGTCAAAGAGCGTCTGCTGCGCGGAATCCGAAAGGCCGACCTGTTCGGCGGGGCCGCGATGACTCAGCTCATCGGAATCTTGAAAGCAGATGGACTCACAACAGAGCAGCTGGAACTTATTGAGTCTCTGTCGCAGCGTGAACGTCAGGCGCTGCAGGTGCCGCTGGATCTATTGAGCGCAGCGCGTGAAGCGTTGCGTGATGGTGTGGAAGCAACTTTGTGGGCAATTTGGCAGTCCACTGGTTTGGCAGACCATCTGGTGGCGGCATCGTTGCGCGGCGGTACAGCTGGAGCATCGGCTGACCGCGACCTGGATGCTGTGATGGCACTGTTCGACTTTGCTGGTGACCGTGTGGAGCTGAATCCAAAGCTGACGGTTGACGGTTTTATCGCTTCTGTGGAAGAACAGGAGCTGCCCATCGGCGCACGTGACCGTAGCGGGGTAGAGCGCGACGCCGTGCGCATTCTCTCAGCGCATGCGGCTCTGGGCAGGCAGTGGAAGGCAGTAGCAGTTGTCGGAGTACAGGAAGGCCAGTGGCCCAGCCTCGGTGTAACTGGCTCGGTGATGAAGCAGAACGAGTTCATCGGTCTCGTCGACCACGGGATTGCACCGCGGGAGTACATCAATTCCATGGCGGATGCGCTAGCGGAGGAACGTCGTTTGCTGCACGTCGCGGTATCACGGGCTAGCGACAGGGTACTGCTGACCGCAGTCGATTCTCCTGATGATGTTGGAGTTCCCAGTCCGTTTGTTATCGAGCTCGTTGAAAAGCTCGGTAATTCGGGGACGGAGCTGGCGAAGCAGTCGGAAGCCTCTTCGGCTGCGAACGGAGTCGGGGCTACGGCTAATGAAGCAAACACCGGCAGTCCGGATGTTGCAGAGGCAGAAGAATCCAAATGGGCCGGTGAAGGCCTGCCACGGGTGCTCTCTGTGGAGTCACTGCTGGCAGAACTGCGTGCAGCCGTTGTAGACGATGCGGAGACTGAGACGCGGCGTCGACAAGCTGCACGTCAACTCGCGCGATTGGCGCAGGTTGAGGTTGCTGGCGCACATCCAGACACCTGGTGGGGGCTCCGTGCACCGTCGACCTCGAAGCCGGTAAATGACAAGAAGCCGATGAGAATCAACCCTTCCAAGGTGGAAGCAGCCCTGAGTTGCCCGCTGAAGGCCATGCTGGATAAATCAGCACCGACATCGGCCATGTATTTAGGCTCTCTACTTCATCAGGCGGTAGAAGCCGTAGCCAAGGGAGTGACTGTACCTGAGGCGCAGTCCGAAATCCGGCGTGTTTTTGGTGACCTGTCCGATGATCCGGAGTGGCGTAAGCGTACTGAGGAAGACACCTGGTTGACAGCGCTGGAGGATTGGCAGCGGTGGATTGAGACTAAGAAAGATATCGGGACCGAGGTTCCGGTAAAAGTCACCATCAACGATGACATCGTGATTGTCGGACGAATCGACCGATTGATTGAAGACGCTGATGGTGCAGTTCAAATCGTCGATATTAAAACCGGTAAGACAGCGCCCTCCGGTAAAGACGTAGAAGAACATGCACAGCTAGCTACATATCAGCTGGCGTTGTCGAAGGGGAAGCTCGTTGAAAGCGGAGATGGGCTTGCTGTGGACAACGGCGAAGGCATTGAACAATCAGGGGCATACCTGGTATTTCCGCGAAAGTCACACAATAAGACCATTATCACTAGTCGAGAACAGTCAAAGCTCACGGAAGACAAGTTGGCTGACTGGGAGCGTCGTGTGGAGCAGGTAGCACGTGCGACGTCTGGCCCGCGTGCCTTGGCGCTCGCTGGTGATCATTGCAAGTTCTGCACGCTTTCGAAGGCGTGCCCGGCAGCAGAAGGGAATCGGTAGCCATGTCGGAGGAACGAACCATCATTGATCCCGGCACCCTGTCGGAGATGATGGGCCAGGACTTTCCGCCCACCCCGCAACAAGCGGCGGTAATCGGTGCACCGATGGAACCAATGCTTGTTGTCGCCGGTGCCGGTGCTGGTAAAACAGCGACAATGGCTTCCCGTGTCGTGTGGTTGGTCGCCAATGGCTTTATCCGCCCAGAAGAAGTTCTAGGTTTGACCTTCACCAGGAAGGCAGCGCGCGAGCTCGGCGTCCGTATCCGACAACAGCTCAATGCGCTTGCTTCCTCTGCCGCATTTCGTGCACAGGCTTCACCAAAGGTACTAGCAAGCCTCGAGGTCATTGCCCCAACCACGCTTACTTACGATGCCTATGCCTCTGAAGTCGTTAGCAATTATGGTCTTTTGCTGCCGACGGAGCCGGGGGTCACCATTATGGATGGCGCGACGCAGTGGCAGTTGGCCTGGGAAACCGCTCGTAATGTGAAGGAAATTGATGTCGATATTGCGCCATCGACTCTGGCCAGTCGCATTATTGAGCTGGGGGCGAACATCGACTCAAACCTTTCTTCACCGCAGGCGATTCGCGAGGAAACCGAAGCATTCATCAGCAATATTGAGCAGACCCCGCAGAAGGGTAAACGCGAGGGGCTAATTGGCGATCTACAGGGCATCGTCGATAAGCAGCGAGAGAGATTAGAGATTTTGCCGCTGGTAGAACAGGTTCGAGCTCGGTGCAATGAAGAAAATGTCGCCACTTTCGGTATGCAGATGGCTCGTGCGGCCCGACTAGCCACCGACTTCGCGGAAGTCGGAGAGGAGGAGCGGCGTCGCTTTAAGATCATCATGCTCGACGAGTACCAGGACACGTCGCACACACAGCGGCTGTTCCTGCGTGCGCTGTTCTCCGGTGGTTGTGTCACCGCTGTCGGCGATCCGATGCAGGCAATTTATGGCTGGCGAGGAGCAACTGCCGAAAACCTTGTGCAGTTTGTCAATGATTTTCCGCGGTCGGATGGGAAGCCAGCGGAGA
This sequence comes from Corynebacterium sp. HMSC063A05, assembly GCF_001809695.1. Taxonomy (NCBI): domain Bacteria; kingdom Bacillati; phylum Actinomycetota; class Actinomycetes; order Mycobacteriales; family Corynebacteriaceae; genus Corynebacterium; species Corynebacterium sp. HMSC063A05. Next base: position 16,153 of record NZ_KV798500.1, on the reverse strand, counting down.
AAAAGCAACTGACCATTTCTTGGCGAAATCCGCAGTCAGTGCTGCAGCTTGCTAACGCAGTCTCCGACCGTGCTTTCGCGGGGCAGGCTCGTACAGTAGAGGCACTGGATGCCGGTCCAAAAGCAGGTCAGGGCGAAGTGCAGCTTGCTTTCACCGCAACCGGTGAGGAAGAAGTTGCATACATCGCAGATTGCATGGAGGCGCAATTACGCGAATGTGAAGCAGCTGGCAACAAGCTCGATGCCGCCATCCTGGTTCGGACAAATGCTGAATCGGCTGTCTATTTAGATGCACTGTCTGAGCGGGGTGTGCCTGCAATCATCGTGGGACTCGCTGGATTGCTGCATTTGCCCGAGGTCATGGATATCACCTCGGTGATGAAGATATTGGTCGACCCCAGTTCAGACCAGGATGCTCTGCGTCTGCTGCTCAGCCCACAGGTCAATTTGGGTGCCGCAGACGTGGAGGCACTTCGCACTCGTGTAGACCAGCTGGCAATGGCAGGCAAGGACGAGTTGGCCCGAAAGAAGGGCAACCTCGAAGAGACTTCAGACTCCTCACCGCTTTCCCAGCTCGCTCGCCAGTATGACAAGCTCGTGGAAGATGCCGAAGCAGCATCGTCCGCGGTGGGGCTGGGGCACGCCATCGCCGACCCGGATATTCGTTTTTACGACGGCACCCCGCTAGCGCGCGGCAGTGTGGGAAAAAATGGGCGGTTGGTCTGCAGCGAGTCACTGAACTACACAGATGAAGCAATGGCGCGCATCGCACAGTTGGGTGCAAGCCTACGAAAACTACGTCGGTTCTCGCTGAATAAGCCTCTACCGGAACTGGTCGAGGACATCGCTACTGAGTTTGGAATTCGCGTAGAAGCAGCGGCTGGACAGTACGGTTCCGCTACCGCGATAACCAGGCCGACGACTGCGCATCTGGATAGGTTTGTCGATATCGCTGCGACGTATTCGCAAAATATCTCGGACGATGTGACAGGGTTTTTGAACTATTTGGAGTTCGCTGTCGAACACGATGATGGTTTGGAACGGGCACCTATGAACATGCCGGAAAACTGCGTCCAAATCATGACTATGCACAAGTCAAAGGGGTTGGAGTGGGAAACGGTTGCTGTCCCGGGCATCACCACCAGCAAGTTCGACAGAGTTGATTTGTCATCGTGGCTCACCAATTCAGTTCAGCTTCCTCCTGGTGCAATTACCCAAGTGGATCCGCTAACGGCTAGTGCAGAAACAACAGGGGATGCAACACAGCTTGCAGCAGGCGATTGGGCTCCCGTCGCTGATTCTGTCGATAGCAATGCCCCCGAACTGGACATATCAGGCGCAGATAACCAAACCGACCTCAACAAGGTAATCAAAGCCTACAAGGAAGAGCTGCGAGAAGTGGAGAGGGAAGAAAAACAGCGCCTCTTCTACGTTGCCATGACTCGCTCCGCGAAAAAGCTCATTGTCACTGCAAGCAGGCGGCCTAATCCGAGCTTGAAGAAACCCACCGACGTGTCGGCGGACTTCGCAGCCATCGCCACGCAATTCAGCGACTATGTGGTGTCGTGGACAGATGGGGAGGACCCTGAGGTAGAGGACACCGAAGTCGATCTGGACTGCGACACTGCGGTTGATGGGGTGGTCTGGCCCGTCGATACCCTGGGCAACCGCCGAGATAGTGTGCAGCGAGCAGCCGAAAGCGTCATGCGCTACATGGGCGAAGACCAGGATGAGCGCCCCATTGCAGGTGACCTGTCTGAGGTATGGGAAACGGAAACGACCATTCTCGTGGATGAAATCCGTCGAGCTAAGGCCGCGGAGATTCATCTACCAATGCCGACAAGCATGTCCACTAGCGAATACCAAGCCATGATTGCGGATCCGGTCGCGTTTGCTCGTCGGAAAGCACGCCCGGTGCCGTTTAAGCCAAACCGATTCGCGCGCCGAGGTACGGCATTCCACGCTTGGTTGGAGAATCGCTTCGGTGCACACAGCCTGCTGGACGATGAGGATCTCTTCGGGAATCAACTGGATGACTTCCTCGGCACAGAACAAGTCGCGTCCGAACGCGAACTTGAGAAGTTGAAGGCGAATTTCGAGGCATCCGAGTGGGCTGACCGCACGCCAGTGCATGTGGAAGTGCCGTTTGAAATTGCCATTGGGCAACGGCGGGTCGTCGGCCGAATCGACGCGGTGTTTAAGGACAACGGGAAGTGGAGCGTCATTGACTGGAAGACAGGCCAGATGCCGCGCGGAAAGGAAAGGGAAGTAGCGGCGCTACAGCTGGCGATTTACCGCTTGGCGTGGTCGGATAGGCTGCGTGAGATGGGAGTGGAAACGGCCCCCGAAGACATTGAAGCCGGGTTCTTCTATGTTTCGGCAGGACGAACGCTAATACCAGATGAAGCGCTACTGCCAAGCAGGATAGAGTTGGACAGGAAAATGCGCGAGCTGATTGGATAATCATCTACGTATGTAACTGCCGCGTGGCCGTGGCCAGTTATCCAGGTGAAAGCAGCAGTTTGTATGCGCTATTTTTCACCGGGAGGAGTTTTCATGAAAGGCAGGCGAGGAGCGGTTGCGTAATCCAATTCGGAAATCTTCGGGATACGAAACCGGGCTCAATGATCTTCCCGGGCATGCACTGCTGGGAGTCATTGGTCTGCCTGAGTCCGCGCCGAAGAATCCTTGGCGGCTAATCATACGTCGTTTGAACTACGCCGTGTTTTTGCTGCTGATTGCATCCGTCGTGGTCTACTACGATCACGACGGATACACGGAGCCTCTCACCTTCATCGATGCGGTGTATTACTCGGCTGTCAGCCTGTCGACGACGGGCTACGGTGACATCACGCCGGTCACACAGAGGGCTCGATTACTCAATATTTTGATCATTACGCCACTGCGTGTGGCCTTCCTTGCTCTCTTGGTCGGTACTACTCTGACCGTTTTGACCCAAGAGTCTCGGAAAACCCTGCAAATTCAGCGCTGGAGGAGACAGTTGCGCAACCACACCGTCGTTATCGGATACGGCACCAAGGGTCGTTCTGCCATTGCAGCTCTTCTCGCGGACGGCGTAGATCCGGCAGAAATCGTTGTTATTGATACGGACAAGGAAGCACTCGACCACGCTTCGAATCAAGGCTTGGCGACGGTGCATGGGTCGGCTACTAAATCTGATGTGCTGAAGTTAGCTGGTATTCAGCGTGCCCGCTCTATAGTCGTTGCACCGAACAAAGATGACACAGCGGTGCTGGTCACGTTGTCTGTCCGCGAGTTGGCACCGGGTGCCTCAATTGTGGCTTCAGTGCGTGAATCAGAAAACCGCCACTTGTTGACGCAGTCAGGTGCAGACCAAGTGGTCATTTCTTCTGAAACCGCCGGCCGAATGCTGGGGCTGGCCACGGTGACTCCTTCGGTGGTGGAGATGATGGAAGACCTCCTGAGCCCGGATGAAGGATTCTCTGTTGCAGAGAGGCTCGTCACCGAAGAGGAAATCGGTGCCAGCCCACGGCACCTCGCGGATATTGCACTCGGTGTGGTGCGCTCGGGTGAGCTGTACCGAATTGATTCACCGGAGTGTGAATCGGTGGAGCCAGGCGACCGGCTGCTGTACGTCCGCCGTGTCTACAGCAATGACGAATAGCACTCGACAAGTTTAAAAATGGGGTCTAACAACTTTTGACTTACTCAGAGGCGGATGTGAACGAGCCGGAATATCTAGCTGGGCTGGATCCAGATCAGCGTGAGGCAGCCACGGCTCCGATGGGGCCGGTGTGCATTCTTGCCGGAGCCGGTACAGGTAAGACCCGAACAATTACTCATCGCATCAAGTACCTCATTGACCAGGGGTTTGTGCAGCCGCAAAAGGTATTAGCGGTGACATTTACCTCGCGTGCCGCAGGGGAGATGCGCGACCGCCTGGCAAAGATGGGAACGCCCGGAGTCCAGGCGCGCACTTTCCACTCGGCATCACTTCGCCAGCTGCGCTACTTCTGGCCCCAAGTCGCCGGTGATATGCCCTGGCAGCTGTTGGATGACAAGAAATTCCGTGTTGTCGCCCAAGCAGTACGTCGAGTGGGCCTGGACACCTCTAAGGAAACAATCCGAGATGTCATGGGCGAGATTGAGTGGGCGAAGGCCACTCTGGCCGGTGCGGATAAGTACCAAGCCGCGCTGCGGGAGCATGGGCGCACGGCGCCTCTGTCTGCGGAGAAAATTGTCGATTGCTATCGCGCTTACGAGGACATAAAAACCACCCCGGACGGGCTATTGCTCGACTTCGACGACCTACTCATTCACACCGCCGGTGCGATGGAGAATTCCCGTGCAGTGGCGGAGGAATTCCGCAACCAGTATCGGTGCTTCGTCGTCGATGAGTACCAGGATGTCACCCCGTTACAGCAGCGAGTTCTCAACGCCTGGCTGGGAGACCGTGACAACCTGACAGTTGTCGGGGACGCCAACCAGACGATTTACTCTTTCACAGGCGCGACTCCGCAATACCTGATGAACTTCTCTCGGGACTACCCGGAAGCCACAGTGGTCCGCCTGCAGCGGGACTACCGATCGACCCCACAGGTCGTCGGTCTGGCTAACAATGTCATCGGCCGTGCGCAGGGACGTATCGCCGGCTCGCGGCTGAAGCTGATTGGGCAGCGTGAAGACGGCCCGGAGCCGACTTTCAATCAGTACGACGATGAGCCAATGGAAGCTCGCGCGACCGCGCGCAGCATCAAGCGACTTATCGACGCGGGTACGCCGGCATCGGAGATTGCCGTTTTGTACCGGATTAACGCACAGTCCGCAGTTTTTGAGCAGGCTTTGTCCGAGGTAGGAGTCGCCTACCAGGTTCGTGGCGGGGACGGTTTCTACCAGCGTCCCGAGATCCGCGATGCCATCGCAGCACTTGTGCGAGTTTCCCGTTCCTCACGGACTGTTCCGACATTGCAGGGCACGAATCTGTTGGATTTGGTCAAGCAGGTTTTCGCGGGTCTTGGCATGACTGACCAAGAGCCGGAAGGCACTGGTGCCAGGGAACGTTGGCAGTCACTGCGCGCCCTATTCGACCTGTGTAAGGACATCGTTCATGCCAACACCGAGGTCAATATCCAGGCGCTCCTCGGCCAATTGCACACTCGGCAGCAGGCCAAGCATCCGCCGACGCTGGATGGCGTGACGTTGGCTAGCCTGCATGCAGCCAAGGGGCTGGAGTGGGATGCGGTGTTCCTCGTTGGGCTTACCGACGGTTCGCTGCCTATCCAACATTCGCTGAATAAATTCGACCGATCTCCTGCACAGGGAGCGGAAGCCATCGAAGAAGAGCGCCGTCTGTTCTATGTCGGCATTACTCGAGCCCGTGAACATCTGGAGCTATCTTGGTCATTGTCGCGGACAGAAGGCGGCCGCAGGTCACGTCGCCGCACACGATTCCTCGATGAACTCGACATTGATGTCTCTGACTACTCGGCGGAGGCACAGCGAAGCTCAAGGAGCTCTAGTTCCCGTGGTAAGCGTCAGCAGTCCAAACAGTGCAAGGGCTGCACTAAGCCATTGCACACCGATGCGGAGCGGATCTCAGGGCGCTGTGAAGAGTGCCCGGTCAGTGCGGATCCTGCGCTACTGGAAGCATTGCGTGCATGGCGCCTGGAAATGTCGAGAGAAATGACTGTCCCCGCATTCGTGATCTTCTCCGATGCGACCCTTCTGGCCATCGGTGAGCAGCAACCGACTACGCCGGCGGAACTTCTGCAGATTCCCGGAATTGGAGAAGCGAAGCTCAATCATTTCGGCGAAGGCATCTTGGGAATCGTCAATTCTTTTGTGAATTCCTAGTCAGATTCTGCTCAAGGAACTTCGAATTACATGAACTGCATCTGCGAGTTGCCATGACCACACACTGGGCACTGCGGGTGGGGAGCAACCGTAGTGCGGGTGATATCGAGGCTTTCCAGATCTATGCGCACCTCTGTCGCACATAGATCTGAGAGGTCCGGTCGCCGCAGCTGCCCAACCAACAGCGGCACCGCTGTGTTCAGCCATTCCGGTGCGGTCACGGGCGTAAAAGTGCGAAGCTGCAGCGCAATCAGTGCCCGGACGGGGTCGCGGTCTCGTCGATAAGCTTCGAAACACATCGAGCAGGGCCCTTTACCTGGCTGAACAAGCGGCCCAAGAATCAGTGCTCCATCGCGGAAATGCGTGTGCAGATGCTCAATTCCACGATGAAACAGAGCGCGAACCAAGGGCATGCTCGGTACTTCCATGCCCGTGACCACCGCGAGCCCGATGTCTTCCGGCGTGGATTGAGATATTTTCAGCGTCGCATTGCGAGTGGGCGACATTGCCGTCGTCCAACTACCGCAACCCGTGCGACGAAGCTCTTTTAAAAGTCCAGTGCGCAAACTGTCCCGACCGATCAGCGTAATCCTCCGTCGTGTCGGTGGTTTTTGGACCAGTGCTGCTCGGTGAAGGTCGGAGATAAGTGCTGTAATGAACTGCGGTGACAGTTTGTCGTGACTGTCAGCAAAGGCCTCGCTTAAGGTGCTACCTCTATGAGCTGCAAGAAGTGCCGAGAAGACAGGCCCCGGCGGGGTGCCGTCGGAAAGCGGCAGAATCATGCTGCGCTCCGGTTCCACGCCGAACTGAATCCGCGCGCCTGGGCGCATGATAATCGGTATCTCCGGGCGCAGCGCGTAGTCCGTGGTAGGCGCGGCAAGCGTTTGTGCTGCGGGTGCGTCCGAACCTATTACGCCAGCCGTACCATCCCGCCCCCGAGACGTATCCCTGTATTCCCCCATAAAAATATCTTTTACCCCGGGGCCAGCTTTTACGCAATCGCAGGGCAGAGCATATACGCTTAAAAAGCATGAGCACCAAGCGACCTGAGTACGGCCCGGATGTTGAGGTTCGGCGCTCGAAGCGCCGCCGCCGTACTGTGTCCGCCCGCGCGGAGGGAAACCGAATCATTGTCATGGTTCCGGACGACCTCAGCGCCGCTGCGGAAAAACAGCAGGTCAATGAAATTGTGGCGCGAGTGCGGAAGAAAGTTGGCAGCAACCTGGATAATTCCGAGCTGGAGCGCCGCGCACGGCTGCTCTCGCGTACGGTGCTGGAAGATCGCCCGCGGTTTGAGTCAATCAAATGGGTCAAGAACATGTCGCGCAGGTGGGCATCGGTCACCGGCGGCGTCGATAGTCCGGGACGTATTCGCATTTCGCACAGGCTTGCCGACGTCCCGGGGTACGTCCTCGACGATGTCATTGTGCACGAACTGGTGCACACTTTCGTCGACGGGGGTCATACCGAAGAGTTCTGGTATTGGGCGGCAAAAGCCCCGTACCACGAACGGGCACGGGGCTATTTAGAGGCGTATCAGCGCTGGGGAACCCAGAGCTAACTAGCTACTTATCGTCATCGGTGTCGCCAGAATTGTCCTCGTCGGTGTCACTGTCCTTGCCCTCAGCCGCGCGTTTTTCGGCTTCTTTGCGCAGCTGCTCTTCAAGCTCTGCGATCGGGTCGAAGTCATCGTTGTCCGAACCGCCAAGAACCGAGTCAATAAAGGCCGCGGGTTCATCCAAATCTTCTGCTACGGGCAGGAAGTCCGGGTGATCCCAGACCTTGTCACGTCGCTCGATGCCCACAGCGGTGGTCAGGCGGTGCCACAAGTTGGTTGCCTCACGCACCTTGGGGGAGCCGAGGTCAATGCCGGTGGCCTTCTCCAGCGCCTGCTCAGCACCTTCGGTGGCGCGGCGACGACGCCAGGCTTCATCCAATTGTGCGGCACCCGGTAGACGCTCACCGAGGGCATCGGTGACAACCATGTCCACCCACCCTTCGACCAGTGCTAGCAGCGTCTGGAAACGAGTACGAGCATTCTCGTTACGAGAACGAATCTTCGGACTCAGATCCATATTTTGCAGCTGACTCATAGCCTCCTGCATACGCTGCGGATCCTGCATGTTCTCAATATCCAGACCGCGGGCGGCCTCTTCGATCGCGGAGTAGTCGATGACGATGCCAGCGGCGTACTCCTCGACAGAGGAAATCATGCGTTCAGCCAGCCATGGCACGCGGTCGTAAAGACGTTGGTGTGCAGCTTCACGGGCAGTGGCGTAGATAAACAGATCGCGCGCTGGAACCTCGAGTTCCTCTGCGAGAGTAACTAGATGTGTTGGCAGCAGTACCGCCGCACCAGTGGTGTGTAGCGGCAGCCCGAGGTCAGAACCAGTCAGGCTCGTCTGTGCCAATTCAGCCAGCGCATTGCCTAGCTGAGTACCGAAACTCATCGAGTTCATCTGACGCATGATGCCCAGCATCGGGCCCATCATCTCGCGAGCTTCTTCTGGAACGCCCTCGAGGGAGGCATCACTCATGCGGCTGGCGACGGGATCGACAAGGCGAGTCCATGTCGACTTGGTGTTCTCCAACCACTGCAGGCTATTCCACGCTTCTACGCGGTTGACACCAGCGGGAAGGGAGGTGACGTCATCTAGCCACAGTTCGGCCAGGCGCAAGGAATCAGACAGCGCCTCGCGGGCCGAGTCCTTCACCGGAGCTGGGTTACCAAGACGGGTCCGCGCAACGCGCTCGGCCGCGTCGTAGTTGACAGGGCCAGAGTTAGACTCCTGGAATCGCTGCCCCATGCCGGAGAACATCTCGCCGAACTGGTTGAGAATATCGCCCAAGTTCGGCTGTTCTCCTTTGCCAGAGGCGCCGCTGCCGGGCTGCCCGGGGCCGCCGAAACCGAAGCCACCGGCGCCGCCCATGCCACCGAAGGGGAACCCGAAGAAACCGAAAGGACCGCCCTGGCCGCCCTGACCGCCCTGGCCGGAGTCATTGTTGCCAGCGTCGTCACGATCGTCATCATTGTCGTTCGGACCAAAGCCAAATCCGTTAGAACTCATGCTCCCACCGTACCGGGCAATGACCCGCGTGAGTACTTAAAAGCACCACTTTATTGGCAACTTCGCGCCCAGCGAACAGACACGAACAACATTCATCAGGTGTCCAGTAGGCAGATAGCGAGAATGTAGGGTGTTATTTGTGAATCGTCGTACCCAAACTCTTGTTGCGGGCGCTGTGCCCATCGCCGCGTTGGCAACTGTGCTTTCGCTGCCAACGCTGACAGTTCCCTATGCCGCGCAGGGGCCTGGCCCGGTCTTCGACGTCCTCAGCGATGTCGAGGGAAAGAGCATTATCTCGGTCAGCGGCAGTGCTGCGGACTCCGAACGCTCTAAGGGCACGCTGGATATGACAACCGTCGCAGTCAGGCATAACCTGACATTGCCGCAGGTCATTGGCCTGTGGTTTGATCGTGACAACGATATCGTCCCCATTGAGGCGGTCTTCCCTCCGGGCCAGAGCCAGGACGAGGTGGAAGAGGAGAACAAGGCTGCATTCACCGAGTCGGAGGCCAACGCCACCTCCGCTGCACTGGCACATCTCGGGTTGCCGATGGAAGTCACCGTCGCCTACACAGTGCCGGATAGTCCCGTCGATGGGCGACTGCATGAAGACGATGTGATTCTCGCAGTGGATGGGGTGGCAGTAAGCAAGCCCGAGCAAGTCAAGGCGATTATTGCCGGACGCAACCCGGGCGATACTGTCACGTTGAGGGTCAAGCCTGCAACCGTCGATAAGCAGAAGGCTGCTAAGGGCGAGGACTCTGCCCCCGAGAAAGCCGTCGATATTTCTGTGACACTGGCGGAAAACCCGCATCAAAAGAATGCCGCGCTGCTCGGCGTGGGGATGGGGGCGCAATCCGCGGACGACACCAAAGTTGAGTACCAGCTCAGCGGCATTGGAGGTCCGTCGGCGGGTCTCATGATGACGCTTGGAGTGATTGACAAGCTGAGTCCAGGCGATCTGACCGAGGGGCAGCACCTCGCTGGCACTGGCACTATTGACGCTGCCGGCAACGTGGGCGAAATCGGTGGCATTACACACAAAATCTCGGCTGCCCGAGATGAGGGCGCCGAAATGTTCTTCGTGCCGGAAGGCAATTGCGCAGAAGCTGTGACTGCCGACCGAGGCGATATGAAGTTGGTAAAGGTCTCTGTGCTTGACGACGCGCTTGCGGCAATCGAAAAGCCGGAGACCGCGCAGACCTGCTCGTAGTTTTGCCGTAGCCCTTACGGGCAGCAGGTAGTTTCAGTTAGTTCTTGCTGAAAGCCTCGAAGTCTTGCTGAGACTGCCACTTGTCGATTTCCGCAGCCGTTGCTCGAAGTTGAGGGTCAAATTCGAGGTATGCCTTTGTCTCACGCGCGATGAGCCCGGACAGGACAATTAGACCGATGAGGTTCGGCAGCGCCATCAGGCCGTTGAGGGCCGAGGCGACGGACCAGACGGTTTCCAGCTGAGTTACCGCGCCGACGAAGACCACGCAGGTGAAGACCGCACGGTAGAGGCCGGTGCCGCGGCGACCGACCAGGGACTCGAAGGCGCGCTCACCGTAGTAGGACCAGCCCAGCATGGTGGAGAATGCGAAGAAGACAACCGACAGCGTGACGATGGTGCCACCCCAGTGACCCGGCAGACCGCGGGAGAATGCCTCAGCGGTCAGAGCGCCAGTGTCGACGTTGCCATCCTGCCAAACACCGGTGCTGATGATAACCAGGCCGGTGAAGGACACGACGATGATGGTGTCAATGAAGGTCTGAGTCATGGAGACCAAACCCTGACGAACTGGGTGAGTCGTCGATGCGGCGGCAGCGGCGATAGCACCGGAACCCAGGCCCGACTCGTTGGAGAACAGACCGCGGGCAACACCCATCTGCAGGGCGAGAATGAGCGTGGATCCTGCGAACCCACCAACGGCCGCGGTGCCGGTGAAAGCATCGGTGAAGATGAGCTTGAAGGTTTCGGGCAGCGCCGAGACATTGGCGACGAGCACCCACACGGCCGCACCGATGTAGAGCACAATCATCATCGGCACAAAGCTGGCGGTGATGCGGCCAATCGACTTAATGCCACCCATCAGAGCTGCACCTACCAGGATGAACATAATCATGCCGGAGAGCGTCGGATCGATGTCGAAGCTGTTTTCCAGGTTCGAGGCCACGGCATTGCCCTGGGTTAGGTTGCCGATACCAAACGCCGCCAGCGCAGCGAAGACGGCGAAGAGAATGCCCAGCGTCTTACCAAAACCATTCGGGATGGCCTTGCGCAGGTAGTACTGCGGACCACCGGACTGTTCGCCAGCTGCATCGGTCTGGCGGTACTTCACGCCCAGGAATGCCTCGGAGTACTTCGATGCCATACCTAGCAGGCCGGTTACCCACATCCAGAACAGCGCACCGGGTCCACCTAAGCCGATTGCGGTAGCGACACCGACAATGTTGCCGACACCGACAGTTGCCGCGAGAGCCGTCGCCAGCGCCTGGTAGTTGGTGATATCTCCCTCGGCGTCGTCGTCGTTACGGTCGATGAGTCCGAGGCGCAGTGCCGAGCCGAGTTTGACCAGGTGAATTGCGCCCAGGCGAATGGTCAAGATGATTCCGGTGCCGATCAGCGCGGGGATGAGGAGGTACGGACTCCAAATAAAACTATCCGCCGCTGAGACAAAATCGCTGAAGCTTTCCATGCTGTGGAACTTTACTGGTAGAAAGCCTAAACCCAATCATTAAATTCTCAGAAAATGATTATTGCGCTACTAATTCGCCACAAGTGGGGGTAAACGCATTCCGGCGAAAACAAAGATCATTCCGCCAATCAGTGTGAGAGCAACGTACCCACATGCCCTCCAAAAGTGTTGGTTTTTAAGGCGTGTGATCTCTCCGGCGAGTGTGGACCACGTCGACAGGCCGCCGGCGAAGCCAATCATCACCGTCGCATAGGCCAGGGCAGGGGTCATGCCGTCGCTTGTCGACGTTCCCCGCGACCACACCACAGCAGCGGCACCGGCGACGAAGCAGGCAATCATATTCGCGGTCCACGTTCCGGGCAGTTTGGAATCAGCCCACTTCACCGCAAGTTCGGCCAGCGTATAGCGCAGCGCTCCACCTACTGCGGCGCCAACTGCGATAGCGAGAATGGCAGAGAGTGCCGAGGGAAAAGAACTGAGGAGATCGCCGGTCATTCCGCAACCTCCCGCGCACACTTGGTTCCCAACCAGTAGGCGAGGGGACAACACAGCAGGTGAATAAGCCCAACGCTCACAATCAGCACGACTGACGTGTCCGCCTGTGCCAATAGGAGAATGACAAAGGCGGAGAAAGTGGTGAAGCCGCCACAAAAGCCAGTACCGCAGAAAGCGGAAAGCCGAGGATTAGCAAACGCGATACTGCTGACCAGGCCGAAGAGAAGGCAGCCCAGTAAGTTGATGACAGTCGTCGAGATTGCGCTAATTCCCGAGCCAACGATTGCATCGATCGCCGCTCCGAACAGAAAGCGACCTACTGCGCCAACAGCGGCGCCGCCGGCCACGGCCAGAGCTGTCAGACCCTGCGCTCGTCCTGCTGATGGCAGCTTCGGAGCAACAGATTCCTCATTCACGGTGAAAACGCTAGCACAGCGGCTAAGGGGGGGGGACAGGAGACAGGTGCCGGCAGCCCGGAATCCTTTCGAGAAGGTGCTCCCATCGGCACGCGGCAATCTATCTGATGCACCCTATTGCAGGGGCGAGTTTGCCTTACCGAGTGGTTCTTGCCATGCGCGCTGTCCCTAAAACGGGGACACTGGAGAGGAGGAAGCGCATCTAAGTTCGGTTTCTTTGTCTCGGCCGGTTGGTCGGCAATGAAATCGGCGGTTGCGCAGTTCGCCGATTTAGCAGGAGGATACCCACAATGGCTCATGAGCGCGCCGGGCAATTGGCCCAGCCATCCGACCTTATCGATGTCGCGGAACTGGTCACTGCCTACTACACAAAGCACCCGGACCCGAATAACCCCGACCAGAAGGTCGTCTTCGGTACTTCCGGTCACCGCGGTTCCTCCCTCGACGGCGCTTTCAACGAAGACCACATTCACGCCACTACTCAGGCCATCGTGGATTACCGCAAGGGCCAGGGCATTGAAGGCCCACTGTACGTTGGCCGCGATACCCACGGCCTGTCCGAGCCGGCAATGATTTCCGCCCTCGAGGTGCTCACGGCCAACGGCATTACCGTGATGGTTGACGCTCAGGATCGCTACACGCCGACCCCGGCCGTCAGTCACGCGATTCTGACGTATAACCGCGACGTGGAGGGCGGTCCGACGGGTAGTAGCTCCGCGCGTGCCGACGGCATCGTGATTACCCCTTCCCACAATCCGCCACGAGATGGTGGTTTTAAGTACAACCCGCCGACCGGTGGTCCGGCGGACGCGGATGCGACGGACTGGATTGCAGCTCGTGCCAATGAATACCTGGCTAAGGGCCTGGATGGGGTTAAGCGCCAGCTGGTGGATAAGGCCGCTGACCTCGTCGTAAAGCACGACTACCTCAACGCATACGTGTCGGACCTGCCGAATGTTGTCAACCTCGACGCCATCCGTGATGCCGGCGTGCGTATCGGCGCTGACCCAATGGGTGGTGCGTCGGTGGATTACTGGGGTGCAATTGGCGATGCGCATAACCTAAATCTGACTGTGGTCAATCCGCTGGTTGATGCGACCTGGCGTTTTATGACGCTGGATACAGACGGCAAGATTCGTATGGACTGCTCCTCACCGAATGCGATGGCGTCGTTGATTGGTAACCGCGATAAGTTCGACATCTCCACCGGCAATGACGCGGACTCGGACCGTCACGGAATTGTGACACCGGACGCAGGCTTGATGAACCCGAACCACTACCTGGCCGTTGCCATTGATTACCTCTTCGCACACCGCCCGGGCTGGTCGCAGGACACCGCGGTCGGTAAGACGCTGGTGTCTTCGTCGATGATTGACCGCGTCGTCGCCAATTTGGGTCGCAAGCTAGTGGAAGTTCCAGTCGGCTTTAAGTGGTTCGTCCCGGGTTTGCTCGGCGGCACCATCGGTTTCGGTGGTGAAGAATCCGCCGGCGCATCGTTCCTGCGTCACGACGGCACTGTGTGGTCTACCGATAAGGACGGCATCATCCTGGACCTCCTGGCCAGCGAGATCAAGGCCGTGACCGAGAAGACTCCATCGCAGCTCTACGCAGAGCTCGCCAATAAGTACGGTGCCCCGGCTTACGCCCGCACCGATGCGGACGCAACCCGTGAGCAGAAGGCAATCCTGAAGAAGCTCTCGCCGGAGCAGGTCAAGGCCGACACCCTGGCTGGGGAGACCATCACAGCCAAACTGACTGAAGCGCCGGGTAACGGCGCTGCGATTGGTGGCCTCAAGGTGGTTACGGAGAACGCTTGGTTCGCAGCACGCCCGTCGGGCACTGAAGATAAGTACAAGATTTACGCGGAGTCCTTCAAGGGAGCGGATCACCTGGCACAGGTTCAGGCTGAGGCACAGGACGTGGTCGCGGCAGTTCTGAACGGATAATCGGTAGCCGTTGGGCTAACTGTAAGCAGTTAACCTGTACTAATATTTCTGTGTATGAAGAATTTCGTAGGCGTGGTGGCCCGATTCGGCCTAGCTGCAGTTTGGTTGTACTCGGGTCTTATCAAACTGCTGAACCCGCTGGAATCGCGTCAGGCAGTGCAAGCTTATGAACTGCTGCCGAGCGACTTGGTGCCGATGGTAGCGGTTGCGCTGCCCGCCTTCGAAGTCATCCTTGGACTCTTACTGGTATTGGGGCTTTTCCTGCGTCCGGTAGCAGTATTGTCAGGAGCGCTCTTGCTGGTGTTCGTCGGAGGCATTATCTCGGCGTGGGCGCGCGGACTGCAGATTGACTGCGGCTGCTTTGGTGGCGGTGGCTACGACGAGAACGCTGACGCAGTTTCATATCTCAAGTCAATTGCCCGAGACATAGGTTTTTTGGCGTTGGCTGTATTTGTGTACGTATGGCCGTGGAAGAAGTTTGCCATTTACGCCTAGCCCGCCCGCTAGATTTTTAAGCCTAAGCAATAGGGCAAGTGGGCTGAAGTAAGGCGATGGGGTCTAGCAACCATTCCCGTTTTCTCAGGCACAATTGTGTCATTGGCAAGAAAACACCGCTATCGTAAGCGGTGTGAGTCAGAAGATTAAGAACCCAAATGAAAAGGGCAGTGGCTTCGTCGTTGGCCTGATTGCCCTTCTTGCTGTCGTTGTTGTTGTTATCGGCGGAGTTATCTACATCGGCCGGTCGCAGCCGATTGAGGGACTTCCAGATGAGGACGTCGACTTCTCCGTCGCACTCGACGGTGATGTCATCCGGCTAAGCAAGGACGGCGCCGAAGGGGCTAAAACAGCCACGATTTTTGAGGACTTCTCGTGCCACTACTGTGCTCAGATGAGCGAAGAGGGCCACGATGATGAGCTCAAGGCGCTAAATGACGGCAAGCTAGTCGCTGAATACCGCACGCTGAACTTCCTGGATGGTCAGGAGAAGGAGCAGCGTGACGGTCACTCCACTCGCATCTACGCGACTGCCCGCAAGATTGCTGAGACCGGGGATGCTCGCGCATATTGGAACTTCCGCACAATGATGATGGTTGACCAGCAGAACTCCGTCACGTGGAGCAATGACGAGCTGGCTGACCGCCTGGAGCAGCTCGGTGTCGCTGACGAAATTGTCAGCGAAGTCCGCTCCGGCATCGACACCACCGAGGCCAAGGCAAGCGCAGACGCTAACTTCGATGACCTTGAGAAGCGCTTGGGCAAGGTTTCCTCGCCGCATGTCTTTGTCGATGGCAAGGATATTCTGGAGAACATTTCCGGTGATGGCGGACTGGGGCAGTGGGTCAAGGTGGCCCTGCGCTAGGATCCGTGCACGCTCACACGATTCATCTTCAGTTCATGTTCGGCAGATCCGCTTTGGGGTACTCGGCGAATGCGTAAAAGAGTGTTCTACATGCGGATTTGGTGATACATGACAGTGCCATGTAGCCTTTGAGGAGTCCACAGCGGAGGGTGAAAGCCACTTCGATGTTGATTCTGGGGCTATGGCGCAGCTGGTAGCGCATCACACTGGCAGTGTGGGGGTCACGGGTTCGAGTCCCGTTAGCTCCACCAGTAGAAAATCCCTCGGTCGAAATGACCGGGGGTTTTCTTGTATCTGCCCTGGGTAGTGTGCTCGCCGTTTACGGGTTAAGTAAAGAAAAGTGTGTCTTTTCCGGG